>DATFFA010000178.1:0-16792 GCA_035250605.1 Variovorax sp. | reverse complement strand
CATGCTGGCCGATGTCTATCGCCGCGGCATGCCGCTGGCGGACTACTGGGTCAGCGAGAAGTACGACGGCATGCGCGGCTACTGGGACGGAAGGCAGCTCTGGACGCGCGGCGGCGAGCGCGTGGCCGCCCCCGCCTGGTTCACCGCCCACCTGCCGGCGGTGCCGATGGACGGCGAGCTGTGGGCCGGCCGAGGGCGCTTCGCGGAAACCGTGTCCACGGTGCGCGACCAGACGCCGAACGAGGCGGCCTGGCGCAACATCCGCTTCATGGTCTTCGACCTCCCGGCGCAGCCCGGCGACTTCACGGCGCGGCTGGCGGCGCTGCGCAAGCTGCTGCCCTTGACGGCGGCGCCCTGGGTGCTGCCGGTGCCCCAGCAGCGCGCCACCACGCACGAGGACCTGCAGGCGCTGCTCGACAAGACGGTGCGCATGGGCGGCGAAGGCCTGATGCTGCACCGGGGTTCGTCCGTCTACCGCGGCGAACGATCCGCCGACCTGCTCAAGGTCAAGCCCTACGAGGATGCCGAGGCCCGGGTGCTGGCGCACGTGCCGGGGCGCGGGCGCCATACCGGCCGCATGGGCGCGCTGCTGGTCGAGACGCCCGAGGGCCGGCGCTTCAAGCTGGGCGGCGGCTTCAGCGACGCGCAGCGCGAACAACCGCCGGCCGTGGGAAGCTGGGTCAGCTACCGCTACAACGGCACGAACCCCGGCGGCCTGCCGAGGTTCGCGCGCTTTCTGAGGGTGCGGGAGGACCTCGCGTCCTCCTCCTGAGTCGCCGCCGCGCCCTACTTGGGCAGCAGCACCTTGTCGACCACGTGGATCACGCCATTGGACTGGTAGACGTCGGCCGTGCCCACGGTGGCCCAGCCACCCTTCTCGTCGCCGACCCAGATCTTTCCGCCGTTCTCCTTCACCGTCAGCGTGCCGCCGGCCGCCGTCTTGAGCGTCGCCATGCCCTTGCCGTCCATGATCTGGCTGCCCAGGGCTGCGGCGTCGAGTTTGCCGGGCACCACGTGATAGGTCAGCACGGCCGTCAGACTGCCCTTGTTCTCGGGCTTGAGCAGCGTGTCCACCGTGCCGGCCGGCAAGGCGGCGAAGGCCGCGTTGGTGGGGGCGAACACGGTGAAGGGGCCGGGGCCCTTGAGGGTCTCGACCAGCCCGGCCGCCTTGACCGCGGCCACCAGCGTGGTGTGGTCCTTCGAATTGACGGCGTTGTCGATGATGTCCTTGGTCGCGAACATCGGCGCGCCGCCGACCATGACCTGCGCGGAGGCCGCGGCGGCGCCTGCGGCCATTGCGACGGCCAGGGCGATGGATGCGAGGCGGTGGAATCTGCTGCTCATGATGAAAGGCTCCTTGGGGGTTGAGACCGGCGCCGGAATGGCGGCGGCTGCAACCAATACGAGTGCCGTGCCCGTTCGGATTCATTGCATGCCGGGCAATGCTGCATTTCAAGCCCGTTACGATCAGCGCATGTTCCCTCCCCTTCCGACGCACGCCGCGCGTACCAGCCACCGCTGCCTCGAAGCGCGCGCGCGGTGGCCTTAAGCGGCCCCATCGTCCTGGCGGTCCTCTTCGGCGCCCTGCTGCACGCCGCCTGGAACGCGCTCATCAAATCCGGCCGCGACAAGGCGCTGGACACCGCGCTGGTCCACAGCGTGGGCATCTTCATCGCCGTTCCGCTGGTGATGGTCACGGGCCTGCCGCCGATGGCTGCCTGGCCGTACTTGGCCGCTTCGCTGCTGATCCACATCGGCTACTACATCGCGCTCAGCGGCGCCTACAAGCATGGGGACCTGAGCCTCACCTACCCGGTGATGCGCGGCTGCTCGCCGCTGCTGGTGGCGCTGGGCAGCCTGAGCTTCATCGGCGAGGCGATCTCGGCAACCGCCTGGGCCGGTGTCGCCCTGCTGTGCGTGGGGGTGGTCACGCTGGGCCTGTCGCCCTCGGCCCTGCGCGAGAACGACGAGGGCCGGCGCGGCAAGGCCCTGGCCTTCGCACTGGCCAATGCGGCCATCATCGCGCTCTACACCGTCATCGACGGCCTCGGCGTGCGCATCTCGGGCGATGCGCTGGCCTACGTCGCGACGCTGTTCCTGTTCGACGGCATTCCGTTCCTGCTGCTGGTGCTGTGGCGCCGGCCCGGCCAGCGCCGCGCCGCCCTGTCGTACATGGCGGGACGATGGAAGCTGGCGCTGGTCGGCAGCGCCGCCTCGCTGGGCAGCTACGGCATCGCCCTGTGGGCCATGACGCGCGCACCGATCGCGATCGTCGCGGCCCTGCGCGAGACCTCGGTGCTGTTCGCCGCGCTGATCGGCGCGCTGTTCCTGCGCGAGGCCTTCGGCTGGCAGCGCGCCGCGGGCACGCTGGTCATCGTGGCCGGCGTGGTGATGCTGCGCCTGGGCTGAAGAAGCTCAGGCGGCGCGAACGCAATCCGCGTAGTAGCGCTTCCTGCCGTTCTCGTCGATGCGCGCCACCAGCCCGTGGATGTCGGTCTCGAAGCCCGGGCACTCCTTGTTGAACTCGCGCGCGAACTTGAGGTAGTCGACGATCTTCTTGTTGAAGACCTCGCCCGGGATCAGCAGCGGAATGCCCGGCGGGTAAGGCGTGATCAGGCTGGTGGTGATGCGGCCCTCGAGCTCGTCGATCTCCACCCGCTCGGTCTTGCGGTGCGCGATGTGGGCGAAGGCGTCGCTCGGCTTCATGGCCGGCGTCAGGTCGCTCAGGTACATCTCGGTGGTGAGCCGCGCCACGTCGGAGCGCGCATAGAGCTCATGGACGTGCTGGCACAGGTCGCGCAGCCCCAGGCGCTCGTAGCCCGGGTGGCTCTGGCAGAACTCGGGAAGAATGCGCCACATGGGCTGGTTGCGCGCGTAGTCGTCCTTGAACTGCTGCAGCGCCGTGAGCAGCGTGTTCCAGCGGCCCTTGGTGATGCCGATGGTGAACATGATGAAGAAGCTGTAGAGCCCGGTCTTCTCCACGATCACGCCGTGCTCGGCCAGGAACTTGGTCACGATGCTGGCCGGGATGCCGGTGGCAGCGAACTTGCCGTTCAGGTCCAGCCCCGGCGTCACGATGGTCGACTTGATCGGGTCGAGCATGTTGAAGCCGTCGGCCAGCTTGCCGAAGCCGTGCCAGTGGCGCGAGCCGTTCTTGCCGTTCGCGCTGCGCGCCTCGCCGTGCATGATCCAGTCGCTGGCGCGGCCGATGCCCTCCTCCACCAGCTTCTCGGGCCCCCAGACCTTGAACCACCACTCGTCCTTGCCGAACTCCTCCTCCACCTTGCGCATCGCGCGGCGGAAGTCCAGTGCCTCCAGGATGCTCTCTTCCACCAGTGCGGTGCCCCCCGGCGGCTCCATCATCGCGGCGGCCACGTCGCAGCTGGCGATGATGGCGTACTGCGGGCTGGTCGAGGAGTGCATCAGGTAGGCCTCGTTGAAGAGGTCGCGGTCGAGCGCGCGGTTCTGCGAGTCCTGCACCAGCACGTGGCTGGCCTGGCTGATGCCGGCCAGCAGCTTGTGGGTGGACTGGGTGGCGAACACCAGCGACTCCTTCGGCCGCACGCGCCGCTTGCCCATCGCGTGGTAGGCGCCGTAGAACGGATGGAAGGCGGCGTGCGGCAGCCAGGCCTCGTCGAAGTGCAGCGTGTCGACGTAGCCGTCGAGCATGCCCTTGATGGTCTCGGTGTTGTAGATCACGCCATCGTAGGTGGACTGCGTCAAGGTCATGACCCGCGGTTTGACCTTGTCGGCATCGACATGCGAGAGCAGCGGATTGGCGCGGATCTTGTCCTTGATGGCGGACTGCTCGAACTCGCTCCGCGGAATCGGCCCGATGATGCCGAAGTGATTGCGCGTCGGCTTCATGAAGACGGGGATCGCGCCGGTCATGATGATGGCGTGCAGCACCGACTTGTGGCAGTTGCGGTCCACCACCACCACGTCGTCCGGCGCCACCGTGTGGTGCCACACCATCTTGTTGCTGGTGCTGGTGCCGTTGGTCACGAAGAAGCAGTGGTCGGCGTTGAAGATGCGCGCCGCGTTGCGCTCGCTGGCTGCCACCGGGCCGGTGTGGTCGAGCAGCTGGCCCAGTTCCTCCACGGCGTTGCAGACGTCGGCGCGCAGCATGTTCTCGCCGAAGAACTGGTGGAACATCTGGCCGACCGGGCTCTTGAGAAAGGCCACCCCGCCCGAGTGGCCCGGGCAGTGCCAGGAATAGGAGCCATCTTCCGCGTAGTCGATCAGCGCCTTGAAGAAGGGCGGCTGCACCCCTTCCAGGTAGGACTTGGCTTCCCGGATGATGTGGCGCGCCACGAACTCCGGCGTGTCCTCGAACATGTGGATGAAGCCGTGCAGCTCGCGCAGGATGTCGTTGGGCAGGTGGCGCGAGGTCTTGGTCTCGCCGTAGATGTAGATCGGAACGTCCGCGTTCTTGCGCCGCACCTCGCCGATGAAGTTGCGCAGGTTCAGCACTGCCGGGTCGAGGTCGGGGCCGGGGGTGAACTCCTCGTCGTCGATCGACAGGATGAAGGCGCTGGCACGGCTCTGCTGCTGAGCGAACTGGCTCAGGTCGCCGTAGCTGGTGACGCCCAAGACCTCGAAGCCTTCGCTCTCGAAGGCCTGCGCCAGGGCGCGGATGCTGAGGCCCGAGCTGTTCTCGGAGCGGAAGTCCTCGTCGATGATGACGATCGGAAAGCGGAATTTCATGGGGGGCTCCGGGGGCGGGACAAGCAAACAGGCGCGAAGTGTACGGAATTCAGATGAAGGAACCGCAGCCCTTTTGACACAGAATGTCGTGCCTTCACTTAGAGAGGAGTCGTGACATGGCGAGTTCCACCGTCTGGTGGCTGATTGCGGGGGGAGCCATCGTGCTGGAGCTGCTGTCCGGCACCGTCTACCTGCTGCTGTTGAGCGCGGGTTTCGCCGCTGCGGCCGTCTCCGCGCATGCCGGCGCGGGGCTGGGCACCCAGCTGGTCGTGGCGGCGGTGGTCGGCGTCGGCGCAGTGGTCGCCTGGCACCTGATCCGCCGCAAGCGCCCCGCCGAGCCGCCGGCTGCCGCCAACCGCGACATCAACCTGGATATCGGCGAGAGCATCTACATCGATGCCTGGAACCCCGACGGCACCGCCACCGTGCGTTACCGCGGGGCGCAATGGACCGTCGTCCCCCGCGCCGGCACCACGCCCGCCGTCGGCGAACACCGCGTGGCCGAGGTGGTCGGCAGCCGCCTGGTGGTCGACAAGATCTGATACCCAAGCAACAAGCACAAAGAGGAAGCAACTTCATGGAATTCACCGTCCCCCTGGTCCTGCTGGTCATCGCGATCATCGTCATCAGCCAGTCGATCAAGTTCGTGCCGCAGCAGAACGCCTGGGTGCGCGAGCGCCTGGGCAAGTACCACAACACGATGACGCCCGGGCCCAATTTCCTGATCCCCTTCATCGACAAGGTGGCCTACAAGCACAGCCTGAAGGAAATCCCGCTGGACGTGCCCAGCCAGATCTGCATCACCCGCGACAACACGCAGCTTCAGGTCGACGGCATCCTCTACTTCCAGGTGACCGATCCGATGCGCGCAAGCTACGGTTCGTCGAACTACATCGTTGCCGTCACGCAACTGGCCCAGACCTCCCTGCGCAGCGTGATCGGCAAGCTCGAGCTCGACAAGACCTTCGAGGAGCGCGACATCATCAACGCGCAGGTGGTGGCCGCCATCGACGAGGCGGCGCTGAACTGGGGCGTGAAGGTGCTGCGCTACGAGATCAAGGACCTGACCCCGCCCAAGGAAATCCTGCAGGCCATGCAGCGCCAGATCACGGCCGAGCGCGAGAAGCGGGCGCTGATCGCGGCCTCCGAAGGTCGCCGCCAGGAGCAGATCAACATTGCCACCGGCGAGCGCGAGGCCTTCATCGCGCGCTCGGAGGGCGAGAAGCAGGCCCAGATCAACAATGCCCAGGGCGAGGCCGCGGCCATCACCGCGGTGGCGGAAGCGACCGCCGGCGCCATCGAGCGCGTGGCCGCGGCCATCCGGCAGCCCGGCGGCGAGCAGGCCGTGCAGCTCAAGGTGGCGGAGCGCGCGGTCGACGCCTACGGCAAGGTCGCGGCGGACGCCACCACCACCCTGATCGTGCCGAGCAACATGAACGAAACCGCGGCGCTCATCGCCTCGGCGATGCGCATGGTGCAGGCCGGAAAGACATCGGGCACCGCCTGAGAACGCCCCATGCCCGCTGCTACAATCGCGGGCTTCGGAGCGGTGGATGAGTGGTTTAAGTCGCACGCCTGGAAAGCGTGTGAGGGTTAATAGCCCTCCGCGGGTTCGAATCCCGCCTGCTCCGCCACTCAAGTTCAAAAAGCCCGCGCAAGCGGGCTTTTTTGCTGGTCGGGGGTCCGATCCCCTTCAATCGCCGCGGCCGCCGCTTACGCGTGCGTTTTTTCCTACGTCACGGCGGGCGGCTTCGGCGCGACCGCGCATGCTGCATCGCAGTAGGCTTTGCTCTTCACAGGCACGAAGCCGTATGGCGCTTTTCACCTTCCTTGTCGAAGACAACAAGACGATCCGCGACAACCTGATCCCCGCCCTCGAGGACCTGGTCGGCGCCCAGGTCGTCGGTTGTGCCGAGAGCGAGAACGAGGCCGCGACCTGGCTGGCCTCTCACGCCGACGACTGGCAGCTCATGGTGGTGGACATTTTCCTCAAGCAGGGCTCGGGGCTCGGCGTGCTGAGAACCTGCAGGCAGCGCAGCGCGAGCCAGCGCGCGGTGGTTCTCAGCAATTACGTCAATGCCGACATCCGGGCGCGCTGCACGGCGCTGGGCGCCGATGCCGTGTTCGACAAGTCGAGGGAGCTCGAGGCCTTTTTCGACTACTGCAACGACGCCAGCAGCAGCGCCGCGATGAAGGAATAAAAAAAGGGCCCCTCAGGGCCCTTTCTTCGGTTGAAGCGGCTTGCTTCAGCTCGCGCCGCGCACCACGGCGATCTGCGTACGGGCACCACCCTTGTAGGTGTAGATGGTCAGCGCGCCGTTCTTGATGTCGCCCTTCTCGTCGAAGGCGATCGGGCCGGTCACGCCCTTGTACTGGATCTTGCCCAGCTCGGGCAGGTACTTCGCGGGATCGGACGAGCCGGCCTTCACCATGGCCTCGGCCAGCACGTTGACCGCGTCGTACACGTAGGGCGCATAGATCTGCACGTCCACGCCGTTCTTGGTCTTGAACTTGGTCTTGAAGTCTTCCAGCGGCTGCTTGAAGTCGCCTTCGACGCCGCCGGCCTCCGCGCACACGACCATCTCTTCGCCGATCGCATCGCCGGCCAGCTTGGCCAGCTCGCCGGTGCACAGGCCGTCGCCGCCCATGAACTTGACGTTCATGCCGAGCTGCTTGACCTGCTTGAGCATCGGGCCGCCCACGGCGTCCATGCCGCCGAAGAACAGCACGTCGGGCTTGGCGCCCTTGAGCTTGGTCAGGATGGCGTTGAAGTCGGTGGACTTGTCGGTGGTGAACTCGTGGCCGACGATCGTGCCCCCGGCGGCCTTGACGGCCTTCTCGAACTCTTCGGCGACGCCCTGGCCATAGGCGGTGCGGTCGTCGATCACGGCGATGTTCTTGCCCTTGAGCGTATCGACCGCGTACTTGCCCAGCGTACCGCCGAGCTGCGTGTCGTCAGCCACCACGCGGAAGGTGGTCTTGAAGCCCTGGCGGGTGTACTTGGGGTTGGTCGCCGAAGGCGAGACCTGCGGAATGCCGGCGTCGCTGTAGAGCTTGGAGGCGGGGATGGTGGTGCCCGAGTTCAGGTGACCGACAATGCCGTTGACCTTGCTGTCGACCAGCTTCTGGGCGACCGCGGTGCCTTGCTTGGGATCGGCGGCGTCGTCCTCGGCGAGCAGCTCGAACTTGGCAACCTTGTCGCCGATCTTGAGGCCCTTGGCATTCAGGTCCTCGACGGCCATGCGCGCGCCGAGTTCGTTGTCCTTGCCGAGATGGGCGATGGCGCCGCTGGTGGGACCCACGTGGCCGATCTTGACCACCAATGCATCGGCCGGAGGAGCCGCGGGTGCAGGTGCTGCTGCGGTGGGTGCCGGCGCGGGCGCCGGAGCCGCTGCTTCTTCCTTCTTGCCACAAGCCACGAGCGTGAGCGCCGCCAGCGTGACTGCAGTCCATTTCAATTGCATGAGGAACCTCCAGGTATTGGTGGATAAGTACAGAAATACGGCCTTTTGATCCGTGTGCGAACCCTCAGCAAGTTCCGCGCCGCAGACCCGCAGCGCCTTCGCGCTTTCGACCTGGCGCGCAGTGTAGCCCAAGGATCAAGGGCCAAAAGCTGGCATTGACCCTGTGTTGTCGGACAGTTCCTGGGCCAGCGCTTCGCTCACCAGCTCGCGCAGCACCGTCTCGATTTCACCGCGCAAGCGCGGGATCAGGTTGTCGAGCTGCTGCTGAACGGCGGCGGAGACGGTGTCGCTCAAACGCTCCTCCAGCGAGAGGTCGATGCGCTGCAGCACGCGGTGAACCAGTTGCTCCTCGAGCTGGAAGGCGTCGGCCTCGGAGAGCATCGCCTGCGGGGTGAGCGCGATGGCCTGCGCCGGGTCCGCCACGGCGGCTTGGGGAGCCGCAGCGGCAGGTTCGCGTGCCTGCCCGGGGGTGGACTCGCTCGACGGCACCGGCTCGCCCGGCAGCTCGAGCACGGTCGTGAGGGTGGGCACGAAACGAGGCGGCGTACGCGCGGACATCAGGCAGCACTCCCGGCAAAGTCGTGGCGCTGGATCGCGTAGCCGCGGTCGGCGTAGTGCCGCCAGCGCGAGCGGCCCGCCTGCCGGTCGGCATCGTCGGCGCTCACGATGTCGATCAGCCGATCGAAGCGCTCGAAGCCGCCGGGCACCGCGTGGCCGAGGTTCACCAGCACCTGGCGGTGTGGCAGCGGCGCGTCGCCGCTCTCGGCCAGCACCACCGGCGAGCGCGCGACCGTGTGCGGCTCGCCGTCGCTGCGGCAGTGCGCGATGAACTCCGCGGGCGCGAAGGTCCAGAGCGCGAGGTCGATGGCTTCCAGCATCTGTGAATCGGCCACCACGACCACGCGGGCGCCACGCGCACCGACGGCCTTGCGCAGCAGTCGGCAGGCGTAGTTCAGCTTGTCCGGCGTGTTGAAGTGGAAGTCGATCTCGGTCATGGAAAAACCTCAGCGCGCCTTGGCCGCCTTCCGCGGCTTGCGCGGCTTGTGCGGGGCCGGGCCGGCAGCATCCTGGCGGGCCCGGGTCAACAGATAAGACAGCAGCAGCCCGACGGGCCGTCCGGTCGCGCCCTTGGCCGTCCCGCCCTTCCACGCGGTGCCGGCGATGTCCAGGTGCGCCCAAGGGAAATCGCCCGTGAAGCGCTGCAAGAACTTGGCCGCCGTGACCGCGCCGCCGGCCCGGCCCGCGACGTTGGCCACGTCGGCGAAGTTGGTTTTGAGACCCTCGGCGTAATCGTCGTCGAGCGGCATGCGCCAGCAGCGGTCCTGCGATTCCTCCCCGGCCGCCAGCAGCGCGTCGGCCAGTGCGTCGTCGCTGGCGAACAGGCCGCTGCGCACGCCGCCCAGCGCCACCACGCAGGCGCCGGTCAGCGTGGCGATGTCGACCACCACCGCCGGATCGAAACGCTTGGCATAGCTCAGCGCATCGCAGAGGATCAGGCGACCCTCGGCGTCGGTGTTGAGGATCTCGATGGTCTGCCCGCTCATGCTGGTGATGACGTCGCCGGGCTTGATCGCACGGCCGTCGTTCATGTTCTCGCAGGTGGGGATCAGGCCCACGACGTTGAGCGCGGGACGGATGTCGCCGAGCGCGCGAAACACGCCCAGCACGCTGGCGGCGCCGCACATGTCGAACTTCATTTCGTCCATCTCGGCCGCCGGCTTGAGCGAGACGCCGCCGGTGTCGAAGGTGATGCCCTTGCCCACCAGCACCACCGGCGCCTGCTCCTTGGGGGCGCCGTGGTAGCGCAGCACGATGAAGCGCAGCGGCTCGGCCGAGCCCTGCGCGACGGCGCCGAAGGCGCCCATGCCGAGCTTCTGGACCTCCTTGGGACCGAGCACCTCGCACTTCACCTGCGGCAGCGCGGCGAGCTTCTGCGCGGCCTCGGCGAGCATCGTGGGAGTGCAGTGGTTGCCGGGCCGGTTGGCCCATTCCTTGGCGAGCTCGATGCCCGCGACCGTGGCGGCGGCCTCGTCGAAGGCCTCGCGCAGGTCGGCCGAATCGGCCACGCCGAACACCAGCTGGTGGATCGAACGCGGTTCGGGCTTGGACTTGGTGGCGGTGTAGACATAGCTCGCATCGGCCGCCGCGATCACCGCGCTGCGCAGGCCCTCGGCGTCGGCGGGCTGGGCAAAGACGATCGCCACCCGCTTCGGGTCCGTCGCCTTGGCCGCCGCGACCGCGGCCAGCACGGCAGCACGCAGCGACGAAGGCTTGCCGTCGCCCACCGAAGCCAGCAGCACGCGCGGCGCCGCCACGCGCGGCGGCCGGTACAGGGCCAGCAGCTTGCCGGCCTTGTCGGCCAGGTCGCCGGCCTTGCGGGCTTCGGCGACAAGCGTCGCGATCGGGTCCTTGGAGGGAGAGTTGCCGGCTGCGGCGAGCACGATCAGCGCGTCGCATTTTTCGGTGGCAGCCTGGGCGGTGGAGAGGGTCTTGAGTTGAAAGTCCATAATCCTTTTTTTCCCTCGACGATGTTATTCCATTCCTCCATACGCAAGGAGCTGTCGCGCAGCTTCGGGGCCACGCTGGTGGTGCTGATCACCATCGTGATGACCATGATGCTGATCCGCACCCTCGGGCTGGCCTCCCGTGGCGCCGTGAATCCCTCCGAGGTCTTCCTGGTGATGACCTACACGGTGCTCGGCTACATGCCGACGATCCTGAGCCTCAGCCTGTTCGTGTCGATCGTGGGCACCCTGTCGCGCATGTACCGCGACAGCGAGATGGTGATCTGGTTTTCAAGCGGCCGCGGCCTCGCCAACTTCGCGCCGCCGCTGTTCCGCTTCGCCTGGCCGATCCTGCTGCTGATCGCGGTCTTCGCCCTGGTCGGCTGGCCCTGGGCCAACTCGCAGACCCAGGGCATGCGCGACCAGTACCAGCGGCGCAGCGACATCGAGCGCGTGTCGCCCGGCGAGTTCCGCGAGTCGGCCGGGCGCCTGCGGGTGTTCTTCATCGACAAGGACGCGCCCGACAGTGCCACGGCCAGCAACGTGTTCATCTCCTCCATCGAGCGCAACCTGCAGATCATCACCTCGGCGCAGAGCGGCCGAATCGAGGATATCGGCGAAGCGCGCTACCTGATGCTCAGCAACGGCCAGCGGCTCGAACGCCCGCTGACACCCGGGGAGCTCAAGATCAGCGAGTTCCGCAGCTATGGCGCCAAGGTCGGCAGTGACATCGACACCTCCAACGGGGCCGCGCCGGTGCGCGCCAAAACCACCCTGACGCTGCTGCGCGAGCCCAGCGCGACCAATCGCGGCGAGCTGGCCTGGCGCATCGGCATGGTGCTCGCCGCCATCAACTTCGTGGTGCTGGCGCTGACCGTGTCGAGCGCGAACCCGCGCGTGGGCCGCAGCGGCAACCTGCTGTTCGCGCTGTGCGCCTTCGTCCTCTACTACAACCTGCTCAACCTCGGCCAGAACTGGGTCGGCATGGGCCGCTACGGCATGGCCGGGTTCATGGTGGCGCTGCATGGCGGCGCCATGGTGCTCGGCCTGGTCTGGCTGGCCAAGCGCCACTTCAACTGGAGCTGGCGCCTGCTGCCCGCCCGCCGCCGGTCGCCGGAAAGCTCCCCGACGTGAAAACCATTCGACGACTGATCTATGTCGAGGTGCTGAAGGCCGTGGCCTTCGTGACCCTGGGCTTCCTGAGCCTGTTCTTCTTCTTCGACTTCGTCGACGAGCTGCAGTCCATCGGCCAGCCCGGCACGCTGGGCTACGGCGCCGCGCAGGCCTTGATGTACGTCGCCCTGCTGATTCCGAGCCACCTTTACGAGCTGCTGCCGATCGCAGTGCTGATCGGCACCATCTTCGTGATGGCGCGGCTGGCGCAGAGCTCCGAGTACACGATCCTGCGCACCAGCGGACTCGGGCCCTGGCGCGCGCTGCGCACCCTGCTCGTGCTGGGCGTGGGCTTCGTCATCCTGACCTTCGCGGTGGGCGACTATGTCTCGCCGGCTTCCGGCCGCGTCGCCCAGCTGCTGAAGTCGCGCTACCAGGGCACCTACTCGATGGTGGGCTACACCGGCGCCTGGCTGCGCGAAAAGCAGGGAGACAAATCCTACGCGGTGAACGTGGCGTCGATCTCGCGCAATGCCATGCTGAAGGACCTGCGCATCTTCGAGTTCGGCGCCAAGGGCCTGCTGGTCTCGCATACGTCCGCCGCACAGGCGCACATCGCGAACGGCGTGTGGACGCTGATCGGCGTCGAGCAGCAGCACTACGACACGGGCAATGCCGACAAGGTCCGCGTCACCACCACGCACATACCGGTGGTGAACTGGCCGAGCTCGCTCACCAACGAGATGGTGTCGGTCGCGCTGCTGCGGCCGGACCGCATGCGCACCATCGACCTGTTCGAATACATCCAGCACCTCGATGCCAACGGCCAGACCGCCCAGCGCTACGAGATCGAGTTCTGGCGCAAGGTGTTCTACCCGTTGTCCTGCCTGGTGATGGTGGTGCTCGCCCTGCCCTTCGCGTACCTGCATTTCCGCCAGGCGGGGATCACGGCCTACGTGTTCGGCGGCGTGATGATCGGCATCAGCTTCTTCCTGCTGAACAACGTCTTCGGCTACCTGGGCAACCTGAGCAACTGGCTGCCCTGGATCACGGCCGCAGCCCCCGGCCTCATCTATTCGGTGATGTCGCTGGCGGCCTTCACGTGGCTGGTGCTCCGGCGCTAGCGGTCCGCATGCAGGAACGCGCTCCCGGCATCGTCCTGCTCGCGCATGGCTCGCGCGATGCGCGCTGGCGCGAGCCCGTGGAAGCCGTGGCGCGGCGGGTGGCCGAACGCGCCCCGGCCGCGCTGGTGCGCTGCGCCTACCTGGAGCTGTCGCAGCCCGACCTGCGCAGCGCCATGGCGGAGCTGGTGGCCGGCGGAGTGGGCAGTGTCCGCGTGGTCCCGCTCTTTCTCGGCATGGGCAAGCATCTGCGCGAGGACCTGCCCGGGTTGCTCGATGAACTTCGCGCCCTGCATCCGCAGGTGCCGGTGGAACTGGCACGAGCCGTCGGCGAGGAACCCGAGGTGCTCGATCTGCTGGCCCGGATCGCACTGAAGACCTGAACCTTCGGTGTTTTCGATAGACATCGAAGGCATAATGAAATCCGAAATAAGACGGAATTTGTTATGAATCTTCACCAGTTCAAGTTCGTGCAGGAGGCGGTGCGTCGCAACCTCAACCTGACCGAGGCAGCCAAGGCTTTGCACACCTCGCAGCCCGGCGTGTCGAAGGCGATCATCGAGCTCGAGGAAGAACTGGGGGTGGAAATCTTCGCACGGCACGGCAAGCGCCTCAAGCGCGTCACCGAGCCGGGCCAGCATGTGCTGGCGAGCATCGAGCTCATCATGCGCGAGGTGGGCAACCTCAAGCGCATCGGCGAGCAGTTCAGCGCCCAGGACAGCGGCACGCTCTCGATCGCCACCACCCACACGCAGGCCCGCTACGTGCTGCCCGTGCCCGTCGCCAAGCTGCGCGAAGCCTACCCCAAGGTCAACGTCAGCCTGCACCAGGGCTCGCCCGACCAGGTGGCCCGGATGGTGATGGACGAGATCGCCGAGATCGGCATCGCCACCGAGTCGCTGTCGGACTACACCGAGCTCGTGACCCTGCCCTGCTACGAGTGGCAGCACGTGCTGGTGCTGCCCAACACGCACCCGCTGGCCCAGAAGGAACGCATCCATCTCGAGGACATCGCGGCCGAGCCGATCATCACCTATCACCCCTCCTTCACCGGCCGCACGCGCATCGACCACGCCTTCGCGCAGAAGAAGCTCACGCCCCGCATCGCGCTGGAGGCGATCGACTCCGACGTGATCAAGACCTACGTGCGCCTGGGCCTGGGCGTCGGCATCGTGGCCGAGATGGCGGTACGCGACGACTCCAACGCCGACCTGGTGGTGCGGCCGATGGGCCACGTGTTCGGCACCAACATCGCCCGCGTCGCCTTCAAGCGCAGCGCCTACCTGCGCAACTTCGTCTTCAAATTCGCCGAGCTGCTGTCCGACCGGCTCGACCGCAACCTGATCGCCAAGGCCTTGGCCGGGCACCACGAGGACTACGAACTATGAGCCCCTCCACGGCTGCTCCGAAGGGAGCTCGTACCGCAGCCGAAGGCGAAGGTACTTCGATCAGCGCCCCCGTCGCGCGCACGCCCGACGTGCAGACCAAGCTGCCGAGCGTCGGCACCACCATCTTCACCGTGATGTCGGCGCTGGCCGTCGAGAAGAACGCGGTGAACCTCGGCCAGGGCTTCCCGGATTTCGGCTGTGACCCGAAGCTGCTCGACGCCGTGACGGCCGCCATGGCAGCGGGCCACAACCAGTACCCGCCGATGCCCGGCATCCTGCCGCTGCGCGAGGCGATCGCCGCGAAGGTCGAGACGCTGTACGGCCACCGCTACGACCCGGCGAGCGAGATCACCATCACCGCCGGCGCCACCCAGGCCATCATCACCGCGATTCTTGCCGTGGTGCACGCCGGCGACGAGGTGATCGTGCTCGAGCCTTGCTACGACAGCTACGCACCCAACATCGAGCTGGCCGGCGGCACCGTGGTGCGGGTGCCGCTCACGCCCGGAAGCTTCAGGCCCGACTTCGACAAGATCGCGGCCGCGATCACGCCGCGCACGCGCGCCATCGTCGTCAACACGCCGCACAACCCCAGCGCCACCGTCTGGACGGAGGCCGAGATGCGGCGCCTCGAGGCGCTGCTGGCACCCACCGACGTGCTGGTGATCAGCGACGAGGTCTACGAGCACATGGTCTACGACGGAGCGCGCCATGAGAGCGCGGCGCGCTTCCCGGGACTGGCCGCGCGCAGCTTCATCGTCAGCAGCTTCGGCAAGACCTATCACGTGACGGGCTGGAAAGTCGGCTACGTCGCGGCGCCGGCGCCGCTCACGGCCGAGTTCCGCAAGGTGCACCAGTTCAACGTGTTCACCGTCAATACGCCGATGCAGCACGCGCTCGCCAGCTACATGGCCGATCCGGCGCCCTACCTCGAACTGCCCGCCTTCTACCAGCACAAGCGCGATCTGTTCGCCGAGGGCCTGGCGAAGACGCGGCTGAAGCTGCTGCCGAGTGCCGGCACCTACTTCCAGTGCGTGGACATCCGCGAGGTCAGCGACCTCGGCGAGGCGGATTTCTGCCAGTGGCTCACCCGCGAGATCGGCGTCGCCGCCATTCCGCTGTCGGCCTTCTACGCCGGGGGCTTCGACCAGCGGGTCGTGCGCTTCTGCTTTGCCAAGAAAGACGAGACGCTGCGCACGGCGCTGCAGCGGCTGGCCCGGCTCTGAGCCCGATTCATCTGCACCTTCTGACACAAACGGTAGGAGAGTCCTGACTGCCGGAGGGCGCGCCTTCCGGCGGTGGGCAAGCCGGCCAGCCTCGACCATGAAGGCCTAGGTTTACAACACCAAGGAGTCTTCCATGTCGCTCTCGCTGATCCTGCTGATCGTCCTGATCCTGCTGCTGATAGGCGCACTGCCGAGCTGGGGCTACAGCCGCAGTTGGGGCTACGGGCCGAGCGGCGGCCTGGGCCTGGTGGTGCTGGTCGTCATCGTGCTGCTCCTCATGGGGCGCATATAGGCCCGGCGGCGCCACGGCGCCGCGAAGGCAAAGCCCACCGCCGGTGGGCTTTTTTTCGTCCGCGCTTCAGCCTTGCAGCTGCGCCCAGAGCTTGTCCAGCCGCTTGACGCTGACCGGCTGAGGCGTGCGCAACTCCTGCGCGAAGAAGCTCACGCGCAGTTCCTCGAGCAGCCAACGGAACTCGTCCATGCGCTCGTCCACCGCGCCCTTGCGCTCGGCCACCAGGCGCCAGTAGCGCTGTTCCTGCGGCCGCAGCTCCGCCAATCGTTGGGCGTCGCGGACCGGATCGGCGCGCAGCTTGTCCAGCCGCAGGCTGATGGCCTTGAGGTAGCGCGCAAAGTGCGCCAGCCGCGGCCAGGGAGTCTGCGCGACAAAGCGCTTGCCCACCAGGCGCTGCAGCTGCTGCGCGGCATCGGCGGTCGCCTCGGGCTGGACTTTGGTGTCCTTGATCTTGCGCGCGGCGAGGGCGTACTCCCCGAGGATGGTGCCCGCGAGACGGGCGATCTCGTTGGCGATCAGCGTGAGCCGCCCGCGCCCCTCCTCCACGCGGCGCTCGAAGGCCGCCTGGTCGGCCGGCAGCGGCTCCTGCAGGAAGGCACGCTCCAGCGCCACCTCGACGATCTGTTCGCGCAGTTCCTCGGCCGTGCCCAGCGGCATGTAGGCCACCGCCATCTTCTGCAGGTCGGGAATGTTTTTCTCGAGGTACTTGAGGGCGTCCTTGAGCTGCAGCGCGAACAGCCGGCGCAGGCCGGCGCGATGCTTGGCGGCGGCCACCGCCGGTTCGTCGAAGACTTCGATCGTGACTGCATCGCCCGCATCGATCAGGGCCGGGAAGCCGATCAGCGACTGCGCGCCGCGGCGCACCTCCATCAGCTCCGGCAGCTCGCCGAAGCTCCAACGGGTGTAGCGCTGGCCGGCGGGCAATGCCGGTGTCGCACCGGCTTTCTCCGCCGCGCGAGCCGCCGGCTGCGCGGCCG
>DATFFA010000177.1:0-12530 GCA_035250605.1 Variovorax sp. | reverse complement strand
CTCCTCCATATAGCTGACCTGCGTCATTTCCAACTGCACCGCATGCACGCCACCCGCAGGATTCCCGTAGGTGCGCGTGATATGCCCCCCCTTGAAGCGCCCGTTCAACACCGCCGTATAACCGCCTGCCGACGAGGCGATCCGGAGCAGCCTGTCAGCCAACGCCGGATCGCAGCTCGTCCCGCCCCCCGTCCCCAGATTCAGATCCGTCAACCGCCCTTCAAAGAAGCGCGGCAGCACCGAGCGGATCGAATGCGCATCCCACAGCGCCACGGTGCCATGCACCGCCTTCATCCGCTCCAATTCCGCCGCCAGCTTCTGGTGATACGGCTTCCAGATCGCATCCACGCGCGCGGCAATCTCAGCCTCGCCGGGCACATCGCCAGCGGCGTAGAGCGGCGTCTTGTCGAAGGTGTCGACAGGGCACAGACCGGTGGTGTCCTGGCCGGGATAGAGGTTCTGGTTGTCCGGCGGCCGGTTCAGGTCGATCACGTAGCGCGAATGCGTGGCCACGAGCACGGAAGCGCCCAGTTCGTCGGCGAAGTCGTAGAGGCGCTCCAGGTGCCAGTCGGTGTCGGGCACCTGCCTCGCCTCCTCGGTCAGCCGCGCGGCGAGCGCGGGCGGGACATGGGTGCCGACATGCGGCATGGAGATCAGCAGCGGTCGCGTGCCCTGGCGGAAGCGGAAGGGCGGCTCGGTGGTTTCGAAGAAGTTCATGACGGTGAATGCGTGAGCAGTTGGCTGCGCGCGGCGACGAAGGCCGCCGCGGCTTCGTGGTGAAGAGGATGCAATCCGCCGCCCACGCGCCGTTGACCGGCCACCCAGGCGGAGGCGATCGCGTTGGTGCGGTGACTGGCGAAGACATGGGACGACAGCATGTCGCTCGCGGTGAGGCCGGCGAGCGCGGGATGGCCGGGGTCGAGCATCACAAGGTCGGCCTGCTGCCCGACCGCCAGGCCCGAGATGGGGCGGCCTGACGCCTGCGCCCCGCCCTGCACTGCCGCAAGCGTCATGGCCGTCGCAACGCCGGGCTGCGCGGGATCGGCGCCGATGTTGCGCTGCCGGGTCGCGAGCCGCTGGCCGTATTCGAGCATCAGCAGCTCCTCGGCCGCGTTGACGCAGGCGTGGCTGTCGGAGCCCACACCCCAGCGCCCGCCGCTCGCGCGCCACGCTCCGAAGTCGAACAGTCCGTCGCCGAGGTTGGCCTCGGTGGTCGGGCACAGCCCCGCGACAGCGCCGCTCGCGGCCGCGCGGCGGTATTCACCCGCATCCATGTGCGTGGCATGGACCAGGCACCAGCGCGCATCGACGGGCGCATGATCGAGCAGCCAGGCGACGGGGCGCTGGCCGCTCCAGGCCAGGCAGGCCTCGACCTCGGCGGTCTGCTCGGCGATGTGGATGTGAATGGGCGCGCTGGCATCGATCGCATCCAAGCCCGCGAGCACGTCGCGCAAGGCGTCGGGCGCGACCGCGCGCAGCGAATGCGGCGCGAGGCCGAGGCGCGCGCCCTGCGACTCGCACGCGGGGCGCAGGCGCTCGAGCAGGCGCAGCATCGATTCCGTCGAACGCACGAAGCGCCCTTGACCCGCATTGGGCGGCTGGCCGCCGAAGCCGCTCGCCTGGTAGAGCACGGGCAGCAGGGTCAGGCCGATGCCGGCACGGTCGGCTGCGCGCAACAGCGCGAGCGCAAGCTCGGCGTCGTCCGCATAGGGCCGGCCGTCGCGGTCGTGGTGCAGGTAGTGGAACTCGCAGACCGAGGTGTAGCCGGCTTCGAGCATCTCGACATAGAGCCAGGTGGCGATGGCCTCGACCTGCGCGGGGGAGAGCTGCGCCGCGAAACGGTACATCAGGGTGCGCCAGCTCCAGAAGCTGTCTTCTCCGCTGCCTCGGAATTCGGTGAGCCCGGCAAAGGCACGCTGGAAGGCGTGCGAGTGCAGGTTGGGCATGCCGGGGATGACGGGGCCGCTTGCGGTCGGCGTGCCTGCCGGCGGGCGCGCGTCGGGCCGCACCTGCGTGAGTTGGCCGGCGTCGTTCCACGTCAGCAGGACGTTCTTCAACCAGCCTGCCGGCAGCAGCGCATGCTGCGCGAAGAGCGTGTTGCCGGTCACGGCCGCGTGCCCTCACCCTGCCGTCTCCCAGAGGGAGAGGGAAAAGCAACGCGGCCCTGCCGCACCACGATGCGCGCAGGCCTGTGGCCGAACCAGTACGCCAGCTCCGCCGCCTCGCGCACATCCCACAGCACGAAGTCGGCCGCCCGCCCCACGCCCAGCACGCCATGCGTGTCCGAAAGACCCAGCGCCCGCGCCGCATGCACCGTGACGCCAGCCAGCGCCTCGGGCACCGTCAGGCGGAACAACGTGCAGGCCATGTTCACCATCAGCAGCAGGCTCAGGGCCGGCGACGTGCCGGGGTTGTGGTCGGTCGACACGGCCATCGGCACGCCGGCCGCGCGCAGCGCCTCGATGGGCGGCAGGTGGGTATCGCGCAGCGTGTAGTAGGCACCCGGCAGCAGCACGGCCACCGTGCCGGCCTGGCGCATGGCAGCGATGCCCTCGGGGGAGAGGTGCTCGATGTGGTCGCACGACAGCGCACCGTAGCGCGCCGCCAGCGCCGCACCGCCCATGTCGGACAGCTGCTCGGCATGCAGCTTGACCGGCAGGCCCAGCGCGCGGGCCGCCTGGAACACGCGCTCCGTCTCTTCCAGCGAGAAGGCGATGCGTTCGCAGAAGACGTCGACCGCGTCGATCAGCCCCTCGGCAGCGAGTGCGGGCATCATCTCCCGGCACACGGCGTCGATGTAGTCGCCGCTGCGGCCCGCGAACTCCGGCGGCAGCGCATGGGCGCCGAGGAAGGTGGTGCGCACCGTGACGCCATAAGCCTGGCCGAGCCGCCGCGCCACGCGCAGCTGCTTGCGCTCGTGTTCGAGCGAGAGGCCGTAGCCCGACTTGATCTCGATCGCGCACACGCCATCGGCCAGCAGCTGCTCCAGGCGCGGCGCCGCCTGGGCGAAGAGCTGGTCCTCGTCCGCCTCGCGCGTGGCGCGGACCGAGGAGACGATGCCGCCGCCGGCTTTCGCAATTTCCTCGTAGCTCGCACCGGCGAGGCGCATCGCAAACTCGTTGGCACGCTGGCCGCCGTAGACCAGGTGCGTGTGGCAGTCGATGAGGCCGGGCGTGACGAGCGCGCCTGCGCCGTCGTGGCGCGGACCATTGGCGAAGCGCTGGGGCACGGCGCTGCCGTCGCCGATCCAGGCGATACGGCCCTGCTCCACGGCGATCGCCGCATGCGCGCCCTCGGGCAGCGACACATCGGGTGCAGCACGGGGCGCCAGGCGCAGGCCCGTCCAGAGGCCGTCGGCGGATGGAAGTTGGTTCGGGGTTGTCATGGTTCGTGTCTCGAGGCCTCGTCGGCATGCAGGATGCGCACGACGGCCAGGCGTGCATCCTGGCTCGACGGCGCGGCCTGCCACGCGTGCGGCGCCTCGGCCCAATACAGGCCCTCGCCTTCGCGGCAGACCCGGCCTTCGCCATCCAGGCGCCAGCCGCCCCGCAAGGCCAGCAGCACGCCATGCGAGGCGGGCGCGATCTCGGCTGCGCCGTCGAGCACTTGCACCTCCGCGCGCCACTGCCCGCGCCGCGTCATCACATTGAAGTCGCTCGACGCACCGCCCTGCAGCGTGCAGTCGACCTCCGCATCGCCGGGAAAGGCGAAGGGCCGGTGCGGCACGTCGAGCCGATGATCGATGCGCCCATCGCGCGAGTGCAGGCGAACGCCCTCGCCCTCCAGCAGCATGATGCTGCGGTCCACGCCCGCGAAGGCCGAGAAGGGCCCGGCAGCCGCGATGGTGGCGATGCTCACGCGCCAGCCGAAGTCGGACAGGCCCGTGCCCGGCGGCCAGCAGGCAATCTCCTGCGTCGTGCCGCCGCCGTTCTTCCAGGGCGTCGCGGGCAGCGTGGCGCGCGAGAAGCGATGAAGGCCCGTCATTCCGGCTTGATGTTCTGCTTGCGGATCACATCGGCCCAGCGCACGGTCTCGGCCTGGATCTCGGTGGCGAGCTCCTGCGGCTTGCCGCCACCGGGCTCCAGCCCCTGGGCCGCGAACTTCTCCCGGATCGCGGGCTTGGCGAGCGAACGCGCGATCTCGGCGTTGAGCCGGTCGATGATGGGCGCAGGCGTGCCGGCCGGCCCCATCAGCGCATACCAGGACACGGCTTCGAAGCGGGGCAGCCCCTGCTCGGCAATGGTCGGCAGCTCGGGCATGGTGGCCGAGCGCTGGATGCTCGCGACGCCGAGCGCACGCAGCTTGCCCGACTTGACGTGCGGCAGCACCGCCGACATGGCGCCGAACATCATCGTCACCTGCCCGCCCACCACGTCGTTGAGCGCGGGGCCGATGCCCTTGTACGGCACGTGAATGAGCTTCACCTCGGCACTGAGCGCCATCAGCTCGCCGGCCAGGTGCGCCTGGCTGCCCGCGCCGGGCGATGCGAAGCTGAGCGTGCCGGGCTTCTGCTTCGCGAGCGCGAGCAGCTCCTTGAGCGACTTGGCGGGCACGCCCGCGTGGACCACCAGCACGTTCTCGACGGTCGCGAGCATGGCGATGGGCGCCAGCTCGCTGGCCTTGTAGGGCAACGCGGGAAAGAGGCTGGGGTTCACCGCCACGTTGCCCACTGGCACGATGCCCACGGTGTAGCCATCGGGCATTGCCTTGGCGATCTGCTCGACGCCGATGTTGCCGGCGGCACCCACCTTGTTCTCCACCACGAAGGGTTGGCCGAGGGCATCGGAGAGCTCCTGCCCGATGACGCGCGCCAGCACATCGGCCGGCCCCCCGGGTGCGAAGGGCACGATGACGCGCACGGGCTTGGAGGGATAGGGCTGCGCATGCGCGATCAAGGGCGCGGCGAGCAAAGGCAGCAGAAGGGCAAGACGACGCTGGATCATCAGAGTTCCTCGAAGGTGGGAAGGTCGGGACGGGCGATCTGCGCGAGGACCTCGTAGTCCGCGGGATCGGGCACGGCGAAGCCGGCGAGCAACAAGCGTTCCGCCACGGCGCGCAGCTCCGGGGCCTGCGTGCCGGCCTGCAGCGCTTCGCGCAGGCGCGCGAGCTCGTCGGGCTTCAATGCGGCCGTCGCCACGAGCGGCGGGATCGGCCGCGCCTCGGTGCTGGCGATGATGCGCACCTGCTGCGCGAAGGCCGGCTCGTTGTGTCGCAACAGGTCGTGGTAGTAGCTGTCGAGGGGGCCGACATCGATGGTGCCGGCCGCCAATGCATCGATCACGCCGCGCGCGTGGATCAGGTTGCCGACCGCCTTGCGGTAGAGGCGCACGCCCCGCGCTTCGCGGCAAGGCGCGAGGTGGTTCGCCAAGGCCACGCCGCCCGACATCGAATCGGCCAGCGTGTAGCCCACCACGCCGCCGAAGGTGTCTTCGAGTCGCTGGTATGGCGCGTCGGCGCGCACGACGATGTCGGTGAAGTAGACCGGCAGGCCGCCGTAGCGCGCCGGCGAAGGCACCGGCGCGGCGACCAGCGTGGGCCGCGGCGCGCGCTGCGAGAAGGGCAGCCCGCACATCATGGCCAAGCCCAGGTCGTCGCGCGCCCACAGGGCAGCGAGCGGTGCAGGCGGGTCGTAGTCGATCACCTCCCAGCCGAGCTCCGCGCGCGCGAGCACCCATGCGAGCAGGGTCTTCCAGTCGGCCCGCACGGAGGCGTTGGCCGAGTACATGCGCGCGTTGGCGACCGGGGCCATGGCCTCAGCGGAAGCGAAGCTGCTGCCCCAGGCCCATGCGCCTGGCCTTCTCGAGCATGGCCGAGCCGAGCGCGATGTCGGACAGCGACAGGCCGCGGTGCCAGAACAGGTTGGTCTCGTCCTCGCTCTGGCGACCGGGCTTGATGCCGGCGACGATCTGGCCGAGCTCGGCATGCAGCGTCTGCTCCGACAGCTTGCCGCTGTCGACGTGGGCGCGCAGCGCGCCCAGCGGACCGGCCTTGGCCTGGCCCCAGTCGTCCATCACCATCTTGTCCATGATGTCGGTCAGCGAAAGCTCGACCGCGCTCATGGTGCCGTAGGGAATGACGCAGGCGCCCTTCTTGATCCATTCGGTCTTGAGCATGGGCGTGGGTTTTTCCAGGCGCGAGGCCTCGACCACGATGTCGGCGCCGCGCACGCAGGACTCCCAGTCCTCGGTGATGGTGATCTTCGTGCCCAGGTCGCGCTCCAGGCGGGCGGCGAATTTCTCGCGGCTCTCGGGGCGGCGCGAATGCACGCGGATCTCGTCGAAGTGAAAGATGGAATGCAGCAGGCGCACGTTCCAGTACGAAGTGCCGCGCGCGCCGATGTGGCCGAGGATCTTCGAGTTCTTGCGCGCGAGGTGCTTGGCGCCGATCGCCGTGATGGCGCCGGTGCGCATGTCGGTGATGTCGGAGGCATCGATGATGGCCACGGGCACGCCGGTCTTCGGATCGAAGAGGTTGAGCAGCGCCAGCTCCGAGGGCAGGCCCACCTCGTAGTTGCGGTAGAAGTCGCCCACGACCTTCACGCCCGCCACGCCGAGCGGCCGGATGTAGCCGCGCAGCACGTTGAAATGGCCCGGGTAGTCCTTCTCGGGCACCAGGTGCATGCGCGGCTCGATGGTGGTCTCGCCGCGGCCTTGCGCGAGCAAGCCGTCTTCGACGGCGGCGACGATCTCGGCGTCGGTCATCGCGAGCGCCTGGACGTCGAGGTGGTTCAGGTAGTGCAGATAGATCTCGGACATGCTTGCGGCCTCACTTGATCATGGGGAGTTGAAGGGCGTGCTGCTTCGCCGTCGCGACCGCCTGCTCGTAGCCCGCGTCGGCATGGCGCATCACGCCGGTGGCCGGGTCGTTCCACAGCACGCGTGCGATGCGCTTGGCGGCGGCGTCGGTGCCGTCGCACACGATCACCACGCCCGAATGCTGCGAGTAGCCCATGCCGACGCCGCCACCGTGGTGCAGGCTGACCCAGGTCGCGCCGCCCGCGGTGTTGAGCAGCGCGTTGAGCAGCGGCCAGTCGGACACGGCATCGGTGCCGTCTTTCATGGCTTCGGTCTCGCGGTTGGGGCTGGCGACCGAGCCGGTGTCGAGGTGGTCGCGGCCGATGACGATCGGGCCCTTGAGCTCGCCCGACTTCACCATCTCGTTGAAGGCCAGGCCCGCCTTGTGGCGCTCGCCCAGGCCCAGCCAGCAGATGCGCGCCGGCAGGCCCTGGAAGGAGATGCGCTCGCGGGCCATGTCCAGCCAGCGGTGCGTATGCTTGTTGTCGGGGAAGAGCTCCTTGATCTTGGCGTCGGTCTTGTAGATGTCCTCCGGGTCGCCGGAGAGCGCGACCCAGCGGAACGGGCCCTTGCCCTCGCAGAAGAGCGGGCGGATGTAGGCGGGCACGAAGCCGGGAAAGTCGAAGGCGTTCTTCACGCCCTCGTCGAAGGCGACCTGGCGGATGTTGTTGCCGTAATCGACGGTGGGGATGCCCATGGCCTGGAAGTCCAGCATGGCCTGCACGTGCACCGCGCAGGATTTCGCGGCCTCGGCCTTCAGGCGCTCGTGCTGCGACGGGTCCTTCTGCGCGTCGATCCATTGCTCGACGCTCCAGCCCGCAGGCAGGTAGCCGTTGATCAGGTCGTGCGCCGAGGTCTGGTCGGTGACGAGGTCGGGCTTCAGGCCGCCGGCCTTGGCGCGCTTCACCAGCTCGGGCAGGATCTCGGCCGCGTTGCCCAGCAGCGCGATCGACACGGCCTCCTTCGCCGCCGTGTGCTGCCGGATGAGCGCGATCGCGTCATCGATGTCCTTGGCCTGCTTGTCCACATAGCGCGTGCGCAGCCGGAAGTCGATGCTCGACTGCTTGCATTCGATGTTGAGCGAGACCGCACCGGCAAGCGTCGCGGCCAGGGGCTGTGCGCCGCCCATGCCGCCGAGGCCGGCCGTGAGGAACCACTTGCCGGCGAGGTCGTTGTCGTAGTGCTGCCGCCCGGCCTCCACGAAAGTCTCGAAGGTGCCCTGCACGATGCCCTGGCTGCCGATGTAGATCCAGCTGCCGGCGGTCATCTGGCCGTACATGAAGAGTCCCTTTCGGTCCAGCTCGTTGAAGTGCTCCCAGGTCGCCCACTTGGGCACCAGGTTGGAGTTGGCGAGCAGCACGCGCGGAGCGTCGGGATGGGTCTTGAACACGCCGACGGGCTTGCCGGACTGGATCAGCAGGGTCTCGTCGTCCTCGAGCGTCTTCAGCGAGGCGAGGATCTGGTCGAAGCATTCCCAGTTGCGCGCCGCGCGGCCGATGCCGCCGTACACCACCAGGTCCTGCGGGCGCTCGGCCACCTCGGCATCGAGGTTGTTCTGCAGCATGCGGAAGGGAGCCTCGGTGAGCCAGCTCTTGCAGCTGAGCTGGCTGCCGCGCGGCGCGCGGATCACGCGGCTCGGGTCGTGGCGGGGATCGGTGGCGGTCTGGGCGACGAACTTGTCTGGAGCGTTCATGGCGGCTTGTCCTTTCGTTGGGAGGCGAGTTCAGGGTCGGCTGGGGAGGATGTCCAGCAGGGCGGCGGGCCAATCGCTGCGGCGCGCCCATTGGCGCATGGCTTCGATGTCGGGGGCGATGAAATGGTCCTGGTCGATGAAGGCGACGCGCCGGCGGATGGCGGCGAATTCGGCTTCGAGCAGGGGCGAACTTTTTAGCCCGCCGCCGGGCCGCCCCAAGGCGGGCTGCGCCCCCTCGGGGGGCAGCGAGGACACGTCAGTGCCGAGCGTGGGGGCCGTACCCCCGCGTTTCAGCTCGATGCCTTGCGCTGCACCCATCGCCTCGATGCCGACGACCACTGCGGTGTTCTCCACCATCTCGGCGAGGCGCCGTGCCGCGAAGGTGGCCATCGACACATGGTCTTCCTGGTTGGCCGAAGTGGGCAAGCTGTCCACGCTGGCCGGATGGGCGAGCGACTTGTTCTCCGAGGCGAGCGACGCGGCCGTGACCTGCGCGATCATGAAGCCGGAGTTGACGCCGCCATCGCGCACCAGGAAGGGCGGCAGGCCCGAGAGGCCGCTGTCGAGCAGCAAGGCCATGCGGCGCTCGCTGATGGCACCGATCTCGGCCACGGCCAGCGCGATGATGTCGGCTGCGAAGGCCACGGGCTCGGCGTGGAAGTTGCCGCCGGAGATGACGTCGCCGTTGTCGAAGACCAGCGGGTTGTCGGAGGCCGCGTTGGCCTCGGTGCGCAGCACGCGAGCGGCATGCGCGAGGTTGTCGAGGCAGGCGCCCATGACCTGCGGCACGCAGCGCACGGAGTACGGGTCCTGCACGCGCCCGCAGTCGGCATGCGAAGGGATGATCTCGCTGCCTTCGAGCAGCGTGCGCACCGCGGCGGCAACCGCGATCTGGCCCGGCTGGCCGCGCGCGGCGTGGATGCGGGCGTCGAAGGGCTTGATCGAACCCTGGATCGCCTCGAGCGAGAGCGCGCCCGCCATGAGCCCGGCCGCGAACACATCCTCGGCACCGAAGAGGCCCGCCAGCGCCAGCGCTGTCGAGACCTGCGTGCCGTTGAGCAGGGCCAGGCCTTCCTTGGGGCCGAGCACGAAGGGCTGGAGGCCGATGCGCGAAAGCGCCTCCGCGCCGCCGATCACCGCGCCCTCGGGCGTGGTGACCTCGCCCTCGCCGATCAGCACGCAGGCCAGGTGCGCGAGCGGCGCGAGATCGCCGGAGGCGCCGACCGAGCCTTTGGACGGGATCAGCGGCAGGAGGCCGGCGTTGTGCAGCGCGATCAGCGCATCGACGATCTCCGGCGCAATGCCGGAATGCCCGCGCGCCAGGCTCACGGCCTTGGTGGCGAGCACCAGGCGCACCACGCCGTCCGGCAGCGGCGCGCCGGTGCCGGCGCTGTGCGAGAGCACGAGGTTGCGCTGCAGCTCGGCCAGGCGCTCGTGCGGAATGATGGTCTGAGCGAGCTTGCCGAAGCCGGTGTTGATGCCGTAGACGACCTCGCCGGCATCGACGATCCGGCGCACGGTCGCCTGGGCCGCGAGCAGGCCCGCGCGCGCTGCAGGGTCGAGGGCGAGCTGCACACCGCCGGCATGCACGCGGCGCAGCGCGGCGAGCTCGACTTCGCCGGGCGTGAGCAGCAGCGGTGCGGTGGAGAGGGAGGCATTGTCCATGCGTGAATCCTGTCTATACAAGTAGGTGCGTGCGAGCGGCGGTCTGGTCGGGGCGGACTTCGTTCAGCCGAAGCTCGGATTTCCGTCCGCGCGGAAGCGGCTGCCCAGGCGGTAGCGCGATGCCGGATGCAGGCAGCGCACCATCGTCACGGGGGTGCTGCGCGACCAGGTGCGGCGCGTCAGCAGCAGGCACGGATCGTTGGAGGGCATGTCCAGGCGCTCGGCCTGCTCGAGCGTGGGCAGCACGGCGTCGACCACGTGCTCGATCTGGTCGAAGGGCACGTTGCGCACCAGGTACTCGCTGGGCGACATGGCCGAGAAGTCCTGCTCGAGGAAAGCCGGCACCATGCGCGGGTTGACGTGGCGGTCTTCCAGCTGCACGGGCAGGTTGTTCTCCAGGTGCAGGCACACGGTGTGGAAGACCGACTCGCCGGGCCGCAGGTCCAGCCACACGGCCACGTCGGGCGAGGCGGCGATGCGCTCGGCCACCAGGAACTTGCAGCGGTAGTCGTGGCCGCGGGCGCGGATCTCGCTCGCGATGTTGGCGATCTGCAGCAGCGTGGATTGCGGTTTGTCTTCGGCCACGAAGCTGCCGACGCCCGCCACGCGCACGATGCGGCCCTGTTCCACGAGCTCGCGCAGCGCGCGATTGACCGTCATGCGCGCGACGCCGAACTGCGCGACCAGCTCGCTCTCGGAAGGCAGGCGATGGCCGGCGGGCCAGGAGCCGTCCTGGATCTTGTGGGTGATGAAGGACTTGACCTGCTCATAGAGCGCCAGCGCAGGCTGCGCCGGTGCCGCCGTCCGGTGCGCGGGCTTGCTGCTGCGGTGCTTGGCGCCGGTGCTCATGGTCTTCATTCGTCAGTGTTCGGCTGCGGCCATGGACTCGGCGCGGATCTCCTCGGTGAGGCGTGCCTTGATGTCCATGAATTCCGGCGAGGTCTTGATGGTGTAGTGCCGCGGATGCGGGAAGTCGACCGCGATCTCGCTCTTGATGCGGCCGGGCCGCGCACTGAACACCGCCACGCGGTTGGCCATGAAGATGGCTTCGTCGATGTCGTGCGTGACGAAGAGCACGGTCTTCTGCGCCGATTCCCAGATGCCCAGCAGCAGTTCCTGCATCAGCACGCGGGTCTGGTTGTCGAGGGCGCCGAAGGGCTCGTCGAGCAGCAGGATCTTGGGGTCGTTGGCAAGCGCCCGCGCGATCGCCGTGCGCTGCTGCATGCCGCCCGAGAGCTGCTTGGGGTAGTGGTTCTCGAAGCCGCGCAGGCCGACCTTGGCGATGAAGTAGTCGCTGCGCTCCTTCTGCTGGGCTTCGCCCATGCCGCGCTCGCGCAGGCCGAAGCGGATGTTCTGCGCGATGGTGAGCCAGGGAAAGAGCGTGTAGCTCTGGAACACCATGCCGCGGTCGGCGCCCGGCCCTTCGATCGGTTGGCCGTCGAGCAGCACGCGGCCTTCGCTCGGGTCGTCCAGGCCCGCGACGATGCGCAGCAGCGTGGACTTGCCGCAGCCGGAGGGGCCGAGGATGGTGACGAAGTCGTTCTCGCGCACCTCGAAGTCGATGGGCAAGAGCGCCTGCGTGCGCTGGCCGCGATTGCCGGTGAAGGTGCGTGAGACGCTGCGGATCGAGAGCTGGCTTTGCATCACAGGGCACTCCACGCGAACAGACGGCGGTTGAGGAACTTGAAGGCGAAGTCCGAGACCAGCCCGATCACGCCGATGACGATGATCCCGAAGATGATCTGGCCGGTGTTGAGCAGCGCCTGGCTGTCGGTGATCATGTGGCCGATGCCCGACGAAGAGCCGATCAGCTCGGCCACGATGACGTAGGTCCAGGCCCAGCCCAGCACCAGGCGCAAGGTTTCGGCGATGCCTGGAGCCGCGCCGGGGATCAGCACGCGCGCGACGATGCCGCGGCTGTCGGCGCCCAGCGTGTAGGCCGCCTCCACCAAGTCGCGGCGCGCGCCGCCCACGGTGACGGCGACCATCAGCGTGATCTGGAATACCGAGCCGATGAAGATGACCAGCAGCTTTTGCGCCTCGCCGATGCCGGCCCAAAGGATCAGCAATGGGATGAAGGCCGAGGCCGGCAGATAGCGGCAGAAGGAAACGAAGGGCTCGAAGAAGGCCTCGATGGGCTTGTAGGCGCCCATCGCGATGCCCAGCGGCACGGCGACGACAGCCGCCAGCACGAAGCCGCCGACCACGCGCCACACCGTCATGCCGATGTCGTGGATGAAGTTGAATTCGGTGAAGAGGCCGTAGCCCTCCTTCACCATCGTCACCGGGCTCGCCAGGAAGGTGGGCGGCACGAAGCCGCCCAGCGTGAACGCGGCCCAGATCGCGAAGAAGACGACGAAGAAGCCCAGGCCCAGCAT
>DATFFA010000176.1:0-8103 GCA_035250605.1 Variovorax sp. | reverse complement strand
GCCCTCAGGCACCGCCTGAGGCGGGGTTTGCGACTTCCGCATTTCCCGCGGCCGTGGCTTTGGTGAGACTGGGCACATGCCCAAGCCATCTTTTTTTCCTGTGGGATTCCTGCGTAGCGGCCGGAGGCGCACATGAGCGCGCTGGCCCCGGAGAGCGCCGCCATCTGGGCGGCCATCGCTGCCGTCTTCATCCTGGCCGGCATGGTCAAGGGCGTCATCGGGCTCGGTCTCCCCACGCTGTCCATGGCGCTGCTGGCCGTGTGGATGTCGCCGGCCGCGGCCGCGGCGCTGCTGATCGTTCCTTCGCTGGTGACCAATGTGTGGCAGCTGCAGCCCTGGCGCGGACTGGGCCGCCTGGCCCGCCGCCTCGGCGGCATGCAGCTGGGCATCGTCGCCGGCACGCTGCTCGGCGCCTGGCTCTTCGGTGCGCCGGACGGTGCAGCCGCGAGGCTGGCGCTCGGCACCGCGCTCCTCGCGTACGCCGCGTGGTTGTTGCTGGCACGGCCGCTCGCGCTCGATGCGCGGCACGAACCATGGCTGGGCCCGCTGGTCGGTGCGCTCACCGGCGGCATCACGGCGATGACCGGCGTCTTCGTGCTCCCCGCGGTCGTCTACCTGCAGGCCTTGTCGCTGCCGCGCGACGCGCTGATCCAGGCGATGGGACTCTCGTTCACCACCTCGACCCTCGCGCTGGCCCTGGCGCTGGCCGGGCGCGACAGCTATTCCACGCCGCTGCTCGGCGCCTCGCTGGCGATGCTGCTGCCGGCCCTGGCCGGGATGGCCTTCGGCCAGTGGATGCGCGTGCGCATGCCGCTGCCGGTGTTCAGGCGGTGCTTCCTGGCGGGGCTGGCGCTGCTCGGCCTGTACATGGTCGCGCGGGAGCTGATGCGCTGAGAGGGCGGGGGGCGCGGCCACTACACTTGCCGCTCTCACAAAGTCTCTCCCCATGGATTCCCAACCGACCCTCGATTTCCAGAACCCCGAAGAGGACGGGGCCCTCACGCTGGCCGATTACGCACAGACCGCCTACCTCGAATACGCGCTTTCGGTCGTCAAGGGCCGTGCGCTGCCGGATGTCAGCGACGGCCAGAAGCCGGTGCAGCGGCGCATCCTCTATTCGATGTCGCGCATGGGCCTGGGCTTCGGCGGCACCAACGGCACCGTGGGCGCCAAGCCCGTCAAGAGCGCGCGCGTGGTCGGCGACGTGCTGGGCCGCTTCCATCCGCATGGCGACCAGGCGGCCTACGACGCGCTGGTGCGCATGGCGCAGGACTTCTCGCAGCGCTATCCGCTGGTCGACGGACAGGGCAACTTCGGCAGCCGCGACGGCGACGGTGCCGCGGCCATGCGCTACACCGAGGCGCGGCTGTCGCGCATCACCAGCCTCTTGCTCGACGAGATCGACGAGGGCACCGTCGACTTCATTCCCAACTACGACGGCTCCACCGAGGAGCCGCGCCTCCTGCCTGCGCGGCTGCCTTTCACGCTGCTCAACGGCGCCAGCGGCATCGCGGTCGGCCTGGCCACCGAGATCCCCAGCCACAACCTGCGCGAGGTGGCCGACGCCTGCGTGGCGCTGATCAAGTCCAACGGCAAGCTCTCCGACGAGGAACTGTTCGCGCTGGTGCCCGGGCCCGACTACCCCGGCGGCGCCCAGATCATCAGCGGCCCGGCCGAAATCGCCGAGGCCTACCGCACGGGCCGCGGCTCCCTGAAGGTGCGCGCACGCTGGAAGATCGAGGACCTCGCGCGCGGCCAGTGGCAGCTGGTGGTCAACGAGCTGCCCCCGGGCGTCAGCACGCAGAAGGTGCTGGAGGAGATCGAGGAGCTCACCAACCCCAAGGTCCGCGCCGGCAAGAAGGCGCTGACGGCCGAGCAGACCCAGCTCAAGGCGGCCGTGCTCGCAGTGCTGGACGTGGTGCGCGACGAGTCCAGCAAGGACGCGCCGGTGCGCCTGGTGTTCGAGCCCAAGACCTCGCGCATCAGCCAGGAGGAGTTCATCACCACGCTGCTGGCGCAGACCTCGCTCGAGAGCTCCGCGCCCGTCAACCTCACGATGGTGGGCATCGACGGCAAGCCCACGCAGAAGTCGCTGCGCCAGATGCTGGGCGAGTGGATCGCCTTCCGCGAGATCACCGTCGAGCGGCGCTCGCGCCACCGGCTCGGCAAGGTGCAGGACCGCATCCACATCCTCGAGGGCCGGCAGCTGGTGCTGCTCAACATCGACGAGGTGATCGCGATCATCCGCGCCGCCGAGGACCCGAAGGCCGCGTTGATCGCGCGCTTCAACCTCAGCGAGCGCCAGGCCGAAGACATCCTCGAGATCCGGCTGCGCCAGCTGGCACGGCTGGAGGCCATCAAGATCGAGCAGGAGCTCAAGAACCTGCGCGAGGAACAGAAGAAGCTCGAAGACATCCTGGCGACCCCGGCCGCGCTGCGCCGCCTGCTGGTGAAGGAGATCGAGGCCGATGCCAAGAGCTTCGAGGACCCGCGCCGCACGCTGATCCAGGCCGAGAAGCGCGCCGTGGCCGAGGTGCGCGTGGTCGACGAGCCGGTGACGGTGATCGTCTCGCAGAAGGGCTGGGTGCGCACGCAGAAGGGCTGGGCCAGCGAGCGCGCCGCCGGTGCCGCCGCGCCCGAGTACAGCTTCAAGTCCGGCGATGCGCTCTATGGCGCCTTCGAGTGCCGCTCGGTGGACACGCTGCTGGTCTTCGGCACGGCCAAGGACAAGAGCGTGCGCGTCTACAGCGTGGCCGTGGCCTCGCTGCCGGGCGGCCGCGGCGACGGCCAGCCGATCACCACGCTGATCGACCTGGAGAGCGGCACGCATCCTGCGCACTACTTCGCGGGCCCGAGCGGGGCCGCGCTGCTGCTGGCCAACACGGGCGGCTACGGCTTCATCGCCTCGGTCGAGAACATGATTTCGCGGCAGCGCGGCGGCAAGGCCTTCATCGACGTGGGCGAGGGCGAGCAGCTGTGCCGGCCCTCGCTGGTCGGCGGCGCGAGCGGCGCCGAGCCCATGCCGGCGGCGACCCACGTGGCCTGCGCCTCCACGGGCGGGCGCATCCTGACCTTCGAGATCCTCGAGATGAAGGCGCTGCCCAAGGGCGGCCGCGGGCTCACGCTGATCGACCTCGATGCCAAGGACACCCTCGCCGGCGCCGCTGCCTACACGCGCAGCGTGCGGATCGAGGGCATCGGCCGCGGCGGCAAGGAACGCGAGGAGACGCTGGAGATCCGCACGCTCAACAACGCGCGCGGCAGCCGTGCGCGCAAGGGCAAGGCGGCGGACCTGGGCTTCAAGCCGACGGGCGTCGTGCGCGTGCTCTGAGGACGCCTTCGCATGATGGATTTCGGGCCGGTCGGCATCTTCGTTCTCATCGTGACCAGCGCCGCGAGCTTCCTGCTCGCGCGCTGGTTGTCCAGGCGTGTGCGAGACAAGCGCCGCGAGCGGGAGCGTCGGGCCGCGGAGTCCGCGCAGAGCCGGCAGGTGCGGCGGGCGCGCGAGCGCAGGAAAGTGAATCGGGATCGCTGATCTGAAACTTGCGCGCTGGCAGCCAGAGCTCAAGGTCATGCCTCGTACGCCCATGGGTCGAAAAGCTTGACGCCAGGGATCGTTCCAGCCGCACGATCCCGATCTCCTGCTCGACCACCGCGACAGCCGACAAGAAGAATTGGCTGTGCGACATGGTCGCGGCCCAGGCGCGCACGGTGGCCGAAGCTTGCGGCTTTCCTGGTCGCAGTTCCGAAAGGACATTCGTGTCCAGCACGTACATTCGTCAGCTTTCCTCTGGAAGCTTCAGCTCGACTTGCACGCGCGGTGCATCGAAATCGATGCCCTCTGTAGGCGGCAGGCTTTCCATCAGCTCCAACAGTGAGAGCTCGCGCTGGCCGCCGCTGAGTTGGTAGTAGTCCTCGATCTTCAGCAGCGCAAAAGCAGGTCTTCCGCGGTCGGTGATGAATACCGGGCCCTCGGCCGCCAGCCGCTTGGCGTGGCCAACATCGCGCGCGAAATCTCGGCTTGGAACGGTGTGGATCGACATGGGCTTGGTCCTTTTCGATGCAGCTGACAGGGCCGGTCTCGCATTGCGTCAAGCACTGATCCAGATTCCTATTTTCTTGTCATTCCAGTGCATTACCTCAGGCCTTCCCACCACAACGCATTGCTCCTCGGCTGCCCGATCGTCAGCACCTCCCCGATCACCGGCGTCGCCAGCTCGATCTTCTTGGCCTGCGCCAGCTTCGCGATGCGCTCCAGCGGGTCGTGCCAGGTGTGGAAGGCGAGGTCGAAGGTGCTGTTGTGCACCACGTACAGCACCTTGCCGCGCAAGTCCTCGAAGGCGCGCACGCTCTCCTCGGGCGTCATGTGCACCGAAGGCCAGTAGGGGTCGTAGGCGCCGTTCTCGATCAGCGCCAGGTCGAAGCCGCCGAAGCGCTCGCCGATTTGCCGGAAGCCGGTGAAGTAGCCCGAGTCGCCGCTGTAGTAGATGCGCTCGCGTCCGCTTTCGACGATCCAGGAGGCCCACAAGGTCTTGTTGCGGTCGTTCAGCGTGCGGCCCGAGAAGTGCTGGGCCGGCGCGGCGGTGAGCCGCACGCCGTCGTGCTCGGCGGCTTGCCACCAGTCGAACTCGGCCACGTGCCCGGCCGGCACGCCCATCTCCAGCAGGCGGGCGCGCACGCCGAGCGGCACGAAGTAGCGCTTCACGCGCTGCGCCAGGTACTCGATGGTCGGCACGTCGAGATGGTCGTAATGGTCGTGCGAAAGGATCAGCCCCTCGATGGGCGGCAACTGCTCCAACGCGATCGGCGGCTTGTGGAAGCGCTTCGGCCCGATGAACGAGAAGGGCGAGGCGCGCTCGCCGAACACCGGGTCGATCAGCCAGTACTTGCCGCGCAGCTTGAGCAGGTGCGAGGAATGGCCGAGGCGGATGACGTGATTGGCATCGCGGTCCAGCGCCTCGAGCTGCGCCGCGTCCAGCATGCGCACGGGAATCGGGTCGACCGGCACCGTGTCGGTCTTGCTGGCCACCAGGAAGCGTGACCAGATCTTCCACGGGCTGGCGGAGGGAAGGGCCTGCGGATTGGGCGGGTTCTCGAACAGGCAGTTCTTGAACTGCGGCGAGCCCGCGTAGGCCGTTTCGCAGGCGCTGCTGGCGGTAGCGGCGCAGCCGGCCACCAGGGCGCAGAACAGGGCGAGCACCATGCTGCGGCCCAGCAGGCGCGCGCAGACGGAGCTGCGGGGATCGACGTGCGGCGTGTCGGAGGGCATGCGTGGCTTTCCGGAGCGGGCCGGAGGGGCCCGGGTCGGGGGCGAGCTTAACCGCTGGGCCCAGCGGTCCGGCATAGACCGTTCGCGGCATTGCCGCCCCTTGCGAGGCATGAAATATTCCACGCCGAACAGCGTCCACCGAACCAGGAGCCGCATGGACGAGACCATCCAGAAGCTGGTGACCGCACGGCGCCAAGCGCTCGCGGGCGTCGACGACGGCCACAGGCCCTGGGGCCTGGCATTGTCGGGTGGAGGCATCCGCAGCGCGACCTTCTGCCTCGGCCTGCTCAAGTCGCTGGCCGCGCGCCGGCAACTGCTCAGGTTCGACCTGGTCTCCACCGTCTCGGGCGGCGGCTACGTCGGCGCCACCCTGGGACGGCTGTGCACCAACGCCAGGTCGGCCGAGGAGGTGCGCGAGATCGAGCGCGCCTTCGGCGACGTCGACCGTGCACGCTTCGGCTGGTGGCTGCGCGGCAACGGCCGCTACCTGATCCCCGGCGGCCTGCGCGACACGCTGTTCGCCGGCGCGCTCTACCTGCGCAACCTGCTGGGCACGCACATCGAGATCGCGATCGCCGCCGGCCTGATCGGCATGGTGCTGGCCGCCGTCAACCTGCTGCTGTGGGACTCGGTGTTCCGCGCGGTCGACCTCAACAGCGTGCCGCCCGACTCGGTGGTCGGCGTCAGCGACCTGGCCAGCGTGCATTCGCTGCGCCTGCTGGTCCAGTGGGCCACCCAATGGCCCACGCTGTGGTTCACGCTGGTGGGCCCCTTCATCGCCTCGGTGGTGCTGGCCTGCGGCTACTGGTCGGTGCGCGACAGGAAATCCACGGCCTTCATGCTGCTGCAGGTGGCGATGTGGTGCGTGCTCGCCGCCGCCGCCTGCTGGGTCGGCCCGCAGCTGGTGCGCCACTACAGCGGGGCGCCGTGGCTGGCGCCGGCCTTCGTCGGCTTCGCCATGTGCTGGGTCGTGGCACTGCTGTGGGTGCTGTGGCGCAGCCGGAAGCGCTCGCCCGCCGAGCTGCGCAACGACCTGACCGATGGCCTCGCCTCGGTGATCAACACCGCGCTGCTGATCGTGATGCTGGGCCTGCTCGATCGCGCCGCCTGGTGGATTGCGGCCGAGAGCCAGGACCTGCGCGCCTTCTACGGCGCCACCTTGCTGGTGGTGGCCGCGGCGCTGCGGGGCGTGCTGCCGATGCTGCTGTCGCAGAAGCAGCAGGCGCCCGGCATCGGCAAGACGATGGTGCTCAGCCTGGCGAGCCTGCTGGGCCTGCTGCTGGCCTTCTGCCTCGCAGCCTGGTGGGTGGGCGTGGTGTACGCGGCCACGCTGCTGCCGGTCTTCACGCAGGGCGGGCTGGACTTCTCGCGCGGCTGGGTCTGGCTGGGCACCATCTTCGTCATCGTCTTCAGCTATGCGCTGGTGACGGGACGCAACTTCGGTTTTCTCAACGTCTCCTCGCTGCACATGTTCTACAAGGCGCGGATCGTGCGCGGCTACCTGGGCGCGGCCAATGCGCGGCGGCTGGGCGCCAGCCCGACCGACCAGGTGTCGGGGCTGGCGCCGCCGCAGGTGCCGGTGGGCCAGGTCGACGCGCATGACGACATCTCCCAGCTGCACTACGCGCCGCACCTGCACGGCGGGCCGGTCCACCTGGTCAACGTGTGCATCAACCAGACGCACGACACCAAGCAGAAGCTCTTCAACCGCGACCGCCGCAGCCTGCCGCTCACCATCGGTCCGCAGGGCTGGATGCAGGCCGGCGGCGCCGGCTGGGCGCAGGCGCACGGCGACGGCGCGCTCACGCTGGGCGCGTGGACCGCGATCTCGGGCGCGGCCTTCGCCCCCGGCCTCGGGCGCCTGACCAAGCGCGGCATCGCCGCGCTGTCGGTGTTCGCGGGACTGCGCCTGGGCTACTGGTGGAACAGCGCCGAGGCCGGCATCGTGCAGAGCGGCGCCGCCGTGCACGGCAGCCCGCTCTTGATGAAGACCCGCTTCATGCTGCTCGAATGCTTCGGCATCTTTCCCGGCAGCAGCTCCGCCAACTGGTACCTGAGCGACGGCGGCCACTTCGAGAACACCGGCGCCTATGCGCTGCTGCGCCAGCAGGCGGCGCTGATCGTGATCGCCGATTGCGGCGCCGACCCGGACTACCGCTTCTGCGACCTCGAGGTGCTGATCCGCCGCGCGCGCATCGACCTCAACGCCGAGATCACCTTCATGAAGCCGCGGCCCGGCGCCGACTGGGCGCACCTGGGCGCCTTCGGCTCGCTCAACGACCTGGCCTCGTCCAACAGCCAGGCGTGCCTGGCGCTGGCGCAGGTGCGCTACGCCAGCGGCGCGACCGGGCAGATCGTGCTGGTCAAGCCCAATGTCTCGGCCGCGCTGCCGGTGGACCTGGTGAACTTCAAGGCCGCCAATCCGCTGTTCCCGCAGCAGCCCACCACCGACCAGTTCTTCGACGAGGCGCAGTGGGAGAGCTACTTCCGCCTCGGCGCCGAGATCGGCACGCGCCTGGAAGCCGAGATGCTGGAGCAGGTGGCGCAGGGCGCGCCCGGCATGTTCGTGCCCGACGACGGCCAGCCGCAGGCGGTCGTGAAGGCAGGCGCCGCACAGGTCGGCGGCGAGGGGCAGGACAAGGACGGCGCCACCGCGGCCGCCGTCGGCTCGATGAGCCGGCTGCAGGCGCGCGTGATGCGGGCCGGCGCGGTCACCGCCTCGGTGGGCATCGGCACCGCCGCCACCTTCGGCGTCGCGGCCTGGCAGGGCATCGACAGCTGGCGCGCGCAGCGGGCCGAGACGGAGAAGTCCGAGAACAGCTCTTTCAAGGAAC
>DATFFA010000175.1:0-7061 GCA_035250605.1 Variovorax sp. | reverse complement strand
CACGCTGGCCCAGGGCGGCGCGCCGCTGGAGCCGGCGACGCGGCAATTCATGGAGTCGCGCTTCGGCCACGACTTCGGCAGCGTGCGCATCCACGCCGGCGCGCAAGCCGCCGCCTCGGCGCAATCCGTGGGGGCGCGCGCCTACACCGTGGGCGAGGACCTGGTGTTCAATCGCGGCCAGTACGAGCCGGCCACGCCCTCCGGCCGCCACCTGCTGGCGCACGAGCTGGCCCACGTCGTGCAGCAGGGCGACGGCAACGAGCTCATGCAGCGCGAGCTCCTCGGCGCAAAGGATCTCGACGATTTCGAGACCGACGACTTCGCCGTGCCTGCGCTGGCGAGCTACCTCGCGACCCACGGGCCGGGCAAGATCGAGGACGACAACGACAGCGACGACAAGGCCCGCCGCATCGTGCGGCTGTGGAAGAACAAGCAGGCGCCCTTCACGCAGCTCAGCGCGCAGCAGAGGATCCTGCTCATCCAGGAGATGCAGTCCGGCTACACCGGCAACGACGACGAGCGCGCCATCCTGGCGCTGCTGCTCGACGCGCCGCCGGCCGACCTCACCGCGATCTTCGCGGCGATCAACCCGAACGAACTCGACAGCGACTTCCACGGCGACGAAGAGGACACGCTGCGCGACTTCTTCGACCAGAAGTTCGTCGGCGGTCGCAAGTCGGCGCTGGCAGGCCAGCGCAGCCTTCGCCGGGCCAAGGCCGACGAGCCGGAAGTGAAGGCGCCGCCGGCGTTCGAACCGCAGCAGGCCCCCGGCCCGCCGCGCCAGGACTACGTGTTCATCATGGGCGACACGCAGGGCGACACCTTCTACCGCAATGCGCTGGGCTTCTTCAAGGCCCACCGGCCGAAGGCGATCATCGTGATCGACAAGCGCAGCCTGGCCGACGTGCTGCTTCACGTCGCCGACAAGATCAAGGCACCCATCGGCAACCTGTACCTGGTCTCGCATGCCAACGAGGACGGCACGCTGATGTTCGGGCTCAAGCCCCGCGACCCGGACAGCAAGCTGAACGCCACCGAACTGCGCGCGGCCCTGCACCCCACGAACGGCAGCTCCGCGCTGGCGCAGGTCGGCCCGCCCCAGGTCGACCAGTACACCGTGGTGCGCATCAAGGGCTGCGACCTCGGGCGCAACGGCGCCATGCTGGAGCTTCTGGACGAGGCCTTCGGCGGCCACGGCACGGTGATCGCGCCCACGCACGAGCAGACCTACGGCACCGATCCGCAGCTCGGCGACCAGGCCGCCGCCGAGTTCGCGCGCGGCGATGCCGCCTTCAAGAAGAAGCTGGACGCCCAGTTTCCCGAGCCGCCCGCCGTCGACAAGAACCTCAAGGGCAAAGCGCTGGCGGCGGCCCGGAAGGCCCGGGCCCTGGCCCTGGCCAAGCGCAAGGCCGACATCGCGGGCGCGCAGAAGCAGCACGAGGCGGAACGCCGCGCCGCCACAGCCAGGGGGCTGCACTTCGAAGGCTTCTCGGGGCCGCTGTTCCAGCGTCCCGGCGAGGCGAAGTTCGGCGTCGACGAGCTCAAGCCGAAGCTGCTGGCCCTGTATCCCCACCTGTCCGATGCGCAGCGCCAGTCGCTGGCCGACCGGCTGGTGAAGGACGACCCGCGGCCCGAGGCCGTGGCCAGGGCCAACACCACCTTCGAGCAGCAGGGCCAGCGCGTGTACCGCCACGACTTCACGGAGGAAGGCTTCGAGCCGGCCAATGCGAGCGAATTCATGGCCTCGCAGCGCGGCGTGCCGCAAGGCTTCGTTCCCGGCGAGCTCACCTCGACCGCCGTCGAAATCAAGGGCGTGCCCCACCGCAAGTACGAGGTCAAAGGCAGCATGCCCGACGGCGGCACCCAGAGCTTCGACTTCACGACGCGGGTCCTGCTGACCCTCGACCAGTTGGCCGCGAAGGCCCGCGCCACGCTCAACAACCCGGACAAGTACGAGTGGAAACAGGACCGCCAGCACGACGCGGCCGGCAATACCAAGCTGCGGGTCACCGCCAGGCGCGTGGTCGCCTACCTGCACCACGCCAGCCTGGACGCGTCGCTGCACGACCACTTCACGCGGCCCGAGAACGACCCGGCCTTCCACGCGAAGTCGAGCTTCGCGCCACCCCCCGAGAAGCCCGCCCCATGAGCACGACGCCCAACTCCCCCAAGCTCGTCAAAGGCGGCCTGGTGCTGGTCGATCCCGAGTCGGCCCAGGTGCGGCGCGTGATCTCGCTGCAATACAACGCCGACTCGCTCACCCGCAAGCTGCAGGCCCAGTCCGTCGGCGGCGAAGGCACCGACCGCACCGAGCCGACGCGCTTCAAGGGGCCGGCGGTGGAGACCATCAGCTTCGAGGCCGACGTCGACGCCACCGACCAGCTCGAGTTTCCGGACCAGAACGCCAGCACGATCGAGCACGGCATCGCGCCGCAGCTCGCGCTGCTGGAGTCGCTGCTGCATCCCAGCGCGACGCAGCTGCAGCGGGTGGACCGCCAGGCCAGCTCCGGCACCCTGGAAATCGCACCCATGCTGGCGCCGCTGATCCTTTTCGTCTGGGGCAAGAGCCGCATCGTGCCGGTGAAGCTGGCGGACTTCTCGATCACCGAGGAGGCCTTCGACCCGGCGCTCAATCCGATCCGCGCCAAGGTTTCGTTCAGCCTGCGCGTGCTGTCGGTGGACGACCTGGGCTTCTCGTCCAAGGGTGGGGCCTTGTTCATGACCTATCTGCAGGGCAAGGAGAGGCTGGCCGCCAAGGTGCAGCCCGTCAGCTTCTCCACGCTCGGCATCGGGGGGATTTCGTGATGCTCGATCCGATCCAGGCCTTCATGCAGGCCAACGGCCTGGCGCAGCCGGCCTTCGCCCCGGACAGCCGCCACCACGGCCTGCCGACCGCGCAGGCCACCTTGCCGGACGGCCGGCAGGTGGTGTTCGTCACGCGGCGCTTCCTGCCGCCGCCGGAGAACTTCGCGCGGGTGGCCACCGCCACCGTCGTGGCCGGCGACCGGCTCGACAACCTCTGTGCGCAGCACCTGGGCGCAGCCGAGCAGAACTGGCGCCTGGCCGACGCCAACGGCGCGATGCTGCCCGAGGCGCTGGTGGCCGAAGTCGGCCGCCAACTGGCCATCACGCTGCCAGAGGGCGTGCCCGCACCCGGAGCCGGAGATGTTCGCTAAGGGCATCCAGCTCAGCCTGATGATCGGCCCCATCGTGCCGATTCCGGTGCCGCGGGTGGTAACGGACGCACTCGAGAGCGTCGAGGTGCGCACCGCCACCGGCAGCGCGAGCGGCTTCCAGCTCAAGTTCTCGATCACCGCGCGCTCGGAACTCAACACCATCTTCCTGTTGGCCGGCGTCAACTCGACGCCGTTCACGCCGGCGCTGCGCGTGCTGCTGGTGGTGACGCTCAACGGCCAGGCGCAGCCGCTGTTCGACGGCGTGATGACCAACGTGCAGGTTCAGCCCGGCAGCCAGGGCCAACCGGGCAGCCTGGTCGTGACCGGCGAGGACGTGACCAAGGCCATGGACAAGCAGGACTGGAGCGGCCTGCCCTTCCCGGCCGTGCCGGTGGAGGGGCGCGTGGCGCTGCTGTGTGCCAAGTACGCGCCCTTCGGCCTCATCCCCATGATCATCCCGGTGCTCTTCCCCGATGTGCAGATCCCGATCGACAAGATCCCGGCGCAGCAGGGCACCGACCTGGCCTACATCCGGGAGCTGGCGCGCCAGGTGGGCTATGTGTTCTACGTCGAGCCGGGGCCGACGCCGGGCACCAACATCGCCTACTTCGGGCCCGAACTCAAGATCGGCGTGCCGCAGCCGGCGCTGAACGTGGACATGGACGCGCTGACCAATGTCGAGTCGCTGAGCTTCACTTTCGATCCCGAGAAGGGCGTGCTGCCGGTCGTGTTCATCCAGAACCAGCTGACGCGCGTCCCGATCCCGATCCCGATCCCCAACCTGAACCCGCTGCAGCCGCCGCTGGGCGCGCTGCCGACGCCGCTGGCCAACATCAAGTTCATGAAGGACACCGCCAAGATGAGCCCGATGCGGGCGATCTCGGCCGGCCTCGCGGAAGCGGCCAAATCGCAGGACGCGGTGAGCGGCAGCGGCACGCTGGACGTGCTGCGCTACGGCCGGCCGCTCAAGGCGCGCGGACTGGTCGGCGTGCGCGGCGTGGGCATTGCCTACGACGGGCTGTACTACGTCAGCAGCGTGACCAGCAATCTCAGGCGCGGCGAGTTCAAGCAGAGCTTCGAACTCACGCGCAACGGGCTGGTATCGATCACGCCCAAGGTCCCCGTCTGAAGGAGCCCATCCAGTGCCCGAGAAGTTCTACGGCAAGTACCGCGGCATGGTGCTCAACAACATCGACCCGATGCAGATGGGCCGGCTGATGGTGCAGGTGCCCGACGTGGGCGGGCTGATGCCCTCGACCTGGGCCCTGCCCTGCGTGCCGGTGGCCGGCATCCAGAACGGCATGTTCGCCCTGCCGATGATCGGCTCGGGCGTGTGGATCGAGTACGAGCAGGGCGACATCGACCACCCGATCTGGGTCGGCTGCTTCTGGGGCAGCGCGGCCGAGGTGCCGGCGCTGGCGCGGCTGACGCCGCCGGCCGTGCAGGCCATCACCATGCAGACACCGCTGCAGAACGGCCTGACCATCAGTGACCTGCCCGGGCCCAGCGGCGGGATCATGCTCAAGAGCGCGACCGGCGCCACCTTGATCGTCAACGACACCGGCATCTACATCCAGAACGGCAAGGGCGCGTCCATCGTGATGACCGGTCCCACGGTCACCATCAACGCCGGCGCCCTCACCATCGTCTAGGCGCAGCAGCATGTCGGGCCCCCTCCTCCACCTCGGCGCCACCGTCTTGTGCGCGCACGGCGGCCAGGCGACGCCCAGCGCGCCCGTGCCGCGCGTGCTGGTCTCGGGCCAGCCGGTCGCGACGCAGGCGGCGCCCTACCTGGTGGCCGGTTGCGCCTTCTCGCCGCCGCAGGGCAACGGGCCCTGCGTGACGGCGCAATGGATCGTGGCGGCCACGCGCGTGTTCGCCGCCGGACAGCCGGTGCTGCTGATGAGCAGCCAGGCCATCTGCGCGCCCACCGGCACGCCGCTGGTGGCGGTGGCGGCGCAGACCCGCGTCATAGGGATGTGAACACCATGGACACCGACATCGGATTCCCCTTCCGCATCGACGGGCGCGGCCGCAGCGCGACGGTGTCGCGCGAGGCGCACCTGCGCGACCTGATCGAGCAGCTGCTGTTCACCGTGCCGGGCGAACGGGTGAACCGGCCCGACTTCGGCTGCGGCCTGATGCAGCTCGTCTTCGCGCCCAACAGCCCCGAGCTGGCGGCCACGGTGCAGGCGCTGGTGCATGGCTCGCTACAGCAGTGGCTGGGGCACCTGATGCGCATCGACGAGGTGAGCGCCGAGAGCGAGGACGCGGCCCTGTCGGTGACGGTGCGCTACACGGTGCTGGAAACGCAGCAGACCGGCCAGGCGCAGTTCAGGCGGGAGATCACATGAACAGCCAATACCTCTGCAGCAACCCGGGACGCATCGCCGCCGTGCGGCAAGCCGCGCAGGCCGATCCGCCGCGGGCTTTCAACGGCATCGAATACCTGGAGGTGGTGCATGGCCAGCCGCGGCTGCTGCTGCATTTCGTGCACGCGCTGTCCTTCGCGCCGCCCGCGCCGCTGACCGCAGCCAACGTCGAGATCCGCGGCGGTGTGCGCGTGCGCGACCCGCAGGCCATCGGCGTGGCGGCCAGCGGCGACGTGCTGACGGTGGAGCTCGATGGCATCGGCGACTTCTCGCGCTACCAGCTGCGGCTGGTGGCCTCGGCCGGCTCCGACGCGCCGCCCGACGGCATCGACCCGGCGCTGGCGCAGATCGCCTTCGGCTTCAAGGTCGACTGCCCCAGCGACTTCGACTGCCGCGTGGAGGACGACTGCGCGCCGCTGCCGCAACGCGCACCCGACATCGACTACCTGGCGCGCGACTACCAGAGCTTCCGCCGATTGGTGCTGGACCGGCTGTCGGTGCTGATGCCGAACTGGAAGGAACGCAGCCCGGCCGACCTGATGGTCACGCTGTCCGAGGCACTGGCCTTCCGCGCCGACGAGATCGCCTACTTCCAGGACGCAGTCGCGACCGAGGCCTACCTGGGCACGGCGCGCCAGCGCGTGTCGGTGCGCCGGCATGCGCGTCTCTTGGACTATGCGGTGCACGAGGGCTGCAACGCGCGCACCTGGGTGGCCTTCGAGATCGCTGCCGCGGACGACGGCCGGATGCTCGCCGCCTGCGACGGCGCGACCGGGCTGGACGGCACGCTGCTGCTGACGCGCGCACACGGCTCGCCCACGCGGCTCGGCTCGCCCGACAGCGCGCAGGCGCTGGTCGCGGCCGGCGCCCAGCCCTTCGAACTGCTGACGTCCCTGCAGCTCTACAGCGCGCACAACGACCTGCGCTTCTACACCTGGAGCGACGAGGCCTGCTGCCTGCCGCGCGGCGCCACGCGCGCCTTCCTGCGCGACGACGAGGCGAACCGCCTGCGCTTGCGCGTGGGTGACCTGCTGCTGCTGGAGGCGCGCGCCGGCACCACCAACGGCCTCGCGCAGGATGCCGACGCCCAGCAGCGCCACGTGGTCCGCCTCACGCACGTGGACCCCGAGGCCAGCCTCGGACGCACGCCTTCGCCCGTGCTGCGGCACGACCCGGTCACCGAGCAGCCGCTGGTCGAAGTGCAATGGCGGGCCGAGGACGCGCTGCCCTTCGACCTGTGCCTGTCCAAGGTCATCGCCGGCGTGCTGGTGCAGGACATGGCCGGCGCCTGCGCCAACATCGCGCTGGCCGATCACGGCTTCAGCGCGCCGCGCTTCGAGTTCCTGGTGCCGGTGCCCGGCGGCCGCGTGCCGCGCTTTCGCCTGGCCCAGCCCACGCTGCTGCCGTGGACGCGCCAGGCCCTGGTGCGCGATGCGGCCGGCCAGCCGCTGCTGGTGGATCCGGCCGCCAGCGCCACATCTGCGCTGCGGCGCGACCTGGCCGACACGCGCGA
>DATFFA010000174.1:0-4943 GCA_035250605.1 Variovorax sp. | reverse complement strand
GCCTGGCGCCTCGAAGGGACTGGGCTCGACGAGGACGCCACCGCGGCGCTGGTGTCCGGGCAGCGCGACGACGGTGCTGCCGCTATGCACGCTCGAGTTGCGTGATCAGATAAGGGAAGACGTCCCGCGCTGCATCACGGCCGACGAACAGGTCCATGTGGGCATAGCCGTCGAAGACGTGACGCGTGTAGAGCGCCGGATCGTTGCAGGCGGACAGCCATCTCTGCGTGCGCATGCACGTTTCCGGGAAGAAAAGCTGGTTGTCGGCGCCGGCCACGAAGCTGATGGGCAGCGCCAGGCGCGGCGCGTTCTGCCGCGTGACATAGACATCGCGCCCCTGGCTGTCCACCGCCCTCGCCTGCTGCATCATCAGGCTCAGCTGCTCGAAGGGATGCAGCGACACGCAGCCGAACATCTCCGCCAGCGCGGTGTGGGTGGCGTGGTTCAACCGGGCATGCGCATACGAAGGGCCGAAGATGGAGAACACGCGCCGGCACAGCGGGTTCTTGCATTCCTCGCCGGCAGGAACGGGCACCTTCCAGGCGAGCGTGTCGATCTCACGGTCCAGGTCGGTGGTGCCGGGCACGCTGTCGAAGCGATCCCTGAGCGGTGAATAGCCCTCCAGCAGACGGGCCACGCCCAGGTCGGCCTTGGCGTGATTGAGCCAGTTGGTCACCGGATGCAGCGTCAGCTGAGAGGCGACGATGGAGCGCACGCCGGTCATGCCGTCCAGCAAAGCCATCAGCAGGCTCATCGAGCCGACGCAGTGCGCAATCGCCTGCAGATCGCGTGCACCGGTGGCCTCCAAGATGAAGCGCACCGCGGCCGGCCAGTCGACACGGGCGATGTCGTCGATGGTGTAGGGCGAAATCGGGCTGCCGGAGTCGGGGCTGGCCCGGTAGTCGAACAGCCACACGTCAAAACCGCGCGCGCACAGCGCTTCCACCAGGTTCTGCTCCACCGTGTCGGTGGCGAAGGACGAGGCGCGAACCGAGAAGCCCGGCGCCAGCACCACCGGTCCGCGCGCGCCGCCGGCATAGCGCGTGAGCTTGATCTTGAAGCCCCCGCCGACGTCCACGCTGTGCGGCACCGGCACCGGCGCGCGCAGGGCGCGACGCTGTAACTGGGGCAGGTCGAGCGCCGGGAAGTTGTTCAGGTCCGCCAGCAGGCCGCCGTAGGCGCGGAACAGCGTGGTGGCGAAGAAGCCGGCGAACTTGGCCAGGTAGACCTCGTTGATGGCGTCGCGTGCAGCCGGCACGTGCTGCTCCAGTACGCCCAGGAGGTTGGCCGGTGGCTCGAGCCGTATGGCGTCGGACTGTTGCAGCAGGTCCTCCAGGCCGAGCGTCAGGATGCCCTGCGCGACCATCGCTCGCTCGGCGCTGTCCACTTCGTGCACGCGCACGAACAGCGTGGTGGTGTCGGTCCAGGGCGACGAGCCGGGCCGCTGGTGCAGCACCTTGTGGCCCTTGAAGCGCAGCCGCGCGTCGCCGCGCTGGAGCATCATCTCGTAGCTCATGGTCCAGGTTTCCACCTGCTGCGCATCGGCCGGCAGCAGGTGGAACACGCCGCTCAAGACCGGCATTGGCTCGTGCCACAGCGCCGGGCAGGTGACGGTGCCGGAGATGGAGGCGGTGTGCGTCGGGTCCGAGACCAGCGCGTACAGGTCGTGGGTATGGATGGTCAGCGCAAAGCGCATCGGCTGGTTGCGCGCGCGGCCCCAGGCGCTGGCGACTTCGTAGTCGTCGACGATGCGGTGCGCCGCGCCGGAGCGCCCGACCACCGCCTCGGTGCTGACCCAGCCTTCCATGGTCTCGGTGAACTGGAAGCTCGGGCTGAGCAGCGCCGGGTCTTTTTCGATGAGCCTCTTGATCGCGTACTTCGCCAGCTCGATGGCGCCTGCCTCGAGGTGGCCGGTCACGCTCATGCGCAGAGCATCGGCGTCGTGTGCGATCGAGGAAATTTCATGCTTGAGCCGCTCGAGCAGGCCCATGGCAGGCGCGGCGGATGCGGCAGGTGCAGCGGCGGGGGGCGCAGCGGGCGTCATGGTTGCCGCGCCCGCCGGCCATGCCTGGCGCGCCTTCATGCTGAGATCGATCTCCCAGCCCCGTGCGTCGCACAAATTCTGGACGGCGCGCTCGGCCAGCGCGCAGATGGTCAAGAGCGGGTTGACGCCGGCCGCACCGGGCAGCACCGCGCCGTCGCAGACGTACAGCCCCTCGTGCACCGCCTCGCCCTCGTCGCCCGAGAACACCTGGCTCTGGTGATTGACCACGCCGCCCTGCGCGCTGTCGCCCATGCCGCAGCCGCCCAGCGGGTGCACGGTGATGAGCTTGCGCCCGAGCGATTCGGCCGACAGCGGATTACGGACGAACTGGCCCTGGATCGCGTCGTTGGCGGCCCGCAGCCACGCCTCGTCCTGGGCGATCGTCGGGCTGGCGTCGGCCTTGGGCCAGTCGATGCGCAGGCGATCGTCCTGCAGGTGCAGGCGCCCGGCCGCATCGTCCACGCTCATCACCAGGTAGGTCTGCGTGCGGGCCACGGCGCCGGTATAGGCCAGTTGGGCCAGGCTGCCGGGGTCACTTTGCACCGCCTCGCCGATCGCCTGGGCGTCGAGCAGGCGGGACTTGGCCTGGACAGCGCCATAGGTGAACTCGCCGCCTTGCATCGCGTCGGCGAAGAACAGCGCCGGCGTCAGCATCGGGGCCAGCGCGCCAGGGATCACGCCCTCCTCGATCACCAGGCCGTCGCCCACCTCAGTGGTCTGGCGCATGTCGATCACGCCGGTGATGCACGGGCCCGGCAGATCGGCCGGCGCGACGTCGTTGCGCCCCGTGCCCACGCCGTTGATGTTGCGCTGGACCGTCTGGCCCTTGTCGTCGGTGCCGGACTGCCAGTAGCTGTTGTAGCCCAGGGCGAGCACATCGCCGTTGCCGGAGAAGCGCTGGCCGAGGCGCTCGGACATCGGCAGGCCGTTCGCCTTGGAGCGCAGCAGGATCTCGGTCGAGCCCAGCGCGCCGGCGCCGAGCACCACCACGTCGGCGCTGACGCTGCGCCGCGCTGTGGCAGCCGAGCCGTCCAGGCCGCGCAAGGCGACCTCGTCGAAGAACACGCGCCAGCGCGTGCCCTCGCGCGCCACGTGGCTCACCCGCGCGCCGGTGAAGATCTGCGCGCCGTGGTTGTGCGCATCGGGCAGGTAGTTCATGCGCGTGGTGTTCTTCGCGCCCACGTTGCAGCCGCTGGTGCAGTCACCGCACAGGTTGCAGCGCGGCTGTGCCACGTCGAAGGGATTCACCTGGTCGACGAAGTTCACCGCGATCGGCGGGCGCGTGAAGGGCTTGCCCATCGTCTTGGCCGACTTCTGCAGCGCCAGCAGCTTGTTCAGCGGGGGAAAATCCTTCGAGTCCTCGGGATAGGGCGAGGGGTCGAGCATCTGCCGGGCCCGCGCAATGTAGGGATCGAGCAGCGTCGGGTCCTGGCGAAACGGCGCCGGCCAGGGCGTCGCGTCGAACAGGCGCGGATCGATTTCGAGCGCGACATTGGCATTGATCAGCGAGGTGCCGCCCAGGCCGCAGCCCACCATCGCCAGCATGTCGTCGTTCAAATGCAGGTTGTACAGGCCGTCGGGGGCACCGAGCTTGCCGCGCGCACCGTCGATCTGTAGATCGGCGCGCGCGGAGCCAAGATCGTTCGGGAACTGGCCGGACAAGATCTCGCGGCCGCGCTCGAGCACGCAGACCGACTGGCCGGCACGCGCCAGGCGCGAAGCCGCCACGCCGGCGCCATAGCCCGAACCCACCACGACCACCGTGTAGTGCGCGGCGACTTCGCCCGCCGGGCGGGAAATGGGCTTCATCGTGCTCGTCATGCCTTGGCCTTTGCCATCGTCTTCGCGCGGGCGTTCTCGATCACCGCGACCGAGGCGGTGCTGAAGAATTCATCGAGCAGCCGCGCGGCGCGGCTCTGCGTGGCCTGCTGCGCGTTGCGCGAGAACGCCTCCCAGGCCGGTGCCGTGCGCTCGATGCCAGCGGCCAGCGCCGCCAGCATCGGGTTGCCGCGGTCGCGAAAGCCGCCGACGCCGCGGGTGTGCACGGGCGCCATGCGTCCGTTCACCGGGTCGTTGAACAGGCGCAGCGCGGCGACGTTGAGCGCATCGTCGATGAACATGGCCGAGGCGCCCTGCGTGCTGGTCATGGTGGGCTGGTCCATCACCCAGCCGCCGGTGTTGAAGATGCCCACGGGGCGATCGAAGCCCGCCACCGGCAACTCGTCCTCGAACGGCTTGTGGCTGTGGCCGAAGATGAAGCTCAATTCCAGCGCCGCGGGCTCGAGCCCGGCCTGCTCGAGCTGCAGCCTCACCGGCCCCGACAGGTACCAGCGCAGGTCCGCCACGTCGTCGGTGCTCATCACTTGCGCATAGCCGTCGCGCTGCGACTGCGCGCCCCGGCCCAGCGTGACGTCCAGCGCACCGAGCACGAGCTGGCTGAGCGTGACGCCCTGGAACACGTCCATGCGCCCGCTCATGCCGAAGTTCTGGTCGAGCCTGGCCACCAGCGCGGCCGCCAGCCGCTGCGTGAAGTCGTGCGATGCGGCGGCATCGCGCATCACCTCGTAGAGCTTGCCGGCGCCGGCCCCGGTCAGGCCGGAGCTGCCGAGGTCGGACCAGATGAAGTCGACCCAGGCGCCGTTCTGGCTCTCCAGGTCCGCCACGGTCACGGCGCGGGGGTTGCGCCCGCTGCTGCGGCCCGGGGCCTGGGCATTGAGCATGGTCATCACCCGGTACATCGGGTCGATGTAGTGGCCGTGGTGCAGCACCACGCAGCGACGGCGCTCGGCGTCGATCAGGCCGAGGTTGGGATAGGCGATCTCGACCCGGGTCTCGCTCAGCGCCGGATGGCGGTGGATGAGGCCGGTCAGCATCGGCGACGGGATGCCGCTGGCATCGG
>DATFFA010000173.1:0-33759 GCA_035250605.1 Variovorax sp. | reverse complement strand
GCCTCGCCCTCGGGCACGTGGAAGCCTTCGGTGAAGAGCTTGAAATGGTGGATCAGCTCCTCCATGTTCGCCTTCATCGATTCGCGCGCAGGTGCGGCCACCTTGTGGTTGTCGGTGATCACCGGGCCGGGGTTGGCACGCAGCCAGGCCGAGCACTGCTGGATGATCCGGTTGGCTTGGCGCATCTCCTCGACGCGCACCAGGTAACGGTCGTAGCAGTCGCCGGTCTTGCCGACCGGCACGTCGAATTCCATCTTGTCGTAGACGTCGTAGGGCTGCTTCTTGCGCAGATCCCATTCGACCCCGGAGCCGCGCAGCATCGGACCGGTGAAGCCCAGGTTGAGTGCGCGCTCGGGCGTGACCACGCCGATGCCCACGGTGCGCTGCTTCCAGATACGGTTGTCGGTGAGCAGCGTCTCGTACTCGTCGACCATCTTGGGGAAGCGCTTGCAGAAGTCGTCGACGAAATCGAGCATCGAGCCCTGGCGGTTCTCGTTGAGCTTCTCGATCGCCTTGGCGTTCTTGATCTTGCTGACCTTGTACTGCGGCATCGCGTCCGGCAGGTCGCGGTAGACGCCGCCCGGACGGAAGTAGGCCGCGTGCATGCGCGCGCCCGACACCGCCTCGTAGAGGTCGAACAGATCCTCGCGCTCGCGGAAGCAGTAGATGAGCATGTTCATCGCACCGCAGTCCAGGCCGTGTGCACCCAGCCACAGCAGATGGTTCAGCAGGCGCGTGATCTCGGCGAACATCACGCGGATGTACTGCGCTCGCACCGGCACCTCGAGGCCCAGCATGCGCTCGATGGCGAGGCAGTAGGCGTGCTCGTTGCTCATCATCGAAACGTAGTCCAGCCGGTCCATGTAGGGCAGCGACTGGATGTAGGTGCGGCTTTCGGCGAGCTTCTCGGTCGCGCGGTGCAAGAGGCCGATGTGCGGATCGGCGCGCTGGATCACCTCGCCGTCGAGCTCGAGCACCAGGCGCAGCACGCCGTGGGCTGCAGGGTGCTGGGGTCCGAAGTTCAGCGTGTAGTTCTTGATGTCGGCCATGTCGGTCTCAGTGCAATCCGCCGTAGTTGTCTTCGCGAATCACGCGCGGGGTGATCTCGCGCGGCTCGATCGATACCGGCTGGTAGATCACGCGCTTCTGCTCCGCGTCGTAACGCATCTCGACGTGGCCGGAGACCGGGAAGTCCTTGCGGAAGGGATGGCCGATGAAGCCGTAGTCGGTCAGGATGCGGCGCAGGTCGTCGTGACCCTCGAACACGATGCCGTAAAGGTCGAAAGCCTCGCGCTCGAACCAGGTGGCTGCGTTCCAGATGCCGGTCAGCGAATCGACCACCGGCAGGTCTTCGTTGGGCACGAAGACCTTGAGGCGAACGCGCTGGTTGAGGCTCACGGACAGCAGATGGGAGACCACGCAGAAGCGCTCGCCTTCCCACTCGCCTTCGCGGTAGTCGGAGTAGTCCATGCCGCAGAGGTCGATCAGTTGCTCGAACCTGCAGCCGGGTGCATCGCGAAGCAGGCGCGCGGCTTCGAGGTAGTCGGCGGCAGGAACCACCACCGTCACCTCGCCGAGCGCGACGGTCACGCTCTTGGCCTTGGTGCCGAGCGTTTCGGTGATCTGAGTCTGCAGTGCCTCGGGAGAAATCGCAAAGTCGGTCATCGTCTCTCGCTTCTCAGGCACGCGCGATCGTGTTGGTGCGGCGAATCTTCTGCTGCAGCTGGATGATCCCGTAGAGCAGCGCCTCGGCCGTCGGCGGGCAGCCCGGCACGTAGACGTCCACCGGCACGATGCGATCGCAGCCGCGCACCACCGAGTAGCTGTAGTGGTAGTAGCCGCCGCCGTTGGCACAGGAGCCCATCGAGAGCACCCAGCGCGGCTCGGGCATCTGGTCGTAGACCTTGCGCAGGGCCGGCGCCATCTTGTTGCACAGCGTGCCGGCCACGATCATCAGATCGGACTGGCGCGGGCTCGGACGGAACAGCATGCCGAAGCGGTCGATGTCGTAACGCGCCGCGCCCGCATGCATCATTTCCACCGCGCAGCAGGCGAGGCCGAAGGTCATCGGCCAGAGCGATCCCGTCTTGGCCCAGTTCACCACCGAATCGTAGGTCGTGGTGACGAAGCCTTCCTTCATGACGCCTTCAATGGCCATCGTGGTTCCTTGTCATTCCCAATCCAGCGCACCCTTTTTCCATTCGTAGACGAAGCCCACGACGAGGATGGCGAGAAAAATCATCATGGCCCAGAAGCCGACCGGTCCGATCTGCTTGAGCGCAATCGCCCACGGGAAGAGAAAGGCGATCTCGAGGTCGAAAAGAATGAAGAGAATCGCCACGAGGTAATAGCGCACGTCGAACTTCATGCGCGCGTCTTCGAAGGCCTCGAAGCCGCATTCGTAGGGCGAGTTCTTCTGGGTGTCGGGCCGATTGGGGCCGAGGATGTAACCGAGAACCTGGGGCGCTACGCCAACACCCACTCCGACCAGGATGAACAACAGGACGGGGAGGTAGGAATCGAGGTTCATCGGGGTCTTTTACCGCTTAACGCCGACAGGAAGATGAAGCCTCCTGTCGGCGAGATTTGGTGCCGTCGGCGAGACTCGAACTCGCACAGCTTTCGCCACTACCCCCTCAAGATAGCGTGTCTACCAATTTCACCACGACGGCGGTGTTTGCATGTCCGGATGGCATGAGGAACCTGTGAGGTTTTGGCTTTCCGGACAGCTTTAGAGTTTACCCTGAAACGGAGCCGTTTTCTTTTGGTGACGCACTGAAAACGACAAGGAACATCGAGTCGCCATCCGTCCGGCCGAAAGACCTCGGCTTACTTGGTCGGGATCTGCGCGGCGCCCGAAGCCGGTGCGGCCGGTACAGGTGCACCCGAAGCCGGCGTGGCAGGCGCATTGCCGGTCGGAATCTGCGATGCCGGTCCCGATGCGGCCGGCGCGGGCGCCGGCGCCGGCGTGCCAACCACGGCTCGCTCGAGCAGGCTGCCGCCGCCGGTGGGACGCGAATGGCTGAAGTAGGCCAGCAGCAGCGTGCATGCAAAGAAGACCGCGGCGAGCACCCCGGTGGTGCGCGAAAGGAAGTTCGCGCTGCCGCTGGCGCCGAACAGGCTGCCCGCGCTGCCGCTGCCGAAGGCGGCGCCCATGTCGGCGCCCTTGCCGTGCTGGATCAGGATCAGCCCGATCATCGCGAGCGCTGCGAGCATCTGCACGCCCACGAGGATGTTGAGGACCACGTTCATTCGTTCTAACTCCTAAATTCGTTAGCGGCAGCGCTGTATCAGCCTGCCGCAGCAATGATCTGCAGAAAGTCGGGGGCCTTGAGGGAGGCGCCGCCGATCAGCCCGCCGTCGATGTCAGGCTGGGCCAGCAGCTCGGCCGCATTGGCAGCGTTCATGCTGCCGCCGTAGAGGATGCGGATGCCCGCCGCGTGCTCGTTCGCAGCGTGGTGCAGCTGCGCGCGCAGCAGCGCGTGCACCGACTGTGCCTGCTCGGGCGTCGCGGTCTTGCCGGTGCCGATGGCCCAGACGGGTTCGTAGGCGACCACGATCTCGCTGATGCAATGGCCATTGACATGGATCACGGCCGCCAACTGGCGCTTGACCACTTCTTCGGTGTGTCCCGCTTCGCGCTCGGCCAGCGTCTCGCCGACACACACGATCGGCGTGATGCCGTTGGCAAGTGCAGCGGCGGTCTTGGCCGCCACGAGCTCGTCGGTCTCGCCGTGGTACTGGCGGCGCTCCGAATGGCCCACGATCGCATAGCGCACGCCGAAATCCTTCAGCATCGCGGCCGACTGCTCGCCGGTGAACGCGCCCTGCGGCTGGGCGGACACGTCCTGCGCACCCAGCGCGATGGGCGATCCGGCGACCAGCGACTGCACCTGCGCCAGATATGGCGCCGGCACGCACACGGCAACTTCGCAGGCGGGCGCGCCCACGCCCAGCAGCAGCGCTTTTACCAGCGCCTCGTTGGCAACCAGGCTGCCGTTCATCTTCCAGTTGCCGGCGATGAGTTTCTTCTTCGTCGTCATGTTTTTTCCGTCGTTCACCAGGTCAGCACGATCTTGCCGATGTGCTGGTTCGTTTCCATCAGCGCATGGGCCTGCGCGGCGCCGCTGGGCTCGCCGCCCGCCGCGAACACGCTGTGGATCACGGGCTTGACGGCACCGCTCTCGAGCAGCGGCCACACCTTCTCGCGCAGGGACTTGGCGATCGCGCCCTTGAAGGCGATCGGCCGTGGCCGCAGCGTCGAGCCGGTGATGGTCAGCCGCCGGCGCAGCACCAGGCCCGCATTGAATTCGCTCTTGGTGCCGCCCTGCACCGCGATGATCACGAGCCGGCCATCCTCGGCCAGGCATTCGACCTCGCGCGGCGCATACGCGCCGGCCACCATGTCGAGGATGACGTCGACGCCCTTGCCGCCGGTCAGGCGCTTGGCCTCCTCGGCGAAGTCGGCGGTCTTGTAGTTGATCGCATGGTCGGCGCCGAGCTTTCTGCAGGCTTCGCACTTCTCGTCGCTGCCCGCGGTCGCGATCACCGTCGCCCCGAAGGCCTTGCCGAGCTGGATCGCGGTCACGCCGATGCCGCTCGTGCCACCCTGGATCAGCAGGGTCTCGCCCTTCTGCAGGCGGCCGCGGTCGAACACGTTGCTCCACACGGTGAAGAAGGTCTCGGGCAGCGAGGCCGCCTCGGCATCGCTCCAGCCCTTGGGCACCGGCAGGCACTGGACGACAGGGGCCACGCAGAGCTCGGCATAACCGCCGCCCGCAATCAACGCGCACACACGGTCGCCGACCGCGAAGCCCGCTTCCTTCATGGCCGCGGCATCGCCCGAGACGATCTCACCGGCGACCTCGAGGCCCGGGAGGTCCGAGGCGCCCGGCGGCACCGGGTAGTTGCCGGTGCGTTGCAGCACGTCGGGGCGGTTCACGCCGCTGGCGGCCACGCGGATCAGCACCTCGCCCGCACCGGCCACCGGCGCCGGCCGCTCGGCCTCGCGCAGCACCTCGGGTGCGCCGAAGGAAGTGATTTCAATGGCTTTCATGCTTTTCTCGGCTGAAAACACCCGCCCTCACGGGCGGACGCAGGGTTGAACGACGGCAAGGGCGTCCCCGCCCTCGCCTCTCAAGCCTGGCGGTCGCCGCCGTTGGGCTCGTGCGGACGCGAGTCCTGCTCGACCGCCAAAGCCTGCTCGCCCGCCGGCTCGGCGTTCTCGGCCCGCGGTGCGCGCTCGCCACGGGGCGGCCGATCGCCACGGTCGCCGCGGTCACGACGCTCGCCACGCTCCTCGCGCGGCGGACGCTCGCTGTACTCCATGCCGGCCGGACGCTCGGTCAGCGCTTTCATGGACAGCTTGACGCGGCCCTTGTCGTCGGTCTCGAGCACCTTGACCTTCACGATCTGGCCTTCGCTCAGGTAGTCGGTCACCTTCTCGACGCGCTCGTGCGCGATCTGGCTGATGTGCAGCAGGCCGTCCTTGCCGGGCAGCAGGTTGATCAGCGCGCCGAAGTCCAGGATCTTGGTGACCGGGCCTTCGTAGATCTTGCCGATCTCGACTTCCGCCGTGATCTGCTCGATGCGCTTCTTGGCCTCCTCGGCCTTGGCCGGATCGGTCGAGGCGATCGTGATGGTGCCGTCCTCGTCGATGTTGATCTGGGTGCCGGTCTCTTCAGTCAGCGCGCGGATCACCGAGCCGCCCTTGCCGATCACGTCGCGGATCTTCTCGGGATTGATCTTCATCGTGAACAGGCGCGGCGCGAAGCTGGACACCTCGGCCTTGGCCTCGCCCATCGCTTCCTGCATCTTGCCCAGGATGTGCATGCGCGCTTCCTTGGCCTGGGCCAGGGCGACCTGCATGATCTCCTTGGTGATGCCCTGGATCTTGATGTCCATCTGCAGCGCGGTGATGCCGTTGGTCGTGCCGGCCACCTTGAAGTCCATGTCGCCCAGGTGGTCCTCGTCGCCGAGGATGTCGGTCAGCACGGCGAAGCGGTTGTCTTCCTTGATCAGGCCCATGGCGATGCCGGCCACGTGCGCCTTCATCGGAACACCGGCATCCATCATCGAAAGGCAGCCGCCGCAGACCGAGGCCATCGACGAGGAGCCGTTCGACTCGGTGATCTCCGACACCACGCGGATGGTGTAGGGAAACTCTTCCTTGGTCGGCAGGCAAGCCACCAGGGCACGCTTGGCAAGCCGGCCATGACCGACTTCACGGCGCTTGGTGGAGCCCATGCGGCCCGTTTCGCCGGTCGCGAAGGGAGGCATGTTGTAGTGGAACAGGAAGCGGTCTTCGTATTCGCCGGCCAGCGCATCGATGCGCTGCGCGTCGCGCTCGGTGCCCAGCGTGGTCACCACCATCGCCTGCGTCTCGCCGCGCGTGAACAGGGCCGAGCCGTGGGTGCGGGGCAGCACGCCATTGCGGATCTCGATGGGGCGCACGGTGCGGGTGTCGCGGCCATCGATGCGCGGCTCGCCCGACAGGATCTGGCTGCGCACGATCTTCGACTCGATGGCGAACAGCAGGTCACTGACCTTGCCTGCGTCGAAAGCCTCGCCGCTTTCCTTGAGCGACTCCATCACGCTCGCGTTGGCTTCGCGCAGGGCCTGCGTACGGGCCTGCTTGCTGCGGATCTGGTAGGCGGCGCGCAGCTTTTCCTCGCCCAGCCCCGTGACCTTGGCGACGAGGGCCTCGTCCTCGGCCGGCGGCTGCCAGTCCCAAACCGGCTTGCCGGCTTCGCGCACCAATTCGTGGATGGCGTTGATCGCAATGGCCGATTGCTCATGGCCGAACACCACGCCGCCGAGCATGATTTCCTCGCTCAATTGCAGCGCTTCGGACTCGACCATCAGCACGGCCGCTTCGGTGCCGGCGACGACCAGATCCATCTGCGACTCCTTGCGCGCGGTCTGGCCCGGGTTCAGCACGTACTGGCCGTTGATATAGCCCACGCGCGCGGCACCGATCGGGCCGTTGAAGGGGATGCCGGAAATCGACAGCGCGGCGCTCACGCCGATCATGGCGGCGATGTCGGCATCGACTTCAGGGTTGAGCGAGAGCGTGTGGATCACCACGTGCACCTCGTTCAGGAAGCCCTCCGGGAACAGCGGGCGGATCGGGCGGTCGATCAGGCGCGAAGTCAGGGTCTCGAGCTCGCTGGGCTTGGCTTCGCGCTTGAAGAAGCTGCCGGGGATCTTGCCGGCGGCGTAGGTCTTCTCGATGTAGTCGACCGTCAGCGGAAAGAAGTCCTGGCCCGGCTTGGCGGACTTGGAGGCCACCACGGTCGCCAGCACGACGGTGCCATCGATGTCGACCACGACGGCGCCGCTGGCCTGGCGGGCGATTTCGCCGGTTTCCATGACGACGGTCTTGTCGCCCCACTGGAAGGTCTTGGTGACTTTGTTGAAGAGGCTCATGTCTAGCTCCTGTTTCTTGTGGGCGGATCGGCCTGCGGCGGTCGCAGGTTCCGCGGGGATGGAGCGCTTTTCAGAACACGATGCCATTCCAGGGAAGCTCGGGGAGAACTCCATTGGAATGACACAGCTTCGCTCTGTACGGCACTCCTGGTTCGATTCGCGGAAGTAAAAAACGCCTGAGCTAGCGGACTAACCCAGGCGTTCCTTCATGCGAATCAGCTTACTTGCGCAGACCCAGCTTGGCGATCAGCGCGGTGTAACGGTCGGCGTCCTTCGACTTCAGATAGTCGAGCAGCTTGCGGCGGCGGCTCACCATGCGCAGCAGGCCGCGGCGACCGTGGTGGTCCTTGGCGTGCGTCTTGAAGTGCGGGGTGAGTTCGTTGATGCGGGCGGTCAGCAGTGCGACTTGCACTTCGGGGCTGCCGGTGTCGTTGGCGGCGCGGGCGTTGTCCTTGACAACTTCGGCCTTGATGGAGGCTGCGATCATGCGGTGTGTTTCCTGTTCCGGGATGTTTGACTTGCGGCCAGCGCTGGAACTGCACTTGCCGTGCGCCTTGCGGCATGCAAAGCCTTGGGATTATACATCGGCGACTCGAGCGGGCCCGTGGCCCGGCCGACAGCCGGGCGGTGCGCCCCGAGTCCAGCGAGCCTGCGGCCGAGGCCGGCTGCAGCCCCTAGGCCCCTCGGCTTCTCAGCCCCCGGACTGCGCCGCCAGCCATCCCCTCAGCCGCTCCACGCCCTGCACGAGCCGCTGCGGGTCCCGGGAGGCGAAGCACCAGCGCAGCCAGCCCTGCGCCTGCGGGGCGAAGGCGTTGCCGGGCGCCAGGCCGAGCCCGGCCTCGGCCACCAGGCGCTTGGCCAGCGCGAGCGAGTCGTCGAAGCCCTCCAGGCGGAAGAAGGCATACATGCCGCCGCGCGCCGGCGCGACCTGCACGCCGGGAAGCTCGGCCAGCAGAGGCACCAGGGTGTCACGGCAGGCCTTCAGGTGGGCGACCACGCGCGGCGTGATCTCCGCGCTGTGCGCCAGTGCCGCGATGCCCGCGCGCTGGGTGAACACGCTGGTGCAGGAGGTGTTGAATTCGATCAGCTTGCCCATGCCCTCCACCAATGAAGGCGGCAGGACCAGCCAGCCCAGGCGCCAGCCGGTCATGAGGAAGCTCTTGGAGAAGCTGTGGACCACGACGAGGCGGTCGTCCGGCGCCGACACGTCGAGGAAGCTCGGCGCGCATCCGCCGGGTGTCGGCTCAAAGTAAAGCCGCTCGTACACCTCGTCGGCCAGGATCCAGGTGCCGGTGCCCCTGCAGTGGTCGAGGATCGCCTGCTGCTCGGCGCGCGTCAGCGTCCAGCCGGTCGGGTTGTTGGGCGCATTGATGACCAGCAGCTTCGTCGCCGCCGTCACGGCCGCGCGCAGCGCGTCGAGGTCGAGCGTCCACTGCCCGGCACGCGGTACCAACGACACGCTGCGCACGCGCGCCCCCAGGATCGCCGGCTGCGCCGTCAGGTTGGGCCACACCGGGGTAACCGCCACCACCTCGTCCCCGGCATCGACCAGCGCCTGCACCGCCAGCATCAGGGCGCTCACGCCCCCCGAGGTGATGGCGATGCGCGCGGCGTCGACGGCGGGGTGCAGCCCGCTCATGTAGCGAGCGACGGCCTCGCGCAGCTCCGGCAGCCCGAGGTTGTGGGCATAGAAGGTTTCACCTTGTTGCAGCGATTCGATGGCCGCCTGGCGGATCGGCTCCGGCGTCACTTCGTCGCCTTCGCCGAACCAGAAGGCCAGCACGTCGGCACGGCCCATGCCGGCATTGGCGACCTCGCGGATCTTGGAGGCTTCGAGGTTATGGATGGCTTCGCGCATCTTGGGCTTTTCCTTGTTCGGGGTTCATGGACGCTGCATCTTGCAGCTGGTGGGCATTTCGGCACGCTCGGCAGGAATGGTGCGCACCACGCGGAAACCATAGCCCGACCCCTCGACGTCGAACTTGACGCCGGGGCTGCCCTGCCGGTCCATCACGCCGACCACCAGGGACTGCTGGAACTGGTGATCGGCGGCGCGCATGCGGCCGCTCTGTCCGGCCAGGCTGAGCTCGGCCTTCTCGAGCGCCCGGGCGACGGCCACGGTTTCGGTGCTGCCGGCACGCTCCAGGGCCTGCGCCAGCGCCTCGACCAGCAGCTGCATCCGCATGTGCACGTAGTCGTCGGCCGGCTTGGGGAAGCGCTCGCGAAAGGCCCGATAGAAGCTCTCGGACTCGCGCGTCTGCACATTGGGCAGCCAGTCGGCCACCGCGACGACGCGTCCGATGCCGGCGTCGCCGATGGCCGCCGGCGCGCCGAGCGCATTGCCATAGAAGGTATAGAAGCTGCCGTTGAAGCCCGCCTCGCGCGCCGCTTTCACCAGCAGCGTGAGGTCGTTGCCCCAGTTGCCCGTGACCACGGCCTGCGCCCCGCTCGCAAGGATCTTGCTCGCGTAGGGAGCGAAGTCCTTCACGCGGCCCATCGGGTGCAGTTCCTCGCCGACGATCTGCACATCGGGCCGCAGCGCCGCCAACTGGCGCTTGGACTCGCGCAGCACCGACTGGCCGAAGCTGTAGTCCTGGCCGATGAGATAGGCGCGCTTCAGCCCGGCGTCGTTCTTCATCACATCCATGAGTGCGGTGACGCGCATGTCGGCATGGGCGTCGAAGCGGAAGTGCCAGAAGCTGCAGCGCTCGTTGGTGAGCACCGGGTCCACCGCCGAGTAATTGAGGAAGAGCACGCGCCGGGAAAGATCGCGCTCGTTGTTCTTCTCGATGGCGTCCAACAGCGCCGCAGCCGTGGCCGAGGAGTTGCCCTGGAGCACGATGCGCGCGCCGTCGTCGATTGCAGCGCGCAGCGCCGAAAGGGCTTCCTCGTTCTGGCCTTTGCTGTCGTAGCGGTCCAGTTGCAGAAAGCGCGCACCGCCCGGCAGCCTGATGCCGCCGCGCGCATTCACGCGCTCCACCGCCCACAGCAGGTTGCGGAACACCGCTTCTCCGGTGTTGGCGAATGGCCCGCTCATGCTCTCGACCAGCGCCAGCCGGATCGGGCTCGCGGGCTGCGCGTGCACCGCGGGCACCGCCGCCGCGCATAGCGTCGCGGCCCCGAATTTCAAGGCCCTGCGGCGGCAAATAAAGCTGGAATGACTCATCTTGAAACGCTTGGGGCCGCGCCTAGATGAGACGGCAAGCGGCGCTCTGTTGAAAGGCCGCGCAGTGTAAGGGACACACCTTCTTGTCCCCATTGTGTTCATTCAGGAGTACCTCCCATGTTTTTCGAACCCGCCCTCCGCGCCACCCGCTTCGCCCCGCGCGCCTACGACCGCAGCTTCGAGCGCTTCGTCAACGACGCGTTCTCCGCAACGCGCCGGTCGCTCAACGTCGAGCAGGACGACAAGAGCTGGACCGTCACCCTCGACGTCCCCGGCTTCGCGCGTGAAGACCTCACGATCGGCATCGAAGGTGCCATCGTGCGCATCGAGAGCAAGGCCGACGCCAAGCGCCAGTTCAAGGCGGCCTACGAGCTGCCGCAGGACATCGACGTCGCAGCCAGCGAAGCCAAGCTCGAGCACGGCGTCCTGACCCTGAAGCTCGGCAAGCTGGTTCCGATCAGCAATGTGTCCCAGCTGACGATCAACTGATCGGACACCAAGGTGTTGCAGAAACACTGAAGGCGCAAGAAGCTGAAGGGGGCTGGTAACTTTTTGTTGCCGGCCTTTTTCGTTCCTGGACACAAAATGTGTTTGAAAACGTCACATTTGTGGCGTTTTCCAATGCTTTCTTCCTCGTTTTGAGCGAGTGGTCCGCTCGACCTGCATACGCGGCAAGAGGTCACACGCGCTTGATGAAGCAACCATGAAAACGCACCTGAAACCTGCCTGTAACGAATCTCGCTCGGACACCCTGCTCGTCTTCCTGCCGGGCGCTTTCCTGAAGCCTGAAGAGTTCGAGCGCGAAGGTTTCATCAGCGCAGTCCGGGAGCGTGACCTGGCGGCCGACGCCCTCCTCGTCGATGCCGACGTCTCCTACTACTACGACCAGACCTTCATCGAGCGGCTGCACCACGACATCCTCCAGCCGCAGCGGGCCCTGGGCTACAAGTCGCTCTGGCTGATCGGCATCTCGATCGGCGGCTTCGGCGCCCTCATTCACGAACTGGCCAAGCCCGGCGCCGTCGACGGCATCGTGGCGCTGGCGCCCTATCTGGGACGTCGCCCGCTCGGCGCCGAGATCCACAAGGCCGGCGGCCTGCGCGCCTGGAAAGCCCCCGAAGGTCCGCCGCCGGACCAGGAGGTCGACCGCAAGCTCTGGCCCTGGCTGCAGCAGTACGCCGCCGCCAAGCCTGCCACGGGGCTGCCCCCGCTGTACCTGGGCTTCGGACTGGCCGACCGCTTCGCGTCCAACCACCGCCTGCTGGCCGAGGCGCTGCCGGCCGGTCGCGTGTTCACGACGGAAGGCGGCCACGACTGGCCGCAGTGGTCGCAGCTCTGGCGCAAGATGCTCGACGTGCTGCCGTTGCCCGCGCGCAGCGGCCGCAAGGGCGCGCTCAGCCGAACTGCGGCTCCGGCGCATCCAGCGACGCCAGTGGCCATCGCGGCTTGACGTCGAAGGCATAGCGATCCGTCGCGGCCTGCAGGCCGGACTGCAGCCGCATGGCGGCGGCCATCGCGATCATCGCGCCGTTGTCGGTGCACAAATGCAGCTCGGGGTAGTGCACCCGAACCCCGCGCTTGGCGCAGGCCGCGTCCAGCTGCGTGCGCAGCTCGCGATTGGCGCCCACGCCACCGGCGACCACCAGGCGCTTCAGACCGCTCTGCTCGAGGGCGCCAAGCGACTTCTTCAGCAGCACGTCGACGATCGCCGCCTGGGTCGAGGCCGCGAGATCGGCCTTGCGCGACGCCAGCTCATCGCCGAGCTTGCGCGCCTGCGTCAGCACCGCCGTCTTGAGCCCCGCAAAGGAGAAATCGAGGTCGCCGCTGTGCAGCAGCGGCCGCGGCAGCTTGAAGGCGGCGGCATCGCCTTGCTCCGCCAGCTTTGCAAGCCAGGGGCCGCCGGGGTAGGGCAGGCCCATCAGCTTGGCGCTTTTGTCGAAGGCTTCGCCGGCTGCGTCGTCGATGGTCTCGCCCAGCAGCTGGTAGCGCCCCACCCCGTCCACCCGCATCAGCTGCGTGTGGCCGCCGGAGACGAGCAGCGCCACGAAGGGAAATTCCGGTGGGTCGGCACTGAGGAAGGGCGACAGCAGATGGCCCTCGAGGTGATGCACGCCCAGCACCGGCTTGCCCAGGGCGGCCGCCAGGGCGCAGGCCACGCCCGCGCCCACCAGCAGAGCGCCGGCCAGTCCCGGCCCGCGCGTGTAGGCGACGACGTCGATGTCGGCCAGCCCATGGCCAGCCTCGGACAGCACCTGCTGCGCCAGCGGCAGCACGCGCCGGATGTGGTCGCGGCTCGCCAGCTCCGGCACCACGCCGCCATAGGCCTGGTGCATCGCGATCTGGCTGTGGAGCGCATGGGCGGCCAGGCGCGGCAGCCCGGTGGCGCCCGACTCGACCAGGGCCACGCCGGTCTCGTCGCAGGACGATTCGATTCCCAATACAAGCATGCGACGAGTGTAGGGGCGCGGATGTGCCGAGGCACGATTGTTGCTGCATGTCCTTCGGATGGGCCACCGGCCCGCCGCCCTGCCCCACACCACGATGAAATCCGGACTGAGTTTCCTGATCGCCGCGCTGCGTTGCGAGATCGACGAACTCGATCAGCTCGCGCGCACCAGTGCGCTCGTCGGCACCATCGGCGGCCTGGTCCACGCCCTGCAGCGCGAGCGTGGCCTCTCGAACGTGCTGCTGGCGTCGGGCGGGCGGCGCTTCGCGGCGCAGCGTGAAGCGCAGATCGCCGTTTGCCTGCGCGCGGAAGCATCCGTGCGCAACACCTTCGACCAGCTCGACACCGAGGCGGTGCGCATTGGCAACGGCGCGCGCCTCTTCAGCCGCATCGCCTGGGTCCTGCCCGGCCTGGACGCCCTGCCCGAGCTGCGCCGCCGCATCGGCGCGATGGAGCTGTCGGCCGCCGAAGCCACGGCCGCCTTCGTCAAGCTGGTCGCGGGGCTGCTGGCCGTGGTGTTCGAGGCCGCGGACGGTGCCACCGATCCGGAGATCTCGCGCCTCCTCGTGGCCATGTTCAATTTCATGCAGGGCAAGGAATTCGCGGGCCAGGAACGCGCCTGCGGCGCGGCGGCCTTCGCCTCCGGCCGCAACGACGGCGCGCGCCAGCAGCAATGGGTGCATCTGATCGAGTCGCAGGAGCGCTGCTTCCAGGTCTTCGCCGATTTCTCGGGCCCGGCGCTGCGCGAGCTCTGGCGCAACAACCAGTCCGCCCCGCAGTTGGCCGAGCAGGAACGCCTGCGGCGCATCGCCTGCGCGGCGCCGGCGGGCGTGAACCTGGACGCCGAGCTGAGCCAGGTCTGGTTCGACTGCTGCTCCCGCCGCATCGATGCGATGCAAGCCATCGAGGAGCGCCTGGCCGCCGACCTGCGCCTGATCTGCGAGCAGAAAACGGCGCGCGCCCGTGCCGAGCTGCAGGCCCACGAATCGCTGTTCGCCGAGCTGCCGGTCGAGCCCCTCCAGGGGGCGGCCGCCTTCTTCGACGAGTTGCCTCCTGCCGAGGCGGACGGCAGCCCGCCGCGCGCCCTGGCCGCGGCCGCTCCCATCGGCCGCCAGCTGGAACGCTCGGTGCTCGAAATGGTGCAGGAACAGTCGCACCGGCTTCAGGCCATGAGCGACGAGCTCGAGACCGTCCGCGCCGCACTCAACGAGCGCAAGCTGGTGGAGCGCGCCAAGGGCCTCCTGATGGCGCACCGCCGGCTCAGCGAAGAGGAAGCCCACAAGATGCTGCGCCGGACCGCGATGAGCCAGGGCCGGCGGCTGGTCGAGGTGGCCGAATCGGTGCTCTCGATGGCGGAGTACCTGCCGAGCGATCCCGTGCGCTGAGCATCCCGGTCTGAATTGGTGCGCCGCACAACAAGGGTGCCAGCAGAAGACTTGCAAAGGACCCACCGCGCCTGCCTTTGCAGGCCGGCCGCTCGCGCTACTGATTCGATAGCAACCCAAGGCGCGAGCTCACTGGCACGCGCCTTGCTTTGAAGAGCTTGCATCAGGCTCGCAAGGGCCTACAGGCAGGCGGCATCCAACGGCGGGTGCGGGCCACCACAACCGGACAAAGGCGTCCCCATCCCGCAAGGGCTCGTTCACGAGCGGCCCCCTGCGTGGTGCGGGCGCCTTTTTGCTTTTTGCCTTCTCGTCTTTTCACCTTCGGAGTGCGTCCCATGAACGATCTGCTGAAACCGAAACTGAGCCGCCGCCGCGTCCTGCAGGCCGCCGCCGTTGGCGCCGTCGGGCTCGACCCCGCGCTGCGCGCCGCCGTCTGGGCCCAGGGCTCCGACAAGCCCGAGAAGGAGGAAGTCAAGATCGGCTTCATCCCGCTGACCGACTGCGCCAGCGTCGTCATGGCCTCGGTGCTGGGCATCGACAAGAAGTACGGCGTGAAGATCGTGCCCAGCAAGGAAGCCAGCTGGGCCGGCGTGCGCGACAAGCTGGTCAACGGCGAGCTCGACTTCGCCCACGTGCTCTACGGCCTGGTCTACGGCGTGCACCTGGGCACGGCCGGCCCCAAGAAGGACATGGCCATCCTGATGACGCTCAACAACAACGGCCAGGCGATCACGCTGTCGAAGAAGCTGGCCGACAAGGGCGCGGTCGACGGCGCCTCGCTGGCCAAGGTCATGCGCGCCGAGAAGGGCGAATACACCTTCGCGCACACCTTCCCGACCGGCACCCACGCGATGTGGCTTTACTACTGGATGGCGGCCAACGGCATCAATCCCTTGAAGGATGCCAAAGTCATCACCGTGCCGCCGCCGCAGATGGTCGCCAACATGCGCGTGGGCAACATGGACGGCTATTGCGTCGGCGAGCCCTGGGGCCAGCGCGCGATCATGGATGGCATCGGCATCACCGCCGTGACCACGCAGGACATCTGGAAGGACCACCCGGAAAAGGTGCTGGGCACCACCTCGGATTTCGTCAAGAAATACCCCAACACCGCGCGTGCGGTGACGGCCGCGATTCTCGAAGCCGGCAAGTGGATCGACACCGGCCTGCAGAACAAGAACAAGATGGCCGAGACCATCGCCGACAAGAGCTACGTCAACACCAGCGTGGACGCGATCAACCAGCGCATCCTGGGCCGCTACACGAACGGCCTCGGCAAGAACTGGGACGACCCCAACCACATGAAGTTCTACAACGACGGGGCGGCGACCTTCCCCTACCTGTCCGACGGCATGTGGTTCCTCACGCAGCACAAGCGCTGGGGCCTCCTGAAGGAGCACCCCGACTACCTCAAGGTGGCCACCGAAATCAACCGCGTCGATGTCTACAAGCAGGCCGCCGCGGCCAGCAAGACTCCGGTGCCCAAGGACCTGCTGCGCACCAGCAAGCTGATCGACGGCGTGGTGTGGGACGGGAAGAACCCCAAGCAGTACGCCGATTCCTTCAAGCTGAATGTCTGAGGAGAACGCCATGGTCAGTGCCGTCTTTCACTCCCCCCTCGAAGCCGTTTCCGGGCGTGTCGCCGCACCCGCGAAGAGCGTCGCGCCGGCGCCTGTGGCGGCGGCAGCGTCCGTGCAGCAGGCGCCCGAGCCCATCCCGCGCACGCCGCGCGACTTCAGCTGGATCTGGTCGCGCCTGCTGCCGCCGATCCTGGGCTTCGCATTGCTGGTCCTGATCTGGGAGCTGGTCGCATTGAAGAGCACCAACGGCTTCCCCTCGCCGGGCACCGTCTGGCAGCAGGCGCTGACCGTGTTCAGCGACCCCTTCTACAGCAAGGGCCCCAACGACCAGGGCGTGGGCTGGAACGTGCTCTCCTCGCTGCAGCGCGTGGCGCTGGGCTTCGGGCTCGCGGCGGCGGTCGGCATTCCGGCCGGCTTCGCGATCGGTCGCTTCAGCTTCCTCGCGCGCATGTTCAATCCGCTGATCAGCCTGCTGCGCCCGGTCTCGCCGCTGGCCTGGCTGCCGATCGGCTTGCTGGTCTTCAAGGGCGCCAACCCGGCCGCCATCTGGACCATCTTCATCTGCTCGATCTGGCCCATGATCATCAACACCGCGGTGGGCGTGCAGCGCGTGCCCAGCGACTACATGAACGTGGCGCGGGTGCTCAATCTTTCCGAGTGGAAGATCCTCACCAAGATCCTGTTCCCCGCCGTGCTGCCCTACATGCTGACCGGCGTTCGCCTGGCGGTCGGCACCGCCTGGCTGGTGATCGTCGCGGCCGAGATGCTGACCGGCGGCGTCGGCATCGGCTTCTGGGTCTGGGACGAATGGAACAACCTCAACGTCGCCAACATCATCATCGCGATCTTCGTGATCGGCATCGTCGGGCTGGTGCTCGAGTTCGCCCTGATCCGGATCGCCACGGCATTCACATTCGAAGAGGTGAAGGCATGACCTTTCAACAAGCCCAGGACGATCGGTCCACCATGAAATACATCCAGATCGAGGGCGTGGAGCAGCGCTTCAAGACGCCCAAGGGCAGCTTCCTGGCACTGCGCGACATCGACCTGCACGTTGCCAAGGGCGAGTTCATCACGCTGATCGGGCACTCGGGCTGCGGCAAGTCGACGCTGCTGAACCTGATCGCCGGGCTGAGCACGCCCACCCAAGGTGCGCTGCTGTGCGCCAACCGCGAGATCACGGGCCCGGGCCCGGAGCGCGCCGTGGTGTTCCAGAACCACTCGCTGCTGCCCTGGCTCAGCTGCTACGAGAACGTCTACCTCGCGGTGGAGCGCGTGTTCTCGGCCACCGAGAACAGGGCGCAGCTCAAGGCGCGCACCGAAGCGGCGCTGGCGCTGGTCGGCCTCACGCCCGCGGCACAGAAACGCCCCGGCGAGATCTCGGGCGGCATGAAGCAGCGCGTGGGCATCGCCCGCGCCCTGTCGATGGAACCCAAGGTGCTGCTGATGGACGAGCCCTTCGGCGCGCTCGACGCGCTCACCCGCGCCAAGCTGCAGGACGAACTGCTGGCCATCGTCGCGAAGACGCGCAGCACGGTGGTCATGGTCACGCACGACGTGGACGAAGCGGTGCTCTTATCCAACCGCATCGTGATGCTCACCAACGGCCCCGCCGCCACCATCGGTGAGGTGCTGGCGGTGGACCTGCCGCGCCCGCGCGACCGCGTGGCGCTGGCGGAAGACCCGGTCTACGTCCACGCCCGCAAAGCCGTGATCGACTTCCTCTACACGCGGCAAGCGCACGTGGAGAAGGCGGCGGCCTGACCCGCACCGCCGACCGCCGGACACCGGCTCAGGACATGATGACCTGCAGACTGTGTTCGTACGAGGCGGTGAGCCGGTCGAAGGTATCGGCGAGCACCTCCGTGGCGCGCACCAGGTCGGCGCGTCCCTCGGCCCGGTCGGCCTGGCGCACGCCACGCACCAGCCGCAGCCACTCGTCGCGCGCGCCGCTGAGCGCCGCGCGGATCTCGGGCGAGCTCAGCGGCGCACGTTCCAGCTCCAGCAGCGAGGCCTCGAAGGCGTCCATCGTCGACGCCAATCGGGCGCTCCACGCGCCCTCCGGCACCATCGAGGCGAGCAGCGCGTCCTTGGCCAGGCGCTGCGCCCGCATGCGTTGCCGGCCGCAGAGATTGACGATGCGCAGCGCTCGCCGGCCGGCCGAGGACTCCAGCACGTCCGTCAGCGCCTCGGCGGCGTTCAGCAAGGCCTCGGCACTGGCATCGATGACGGCGAGCGCCGCAGGTCCGGGCCGCGCCGCCAGCGCGGCATCCAGGGCCTCCCAGGCCGAGCGCACCGCGCCCAGCGCCTGCGTGCTGGTCGCATCCAGCGGGAGGCCGGCGAGATGAGCGAGGTTGTCCTTGACCCGTGTGACCGACTCGCTGCGCAGCGTGCGGCTGCGGCGCGCATCCACGCCCGCCAGCGCCTGTGCCGCCAGGCGCACCAGCCGCTGCGAGAGCATGCGCAGCTGGCCGGCGCGGTTGATCGCCTCGGCCCACTGCGCGGCCTCGACAACCGAACGCGAGAGCTCGCCGACGCGCAAGTTGGCATGCATCGCCGCGCCCCGCAAGAGCCCGAAGGCGGCGTCCTCGCCGATGCCGCGTGCCGTCATCAGAAGTCCCTTGGCGCGGTCCACCCACTTGCGCTCGTCGAGATGCGCGAGCGATCGCGCCAGCGTGTCGCGCAGCGCCGCCTCGCGCTGCCAGCGCGCCTGCGCACGCGCGAGCACGGCGCGCAGGGTGGACGCATCCAGGCTGTCGGCGCACGACCAGGCTTGTACGCCCAGCGCGACGAGTTCTTCATGCACCTGCGGCGGCAGTGGCTTGCTGGCCACGACGACCGACAGCGGCGGCGCGCCGGCCCAGGCCCGCAGCGCGGCCTGCAGGTCGGGGATCGATGCCGGCTGGTGGACCAGCACCTGCTGCGGCGCGAGCAAGGCAGCCTCCTGCACCATCGTGTCGCAGGTGGCCCATCCGATGGCTGCCGCATCGGCGTCCGCCAGGAGCTGACGCAGGGCTTCGGGCGGCGCATCGGCAGCCAGGTCGGGCAAAACGAGCAGGAGTCGATTCATGGGAGGTACAGCTTTTCGGGCGATCGCAGCATAGCGGGCCGGCGGCTGGCACGCGAATTGCGTGATCCACGTCGTGGTGTAACGAAGCACCGCTTTGGTGAAGTTCCCGGCCGGTGCGCCGGGCCGGGTCCCGGCAGGGGCTCCATCACCGCCAGTCCCTCCAGCCGGTTCCCGGCGGGACACCCCCCTTTCATCGCCCATCCACGCGGCCGCGCCACGGCCGAGTGGGTGCCTTTCGCACAGCCATCGCCACTGCAACGCCATGTCCAGCTTCAAGTCCTTCCTGCGCTCCGGGCACGCACCCACCCTCTTCGCGGCATTTTTCTACTTCATGTTCTCGTGCTGCATCTGGGTGCTGAACGGCGCGATGGCGCCCTTCATCAGCGAGACCTTCCAGCTCACCCCCGCGCAGAAGGGACTGATGCTGTCGATTCCGATCATCGCGGGCGCGCTGATGCGATTCCCGCTGGGCATCCTGTCGCAGTACATCGGCCGCAAGAACGCCACGCTGGTGGAGATGGGCCTGATCGCGGTGGCGATGCTGTTCGGCTTCTTCATGGTGCACAGCTTCAACGACCTGCTGGCGATGGGCGTGCTGCTGGGCATCGCCGGCGCCAGCTTCGGCGTGGCCCTGTCGCTGGGCTCGGGCTCCTTCCCGCCGCAGAACAAGGGCCTGGCGATGGGCCTGGTGGGCGCGGGCAACGTGGGCACGGCGCTGTCGGTGCTGGTCGCGCCGCCGCTGGCGCAGTGGCTCGGCTGGCAGGCCGTCTACGGCGTGGCGGCGGTGGCCATCCTGGTCCCGATGGCGGTGATGGCGCTCTTCGCGCAGGAGCCGCCGGACGTCGACAGCCACGCCAGCCTGCGCGAGCACATGGCCTGCCTGTTCGAGAAGGACGGCTGGGCCTTCAGCCTGATCTACGGCATCACCTTCGGCGGCTTCATCGGCCTCATCACCTTCCTGCCTTCCTACTACTACGACCAGTTCGGCGTGAGCAAGGTGCAGGCGGGGCAGCTGACGATGCTGGCGGCCTTCATGGGCGCCGCGGTGCGCGTGATGGGCGGCTGGATCTCCGATCGCTGGGGCGGTGTCAACACGCTGACGCTGGTGCTGGGGGTGTCGGCCGTCACGCTGGCGCTGATCGGCTTCACGTCGAGCTCGCTCGCGCTGACCACCCTGCTGCTGATCGTCTGCTTCGCTGCGCTGGGTGCGGGCAACGGCGCGCTGTTCCAGCTGGTTCCGCTGCGCTGGCCCACCACCACGGCGGTGGCCGGCTCGATGATCGGCGAGATCGGCGCCCTGGGCGGCGGTCTGGTGCCCAATGCGATGGGCCTGTCGAAGCAATACCTCGGCAGCTACACCTGGGGATTCGTGCTGTTCGCGGTGCTCGCCCTCGTGATGCTGGGCGTGATGCGGGTCATGCAGATCCGCTGGACGCGCACCTGGGCGGAAAAAGGCGGACGCGCGCGCACGGCGCCGCACGCCGCGAACCACGAGGCCGATCGGCCCGTGCGCCCCATGCGCCGCAGCGCAGGACGGTCATGACCATGCCCCGCCCCCGCCCCCTCCTCCTCTCGCGCTCAGCGCGGCAGGAACAGCAGCCAGTAGACGAGCAGCGCGTTGAAGAGCAGCGACGCGGCCAGCCCGAGCTTCCACAGCAGGGCCGGGTCGCGTCGTGCGAGCGGCGTGGCGGCCGGTGCGCCGACCGGGCGGGCGGCGCCACGCTCCAGCGCGAGCAGCATCTCCTCGGCAGTCTCGAAGCGCTGCCGCTGGTCGCGCGCCACCGCCTTGCGCACCAGGTGGTCGAGCCACATCGGCACGTCGGGGCGAATGCGCGACAGGGCAACCGGGTCGCGCCGGTAGCGCGCGCCCTGGTAGGGCTCGATCTCGCCGTAGGGCAGGCGCCCGCACAGCCATTGGTACAACACCACGCCCAGCGCGAACAGGTCGCTGCCCGCATCGGGCAAGGCGCCCTCCCACTGTTCCGGATTCATGAAGCTGGGCGTGCCGGCGTGCAGCTCGCGCTGCGCCGCGCCTTCGCGGCCGGACAGCGCCACGCCCAGGTCGAGGATGCGCCAGTGCCCGTCCTCGCCCAGGTGCAGGTTGCCGGGCTTGATGTCCCGGTGCACCACGCCGTGGCGGTGCAGCCGGCCCAGCGCCTTGCAGATCTGCGTCGCGGCCTCGACCACCTGCGCGACGCTCGGGCGGGCGCCCGCGCGCAGCATCTGCTCGATGGTGCGGCCGCCATGCCAGTCGAACACGGTGTAGAGCGCGCTGGCGTCGTCGCCGCGCTCGTGCACGCGCACGAAGCCGGGCTCGCCGCGCGCGCCCACCCGCAGGCCCAGCCAGGCCTCGTGCGCGAGCATGGCGCGTTCCTCGGGGTCGCTGGCGCGCGAAGGGTGCAGCGTCTTGATCGCCACCAGCGCGCGGGTCTGTGCATCGCGGGCCTGGTACAGCCGGTGCACGCCGGTGTCGGCGACCAGCGCGGTGATGGCGTAGCCGTCCAGCACATCGCCCACCTTCAGCGCAACGGGCGGCGCCAGGCGGCGCGCATCGCCCAGCTCGTCGTGCAGCTGGCGCGCGTCCAGGCCCAGCACGCGAATGACCAGGGCCGTGGCGTTGTCGCGGGTGCCGGCGGCGATCGCGGCGTCGACCAGCGCATCGCTGGCCTGCTGCGCGCCGGCAGCCAGCGCGATCTCGGCGACGCGCGCCGGCTTCAGCACGCCATGCACCCCGTCGGTGCTGAGCACGAAGCAGTCGCCCACCCGCAGCTCGCCCTGCAGGTAGTCGACGCGCACGTGATCGTCGAGGCCCACGGCGCGCGTCAGGCGGCTGCGCAGGTCCGGATGGTCCAGCGCGTGGTCGACGGTCAGCGGCGTGGCCGCGCCCTCGCCCCGGCGCACGCGCCAGGCGCGCGTGTCGCCCACGTGGGCCAGCGTGTAGCTCTGGCCGTGCAGGGCCAGCGCCGTGAGCGTGGTCATGGCGCCGTCGTGGCGGCGGCGCCGGTTGTGGTCGGCCAGCCAGGCGTTCTGGGCGGCGATCAGGCGGTCCATGGCCACCGTCGGCTCCCAGGTGTCCGGCGTCGCGAAGTAATCGCCCAGCAAGCCGATGACCGTGGTCTGCGCCGCCTCCAGTCCGTGGCCGCCGGAAGAGACGCCGTCGGCGATCGCCGCGATCAGGCCGCGCGACTCCTCCCCGCGGGGCGCATGCACCGCACCGGCGAAGTCCTCGTTCTGCGGGCGCGGCCCGCGATGGCTGCTGTAGCCGATTTCAACCTCGAAGCTCATGGCGCGGCATTGTCCATGCAAGCCACGAGTTCCCCCTTTGCTTGAGTCCAGAAAGGTCCACCCCATGAAGAAGATGAAACTCGTGATGGTCGGCAACGGCATGGCCGGCGTGCGCACGATCGAGGAGCTGCTCAAGATCGAGCCCGAGCTCTACGACATCACCGTCTTCGGCGCCGAGCCGCATCCCAACTACAACCGCATCCTCCTGTCGCCGGTGCTGGCCGGCGAGCAGACGGTGGACGAGATCATTCTCAACAGCTGGGAGTGGTACGCCGAGAACAACATCACCCTGCACGCCGGCAAGAAGGTGGTGGAGGTCGACCGCGTCAAGCGCATCGTGCGCGCCGAGGACGGCACCGAGGCCGAGTACGACCGGCTGCTGATGTGCACCGGCTCCAATCCCTTCATGCTGCCGGTGCCCGGCAAGGACCTGAAGGGCGTGATCGCCTACCGCGACATCGCCGACACCGACTACATGATCGAGACCGCCAGGACGCACAAGAATGCGGTCGTCATCGGCGGCGGCCTGCTGGGCCTGGAAGCCGCCAACGGCCTGATGCTGCGCGGCATGAACGTGACCGTGGTGCACGTCATGCCCTGGCTGATGGAGCGCCAGCTCGACGACGTGGCGGGCAAGCTGCTGCAGAAGTCGCTGGAGGACCGCGGCCTGAAGTTCCTGATCGGCGCGCAGACGCAGGAGCTGGTGGGCAGCGAGGACGGCCGCGTGAAGGCCATCCGCTTCAAGGACGGCACCGAAACCGCCGCCGACCTGGTGGTGATGGCGGTGGGCATCCGCCCGAACGTGGACCTGGCACAGAAGATGCGGCTGCACTGCGACCGCGGCATCGTGGTCAACGACACCATGCAGACCGTGACCGACGCACGCATCTACTCGGTGGGCGAATGCGCCGCGCACCGCGGCATCGCCTACGGCCTCGTCGCGCCGCTGTTCGAGCAGGCCAAGGTGGCGGCCAACCACCTGGCGCACTTCGGCATCGGCCGCTACTCGGGCTCGCTCACCTCCACCAAGCTCAAGGTGACGGGCATCGACCTGTTCTCCGCCGGCGACTTCATGGGCGGCGACGGCTGCGAGGAGATCGTGATGAGCGATCCCTTCGGCGGCGTCTACAAGAAGCTGGTGATCAAGGACGACAAGCTGATCGGCGCCTGCCTCTACGGCGACACGGTGGACGGCAGCTGGTACTTCAAGCTGCTGCGCGACGGCCGCAGCGTGCACGACATCCGCGACAAGCTGATGTTCGGCGAGTCGAACATCGGCGACACCGGCCACGAGGGCCACAACAAGGCGGCGAGCATGCCCGACGATGCCGAGGTCTGCGGATGCAACGGCGTCAACAAGGGCACCATCTGCAAGGCGATCAAGGACAAGGGCCTGTTCACGCTGGAAGAAGTCAAGAAGCACACCAAGGCCAGCGCCTCCTGCGGCTCCTGCACCGGTCTGGTCGAGCAGATCCTGATGTTCACCGCCGGCGGCGACTACTCGGCCACGCCGAAGAAGAAGGCCATCTGCGGCTGCACCGATGCCAGCCACCAGGACGTGCGCGACGCCATCCGCAAGGAGCACTGGCTCGGCCACGCGGAGGTCTACCGCGGCATGGGCTGGCGCACGCCCAACGGCTGCTCCACCTGCCGGCCCGCCATCAACTACTACCTGATCTCGACCTGGCCCAAGGAGGCCAAGGACGATCCGCAGAGCCGCTTCATCAACGAGCGCAGCCACGCCAACATCCAGAAGGACGGCACCTATTCGGTGATCCCGCGCATGTGGGGCGGCCACACCACGCCCGATGAACTGCGGCGCATCGCCGACGCGGCCGACAAGTACAAGATCCCGACCGTCAAGGTCACCGGCGGCCAGCGCATCGACCTGCTGGGCGTGAAGAAGGAGGACCTGGCCAACGTCTGGAAGGACATCGGCATGCCCTCGGGCTTTGCCTACGCCAAGTCGCTGCGCACGGTGAAGACCTGCGTGGGCAGCGAATGGTGCCGCTTCGGAACCCAGGACTCGACCCAGATGGGCAAGGACCTGGAGCGCGCGCTGTGGGCCATGTACTCGCCGCACAAGGTCAAGCTCGCCGTCTCGGGCTGCCCGCGCAACTGCGCCGAGGCCGGCATCAAGGACGTCGGCGTGATCGGCGTCGACTCGGGCTGGGAGATCTATGTGGGCGGCAACGGCGGCATCAAGACGGAGGTGGCGCAGTTCCTGTTCAAGGCCAAGACCGCCGAGGAGGTGATGGAGTATTCGGGCGCCTTCCTGCAGCTCTACCGCGAGGAAGGCTGGTATCTCGAGCGCACGGTCCACTACATCGGGCGCGTCGGCCTGGACTACGTGAAGAAGAAGATCCTCGAGGACGCCGAGGGCCGCAAGGCCCTGTGGGAGCGCCTGCAGTTCGCGCTCGACGGCGAACCCGATCCGTGGTTCGAGTCCAGCCAGGCCTCGGTCGACGTGCGCCAGTTCACGCCCGTCGCCGTCGTCGACACCGCCACCCAAGCCGCCTGAAAGGACCACGACCATGAGTGAATGGAAAGCCATCTGCCGCGTCGACGACATCCCCGTGCTGGGCGCGCGCCGCGTGGCGCGCAGCGAGGGCATCGATGTCGCGGTGTTCCGCAACGCCGAGAACCAGGTGTTCGCCTTGCTCGACCGCTGCCCGCACAAGGGCGGCCCGCTGTCGCAGGGCATCGTGTTCGGCACCAGCGTGGCCTGCCCGCTGCACAACTGGGCGATCGGGCTGGACGACGGCTGCGCCAAGGCGCCGGACGAGGGATGCACGCCGCGCTTCGCGGTCAAGGTGGTCGAGGAGGTGGTGCACCTGGATGCGAACGAGCTCGCCACGCACGCCATCGACCTGCCGCGTCCGGTCGCCGGCCCGGCGCGGCACATTGCCTTGTCCCCGCTCCCCCTGGGAGAGGGCTAGGGTGAGGGCAGCGAGGTTCGCGATGGATACGCCCGGCGCCCTCACCCCCACCCTCTCCCCGAGGGAAAGGGAGCAGCGCGAGACCCGCTCGACCTGCCCCTATTGCGGCGTGGGCTGCGGCGTCATCATCGAATCCCAAGGCGACCAGATCACGGGCGTGCGCGGCGATCCGGACCACCCCGCCAACTTCGGCCGGCTCTGCACCAAGGGCTCGACGCTGCACCTCACTGCCTCCGCGGCGGTCACGATGCAGACGCGCCTGCTGCAGCCCATGCGCCGTGCTCACCGCAGCGCAACGCCGCAAGCCATCGGCTGGGACGCCGCCCTCGACAGCGCCGCCGACAAGTTCGCCCAGGTCATTCGCGACCACGGCGCCGACGCGGTCGGCTTCTACGTCTCCGGCCAACTGCTCACCGAGGACTACTACGTCTTCAACAAGCTTGCCAAGGGCCTGATCGGCACCAACAACATCGACACCAACTCGCGCCTGTGCATGAGCAGCGCGGTGGCCGGCTACAAGAAGACGCTGGGCGCGGACGCGCCGCCGGCCTGCTACGACGACTTCCAGCACGCGCAGTGCCTCTTCATCGCAGGCAGCAACACCGCCTGGGCGCACCCCATCCTGTTTCGCCGCATCGAGGATGCGAAGGCGGCCAACCCGTCGATGAAGATCGTCGTGGCCGATCCGCGCCGCACCGACACCTGCGAGATCGCCGACCTCCATCTCGCGCTGCAGCCCGGCACCGATGTGATGCTGTTCCACGGCATGCTGCACCTGATGCTGTGGGAAGGCTGGACCGATGCCGCCTACATCGCGGCCCACACCACCGGCTTCGACGAACTCAAGCGCACCGTGCGCGACTGCACGCCCGAGCGCGTGGCGCAGGTCTGCGGCATCTCCAAGGACGACCTGCTGGAGGCCGCGCGCCTCTTCGCCACCTCGCCCGCCACGCTGAGCCTCTATTGCCAGGGCCTGAACCAGTCGAGCTCGGGCACCGCGAAGAATGCGGCCCTGATCAACCTGCACCTGGCGACCGGACAGATCGGCAAGCCGGGCGCCGGCCCCTTCTCGCTGACCGGCCAGCCCAACGCGATGGGCGGGCGTGAAGTGGGCGGCCTGGCCAACCTGCTGTCGGCGCACCGCGATCTCGCCAACCCCGCGCACCGCGCCGAGGTGGCGGCCCTGTGGGGCGTTCCGTCGGTGCCCGAGAAGCCGGGCAAGACGGCGGTCGAGATGTTCCAGGCCGCGGCCGACGGCGAGATCCGCGCGCTGTGGATTGCCTGCACCAACCCGGCGCAGTCGATGCCCGACCAGGCCACCGTGCGCCGGGCGCTCGAGCGCTGCGAGTTCGTGGTGGTGCAGGAAGCCTTCTCGACCACCGCCACCTGCGACCACGCCGACCTTTTGCTGCCCGCCACCACCTGGGGCGAGAAGGACGGCACCGTCACCAACAGCGAGCGCCGCATCTCGCGCGTGCGCAACGCGGTGGCACGTCCCGGCGAGACGCGCGACGACTGGCTGATCGCCGCCGACTTCGCGCGCCGGCTCGAAGCGCGGCTCGGGCGCACGGACACGCTCTTTCCCTATCCCGATGCGGAATCGGTGTGGAAGGAGCACCGCGAATCCACCCGCGGCCGCGACCTCGACATCACCGGCATGAGCTATGAAATGCTGGAGGCCGCGCCCCGGCAATGGCCCTTGCGCGAGGGCGAATCCACCGGCCGCGCGCGCCTCTACGAAGACGGCATCTTCCCCACGCCGGACGGCCGCGCCCGCTTCGTCGACGTGGCCTACAAGCCGGTGGCCGAGCCGCGCGACGCGCGCCATCCCTTCTCGCTCACCACCGGGCGCCTGCGCGACCAATGGCATGGCATGAGCCGCACCGGCACGCTGGGCCGGCTGTTCGGCCACGTCGCGGAGCCTTCGGTGCAGATGCATCCGCAGGACATGGCACGCCGCCAGCTGCGCGAAGGCGAGCTGGTGCATGTCACCTCGCGGCGCGGCTCCATCGTGCTGCCCGTGGCCGGCAGCACCGACGTGGGCCTGAGCCAGGCCTTCATCGCCATGCACTGGGGCGGCGAATACCTGAGCGGCCGCTCCAGCACCGGCGAACGGCTCGCAGGCGTCAACGTGCTCACGACGCCGGCCTTCTGCCCCGATTCGAAGCAGCCCGAGCTCAAGCACGCGGCCGTGAAGATCCTCAAGGCCGAGCTTCCCTGGACCCTGCTGGCCGTGGGCTGGCTGCCTGGCGATGCCGCCCTGCGCGTTCACGAGGCCTTGCGCACGCTGATGCCCTCCTTCGTGTTCGCGAGCTGCGTGCCCTTCGGCGCCGGCGGCGCCCTGGAAGGCGGCGGATCGGAGCGCACCGGCGTGCTGTTCCGCGGCGCCGCGTACGAAGCGCCTCCGGACGAGGTGCTGGCACGCATCGAGGAGCTGCTCTCGCTGCACGGCGCCGACAGCTTGCGCTATGCCGACAAGAAGCACGGCCAGCGGCGCGCGGCGCGGCTGGTGCGCGACGGCCAGGACGCGCGCCTCGAAGCCTTCCTGCTGGCCGGCGACACCCGCGCCGAGGCCTGGATCAAGGCGCTGCTGCAGGACCGCCTGCCCGCCCAGGCCTATGGCCGCCAGCTGCTCAAGCCCGGCTCGACCGCGCCGGCCGGCGTCACAGCGCGCGGCAAGGTCGTGTGCAGCTGCTTCGGCGTCACCCAGACCGCGATTGCCGAACGGCTGGCTGCAGCGACGGGTTCGGACGAAGGGCGCCTCGGCGCGCTGCAGGCTGCGTTGAAATGCGGCACCAATTGCGGCTCCTGCCTGCCCGAGCTCAAGCGCATGGTGCGTGCGAGTCCCGCATTGGCGACCGCGCCATGAGACCCGCCATGCACGGCGCAGGCCCAACCCCTGCTACACGCCGGGGCATAAGCGACCGCGCCGTGCGGCATAAGCCTTGCGGGACAATCCGGGCACCCATGGGAATCAGCCACTACATCAAGGAAATCGGCCGCGGCGCGCGCGGCGCGAAGCCGCTGGACCGCGCGCAGGCCGGCGACCTGTTCGGCCAGGTGCTCGACGGCACCGTCACAGACCTCGAGACCGGCGCTTTCTGCCTGGCCATGCGCATCAAGGGCGAGACGCCCGAGGAGATGGCGGGCTTTCTCGATGCCACGCACGCGCGCCTGGCGCGCTTCCCGGCCGCCGGCCGGCCGGTGGCGGTGCTGCCCAGCTACAACGGCGCCCGCCGGCTGCCGGTGCTGACGCCGCTGCTCGCGCTGCTGCTGGCGCGCGAGGGGCTGCCGGTGCTGGTGCACGGCGCAGCCACCGAATCCACGCGGGTGCTGTCGTCCAACGTGCTCGCGGCGCTCGATGTGCAGCCGCTCGAGCACATCCGGCCCATCGCCGATGGCGAGGTGGTGTTCGCGCCGACCGCGCTGCTCAGCCCGGGCCTCAAGCGCCTGCTCGACGTGCGCCGCGTGGTGGGCCTGCGCAATCCCGGCCACAGCGTGGTGAAGCTGATGCAGCCTTGCGAGGGCGATTGCGTGGTGGTTGGCAGCTACACGCATCCGGCCTATGCCGAATCGATGGCCGCCACCTTCGAATTGATGGGCGCGACGGCCCTGCTCTCGCGCGGACTGGAAGGCGAGAGCGTGGCCGATCCGCGCCGCACCGGCCAGGTCGACGGCTTCGTCAAGGGGCGACGCATCGCGCTGCAGGCGCAGCAACCCGGCACGCTGTCCGAGGTGCCGGGTTTGCCGGCCGACATCGATGTCCAGACCACCGCCGACTACACGCGCCGCGTGCTGGCCGGCCAGGCACCGGTACCGGATGCCATCGCGCAGCAGGTCCGTCATGTCCTGCAACTGAGCCACGACATGGAGCAAGCATGAGACGCCGGGCCGTTCCCAAGTCGAATACCGTAGCGCGCAGCGCGGAGGTTTTTCAATGAGCCATCTTTCCCATCACGGCAGCTGCACGCTGGTCGGCGCCGGACCGGGCGACCCGGAGCTGCTGACCATCAAGGCCGTCAAGGCGATCCAGGCGGCCACCGTGCTGCTGGTGGACGACCTGGTGAGCGAAGAGATCCTTGCGGCCTACGCGCGACCCGGCGCCCGCATCATCCACGTGGGCAAGCGCGGCGGCTGCAAAAGCACGCCGCAGGCCTTCATCGAGCGGCTGATGATCACCGCGGTGCGCGAGGGCGAGACGGTGGTGCGCCTCAAGGGCGGCGACCCCTTCATCTTCGGCCGCGGCGGCGAGGAGGTGGAGCACCTGCGCGAGGAAGGCATCGAGGTGCGGGTGGTCAACGGCATCACGGCCGGCCTGGCCGCGGTCACTGCGCTGGGCGTGCCGCTCACGCACCGCGACCATGCGCAGGGCGTCGTCTTCGTGACGGGCCATGCCAAGACCGGGCATGCGGCCGCCGAGCATCCCACCGACTGGCGCCAGCTGGCGGCCACGGCGCGCGATGCGCGGCTGACGCTGGTGATCTACATGGGCGTCTCGGGCCTGGCCCATATCCAGGAGCAGCTGCTGCATGGCCTGGCCGGCGAAACGCCCGTGGCCGTGATCCAGCATGCCAGCCTGCCGCAGCAGCGCCATGTCGCGACCACGCTGGCGCATCTGCCGCGCGACGTGGTGGCCGCCGGGCTGGGCAGCCCGGCCGTGATCGTGGTGGGCGATGTGCTGCGCGGCCTGGCCGCGGCAGGCCTGCCGGCCACGCGCTTCGGCACCTGAATTGGCCATTCGGCCAGCCCGCCGGCAGGGCCTGCCGACCTAGAATCTCCGCCCTGAAGAACAACGGGCGGAGATGGGCATGCTGGAACTCGAGAAACTCAACGAATTCGTCGAGAGCCACGGCGAGCTGCAACGCGGCCGGGGCCTGGTCACCGGGACGATCGCGTTCTCGCTGGCGGTCCTGTGCTTCCTGGGCGTGCTGGTCTTCCACTTCCCGCAGTACCTGAGCACGCCCGAGCTGCGCCGCAGCTACGACGTGGACGTGATGCGCCTCGTGCTCCTCACGGCCATGGTCATCGCCGGCGGGCTGGCGCTGGTCAACATCATCTTCAACCGCTCGCGCTGGCTTTCGGCCTTCGCCTTCCTGCTGGTGGCGGCCGCGGCGCTGCTGGGCGGGCACAAGGTGCCGGTCAACGACTTTGCCGACAACACGCCCTACATCGGGCTGGACTGGTTCATCCTCGACCTGCTGGGCTCCTCGCTGATCTTCATCTTCATCGAGAAGCTGTTCGCCCACCGCAAGGAGCAGCCGGTATTTCGCGCCGAGTGGCAGACCGACTTCCATCACTTCGTGGTCAACCACATGATCGTGGGCTTCGTGCTGCTGGCCACCAACCTGCTGGTGCACAAGCTCTTCGGCTGGGCCGCCAACGACGGCGTGCGCGGCTGGGTCGCAGGGCTGCCCTTCTGGGCCGGGCTGCTGCTGATCATCCTGGTGGCCGACCTGGTGCAGTACTGGACCCACCGCGCCTACCACGAGGTGCCGCTGCTCTGGCGCCTGCACGCGGTGCACCACAGCGTGAAGAGCATGGACTGGCTGGCCGGCTCGCGCCAGCACATCCTCGAGCTCTTGATCACCCGCACGCTGGTGCTGGCGCCGATCTACGTGCTCGGCTTCAGCAAGGAAGTGATCGACGCCTACATCGTGGTGGTGGGCTTCCAGGCCGTCTTCAACCACGCCAACGTGAGCGTGCGCCTCGGGCCGCTGCGCTACGTGATCGTCACGCCCAACTTCCACCACTGGCACCACAGCCAGGACGACGAGGCCATCGACAAGAACTACGCCGCGCACTATGCCTTTCTCGACTACCTCTTCGGCACCGCGGTCAAGAGCACCCGGCTGTGGCCGGAGCGCTACGGCGTGGTGGGCGACTACGTGCCGAACGGCTTCTTCAAGCAGCTGAAGTTCCCGTTCCTGTGGAAGGGCTGATGGGGGCAGCGAACACATTCGACGCCATCGTCGTCGGCGCCGGTGCGGCCGGCCTGTTCTGCGCCGGGCTGGCCGGCCAGCGCGGCCTGAAGGTGCTGCTGATCGACCACGCCGAGCGCATCGGCGAGAAGATCCGCATCTCCGGCGGCGGCCGCGCCAACTTCACCAACCGCGACCTGGACGTGCGCGCGCCGCAGCGCCACTTCATCGGCGGCAACCCGCACTTCTGCCGCTCGGCGCTGTCGCGCTACACGCCGCAGCAGTTCATCGACCTGGTCCAGCGCCACGGCATCGCCTACCACGAGAAGCACAAGGGCCAGCTCTTCTGCGACGGCGCTTCGCAGCAGATCATCGACATGCTGCTGGCCGAATGCGCGGCCGGCGGCGTGGCGCACTGGCAGCCCTGCAGCGTCGGCGAGATCGGCTTCACGCCGGGCGAGGGCTATCGGCTCCAGACCAGCCGCGGCGAGGTGCGCGCGCCCCGGGCGGTGGTGGCGACCGGTGGCCTCTCCATTCCCCAGATCGGCGCCACCGACTTCGGCTACCGGCTCGCGGCCCAATTCGGCCTGCGCGTGGTCCCGCCCCGCCCCGCCCTGGTGCCCCTGACCTTCGGCGGCGAGGCCTGGGCGCCCTACGCCGACCTGGCCGGCCTCGCGCTGCCGGTGCAGATCGCGACCGGCAGCAAGAAGGAACGGACGGTCTTCCTCGAGGACCTGCTGTTCACCCACCGGGGCCTTTCCGGCCCGGCGGTGCTGCAGATCTCCAGCTACTGGCAGCCCGGGGCGCCGCTGGACATCGACTTCGCCCCCGGCGTGAACATGCAGGCCGCGCTGGCCGAGGCCAAGCAGCGCTCCCGCAAGCGCATCGCCAACGAGCTGGCCGGCCTGGTGCCGGCCCGGCTGGCCGACGCCTGGGTGGGGCAGGACGCGGCGTTGCAGCGCCCGATCAACGAAGCGGCCGACCGGGCGCTCGCAGCGCTGGCCGAGCGCATCGCCCGCTGGCAGATCACGCCCAGCGGCACAGAGGGCTACAAGAAGGCGGAAGTCACGGCCGGCGGCGTCGACACCCGGGACTTGTCCTCGCAGACCATGGAATCGAAGCAGCCCGGCCTGTATTTCATCGGCGAGGTGGTGGACGTGACCGGCTGGCTGGGCGGCTACAACTTCCAGTGGGCCTGGGCCAGCGCACATGCCTGCGCGCAGGCCCTGGAGGCGAGTGCGGATCACGCTATAATGCCCGGCTAACTTTGGCCACCCCTCAACGGCCCACCCCTTTTCGTGTTGAGGAAACCCGGCCCGGGGCCCGATCTTCCCCAGGCAAAAATTCAAGCAACCGATTTTTAAATGACCACCATCCGCGTTAAAGAAAACGAGCCCTTCGACGTCGCCCTGCGCCGCTTCAAGCGCACCATCGAAAAGCTCGGCCTGCTGACCGATCTTCGCGCCCGCGAGTTCTACGAGAAGCCGACCGCCGAGCGCAAGCGCAAGAAGGCCGCCGCCGTCAAGCGCCACTACAAGCGCGTGCGCAGCATGCAGCTGCCCAAGAAGCTGTACTGAGCTGGCACCCGCTGCGTCGGACCACACCGACGCCTGTTCAGAGCCTCGAGCCGCGCCAGGGATCACCTGCCGCGGCTCTTGTCTTTTCCGCCCCCTCCTCGAAAGCAAAGCCATGAGCCTCAAGGACCAGATCACCGAAGACATGAAGACCGCGATGCGCGCCAAGGACTCGGAGCGCCTGGGCACCATTCGCCTGCTGCTGGCCGCCCTCAAACAGAAGGAAGTCGACGAACGCATCGAGCTGGACGACGCGATGGTCGTCGCCATCGTCGACAAGCTGGTGAAGCAGCGCAAGGACTCGGTCGCCGCCTTCACCCAGGGCGGGCGCACCGACCTCGCCGACAAGGAGGCCGCCGAGATCAAGGTGCTGGAGGTCTACCTGCCCCAGCGCATGGGCGCCGATGAGATCGCGGCCGAAGTCAAGGCGATCGTCGCCGAGCTGGGCGCCAAAGGCCCGGGCGACATGGGCAAAGTGATGGGCGCCGTGAAGACCCGCCTGGCCGGCAAGGCCGACATGGGCCTCGTCAGCGCCGCGGTCAAGGCCGCGCTCTCGGGCGGCTGAGCGTGCCCGCGCAGCAGGTGCTCAAGGCCTGCGCCTGCCTGGTCGACGACCGGGACCGGCTGCTGGTCTTCTTCCATCCCGGCGATGCCGGGATGCAGCTGCCCAAGGGCACCGTCGAGCCCGGCGAGACGCCCGAGGACGCGGTCCGGCGCGAGCTGCTGGAGGAATCGGGCATCGTCTACGAGGGCGAGCTGGTGCCCCTGGGCACGCTGGACCGCGAGTGCGAAGCCGGCAGCGAAGGCAACCGGAAAAAAACCTCCCAGCTCTGGCACTTGTTTCTGATGCGCGCGCCGGCGCCCCTGCCCGAGCACTTCGAGCACACGGCCAGCGGCAGCCCCGCGGAGCACGGGCTGGTCTTCCGCTTCAGCTGGCTGGCGCCCGATGCGCCGCTCGACGGCTTCAC
>DATFFA010000172.1:0-26249 GCA_035250605.1 Variovorax sp. | reverse complement strand
CCCCCTTGCTGATCTGCCACAGCATGGGCGGCCTGGCGGCTCGCGCCTGGCTGCGCGGTGCCGATGCGAAGCGCGTGCATCGTATCGTGACCATCGGCACGCCGCACCGGGGAACGTGGCTGGCTCGCTTCGGCCGTACGGCCAGCGGGCGCCAGATGCGAATCGACGGCGAATGGATGCGGCAGATGGAGAGCGAATGCGGCAGCACGCGCCAAGTTCCGTTCACTTGCTGGTACTCGAACTGCGACAACATCGTGTTCCCCACCTCGACGGCCACGCTTCCCAATGCCGACAACCGGCTCGTGCCGGGTCGTGGGCATGTGGAGCTGGCCTTCGTCCCAGGCCTGCGAGAGCAGACCCTCGCCTTGCTCGAAGACTGAGGAAGCGCAGCTCAGAGAGAGGATTCGCCCGGCAGCAGCACGCCGGGCTCGATGTCCGGCTTCGCGGCGAGCGCCTCGTAGAGCGGCGTGAAGTCCGGTGCAGTCATCTCGAACAATTGAGCAAAGCTGTCGATCACGAAGTAATTGGCTTGGTAGGTGTCGATCTTGTAGCGCGTGCGCATGGCGCGCAGCAGATCGAGCGGCAAGCGCAGTGGCTCCTCGCTGCGCACCGCGTGTCGCAGCTCGCCGACCGAACTCAGGATGCCTGCGCCGTATGCGCGCACGCCCTCGGCCTGACGGATGAGCCCGAACTCGACCGTGTACCAGTAAAGCCGCGCGAGTTTTTCGCCAGCGCCGAGGTCATGCGCCTTGATGCCACCCTGGCCGTAGCGCTGCACGTAGTCGGCAAAGGTCGGGTCGAACAGCATCGGCACATGGCCGAAGAGATCGTGGAACACGTCGGGCTCGACGATGTAGTCGAACTCCTCGGGCTTGCGGATCCAGTCCGTGACCGGGAACTTGCGGTTTGCCAGAAGCGTGAAGAAGGGCAGCTCCGGGATCAGCCCGGGCACGGCGACGATCTCCCAGCGTGTCGCCTTGTAAAGCCGCTCGTTGATCTCGTCGAAGCGCGGAATGCGGTCCTTGATGCCGAGCAGAGGCAGCGATGCGATGAAAGCATCGCAGGCCAGCCCGGTCAACTGCGCGGCCTGTCGCTCGTAGAGGCGCCGATAAGTGTCATGGTCGGCCGGCGTGTAGCTGCCCCAGTCCTGCGGGCAGGTGTAGTCGGCCAAGACTGCGCCGCCCCGCGAATAGTCGCCGCGCGGCGGCCGGTCCGATTGGCCGTAGACGGCGGGCATGACCGCACCTGATGGCGTCTCCATGGAAAGCTCCGAATAGATTGTTTACTTGAGCCAGCGGTCCATCACGCGCTGGAACTCGCCACCGGCCTGCGCCAGGTGCAGCCACTGGTCGACATAGGCCTTGAAGGCGATGTCGTCGCGCGGCAGCATCCAGGCCATCTCGCCATACTGAAGCGGCTTGTCGGGGTTGACGGCGCACAGGCCCGGCTTGAGCTTCTGCTGCGTGATCGCCTCGGCCGCCTCGGTCACGAAAACATCGGCGCGATTCGCGAGAATTTCGTCGAAGATCGTCACGTTCTCGCCGTGCATCGTGAGCTTGGCGCGCTTGAAGTTGGCGCGCGCGAAGCGTTCGTTGCTGCCGCCGGGGTTGAAGATCACCCGGACCTCCGGTTTGTCGATGGCGGTCACGCTCTGATACTTGCCGACATCGGCGCAGCGCGCGATCGGCGTCTTGCCGTTGACCATGTAAGGCGCGCTGAAGAAGGCGCGCTTCTGCCGCTCGGTGGTTACCGAGACGCCGCCCACCGCGAGGTCGCACTTGCCCGCGGCGAGGTCGGTCAGCAGGTTGGCCCACGTCGTCTTGATCCACTCCGGCTTCGCATTGAGGCTGCCGCTGAAGCTCGTCATCAAGTCGACGTCGATGCCTTCGTAGCTCGCATCGGCCTTCTGGAAACTGAAGGGCTTGTAGTCGCCGGGCGTGCAGATGCGCAGCACGCCCGCCTTCTGCACTGCATCGAGATGCGATGCAGCCATGCTTTGCGGCCGCTGCTGCGCATTCATCGCGCAGCCGACCAGAGCGAGGACCGCAGCCGCGATCGATGACGAGCGAATCCAAGAACCGAGACGACGCATTCCTTACTCCTGTATGTGATGGAGCAACTATTGTGCGGCGCTCAAGACCCCGCGGCGAATCTGGTCGAGCTCGATGCTTTCGAACAGCGCCTTGAAGTTGCCGTTGCCGAAGCCGTCGTCGCCCTTGCGCTGGATGAACTCGAAGAAGATCGGGCCCAACTGGTTTTCGCTGAAGATCTGCAGCAGCAGCGCGTCCTTCTTGCCGTCGATCAGGATCTTGCGCTTTTGCAGTTCGGTGATGCTTTCGCCGTGGCCGGGGATGCGCTTGTCCACCAGCTCGTAGTAGGTGTCGATGGTGTCGAGCAGCTTCACGCCGCTGGCGCGCAGTGCATCGACCGTCTTGTAGAGGTTGTCCGAGCCCATCGCGATGTGCTGGATGCCTTCTCCGCGATAGAGGTCCAGGTACTCCTGGATCTGGCCGGCCTGTTCCTTGCCTTCCTCGTTGATCGGGATGCGGATCTTTCCGCAGGGGCTGGTCATCGCCTTGCTCTTCACGCCGGTCACTTGGCCTTCGATGTCGAAGTACTTGATCTCGCGGAAGTTGAAGAGGCGCTCGTAGAAGTCCGCCCATTCGTTCATGCGGCCGCGGTGCACGTTGTGCGTCAAATGGTCGATGTAGGTGAGGCCATTGCCTTCCGGCGCCAGCGCTTGCTGCGCAGTCAAGCCGGGCAGCGCCTCGAAGTCCACGTCGTAGAAGCCGATGTTGCCGATGTCGCCGGGCTGCGCTCCGTTCTTGCCGCGCCAGCGGTCGACTAGGTAGATCAGGCTGTCGCCGATGCCCTTGATGGCCGGGATGTTCAGTTCACCGGGCCCGGCCTTGTCGGCAAAGCCCCAGGCACCGAGGGAGGTGGCGCGCTCGTAGGCGGCCTTGGCGTCCTGCACTCGGAAGGCGATGGCGCAGACGCTGGGGCCGTGCTGGCGCGCGAAACGCTGCGCGAAGGAATCCGGCTCGGCATTGACGATGAAGTTGATGGTGCCCTGACGGTACAGCAGCACGTTCTTGTGGCGGTGCTTGGCCACCGCCTTGAAGCCCATGCGCTCGAAGACCTTGCCCATGGCGGCCGGATCGGGCGCGGCGTATTCGATGAATTCGAAGCCGTCGGTGCCCATGGGGTTGTCCCAAGGGGTGAAGGCGGGGGCGTCGGCGGTGCTCATGGGTGTCTCCAAGGGGATGGGCGGGGATGTTCAGTGTGGCGCTCGGGTTGTGCCTGGCACGTGTGGAACTGTAAGAGCGGAGCTCCTCATGATTTCAGCGTTATCAGGCCTAAATGAGCAAGGAAACGCATGAAAGCTGTAAAAATGGAGGAATGAACGCACTCGACAAGCTGGATAGATTGATTTTGCGCACGCTGCAAAGCGACGGTCGCGCCACCTATGATCAACTCGCCGAAGAGGTCAGCCTTTCGCCCAGCGCGGTGCTGCGGCGCGTCCGGCGGCTGGAGGAAAGCGGGGTCATCGACCGCTACGTCGCCTTGGTCAAGCCCGAGGCGGTCGGCTTGGGCCTCACGGCCTATCTCAACGTCCGACTCGAAAAGCACACCGAGACCCATAAGCGCAACCCCATGGACCTGTTCCGCGCCAGTGTTCAGACCTGGCCGGAGGTTGTGGAATGTGCCGCGCTCACTGGAGAAATGGACTACCTGTTGCGCGTCGTTGTCGCCGATATGGCGCACTACAGCCGCTTCATCATGGACACGCTGCTCAAGCATCCCAGCGTGGAAGACTGCAAGACCAGCTTCGTGCTGGACCGAGTCAAAGCGACCACGGCCGTGCCGATATAGCCGGTAGCGACTATTATTTGGGCCATGCAACGGGTAAAACGTGTTCTTATGGATTACTTCTTAGACCTTGCCCTACATGTTGATTAAGGGAAAACCCTTAATATAGGAGCCATGCACACCGCCAAGGCCCTCCTCCAAGCCTCGTTCGGCATAGGCTCCTTCCTGAAAGCACCCATGGTCAAGGCCCAGCCACGCGCGCCCGCTCCCGCCCCGGTGATGGTGCCGATCCGCTCCATCGGCCCTCGCGAGCGGGAGCGCATCGCCCAGCACCTGCTCGCCCTCGAGCCCCGCGACCGCTATCTGCGTTTCGGCTATGCCGCCTCCGACGAGCAGATCCGGCGCTACGTGGACGGCCTCGATTTCGGCCGCGACGAACTCTTCGGCATCTACAACCGCCGTCTCGATCTGATCGCCATGGCCCATCTGGCCTTTGCCCCTGACGACCAGCTCAAGGACTGCGCCGAATTCGGCGTCTCGGTGGCCGAGCACGCCCGCGGGCGCGGCTATGGCGCCCGCCTGTTCGAGCGCGCGGCGGTGATCGCGCGCAACGAGGGCGTGGGGATGCTCTTCATCCATGCGCTGAGCGAGAACACGGCCATGCTCAAGATCGCGCGCAATGCCGGCGCCACCGTGGTGCGCAGCGGCTCCGAATCCGAAGCCCACCTGCAGCTGCCCGATGCCACCCTCGACAGCCGCATGAGCGAGATCGCGCTGGAGCACTACGCCGAGGTCGATTTCCAGCTCAAGACGCGCGCCAAGCAGTTCTGGGCCTTCCTGGCCACCGTGCAGGAGATCCGCAGCGGCGTGCGCGCCGCCCGCGAGCAGTCCTCGCCCTGAGCTCCCGCGGAGGCGACCGGCGGGCGCACGCGCCGCCGGCGGGTTCCGGTATCCTTGTGATCCCCCAACTCCGCCCTCCCGCAGTGGCTGACCCTCACCCCGAACGCGTGCCCGCTGAACGCGAAGACAAGCGCAGTTTTCTGCAGAAGCTCGCCGAGTTCATCCATCCCGGACCGGACTCGCGCGACGAGCTGATCGAAACCCTCGCCGATGCCGAGGACAACGACGTGATCGGCGCCGAGTCCCGCGTCATGCTCGAAGGCGTGCTGCGCATGGCCGACATGAGCGCCGGCGACGTGATGGTGGCCGCGCCGCGCATGGACCTGATCAACATCGACGCGCCCTTCGAGTCCCTGTTGAACCTGGTGATCGACACCGCGCACTCGCGCTTTCCGGTCTACGAGGGCGAGAAGGAAAACATCATCGGCATCCTGATGGCGAAGGACCTGCTCAAGCTGCAGCGGGCCCCGGGGCTGAACATCCGCGCGCTGCTGCGTCCCGCCGCCTTCGTGCCCGAGAGCAAGGGCCTGAACGACCTGCTGCGCGAGTTCCGCGGCAACCGCAACCACCTCGCGATCGTGATCGACGAGTTCGGCCGCGTGGCCGGGCTCATCACCATCGAGGACGTGCTGGAGCAGATCGTCGGCGAGATCGAGGACGAATTCGACATCGCCGAGGACGAGGGCGACATCTTCGGCCTGGCCGACCGCACCTACCGCGTCTCCGGCGACACGCCGATCGAGCGCGTCGCGGAGGCCTTCGGCATCGTCTTCGACGAGGAGATGCTGAGCGAGGACTTCGACACCATCGGTGGCCTGATCGCGCACGAAATGGGCCACGTGCCCAAACGCGGCGAGCACTATGCGCTGGGTGCCTTCGACTTCGTCGTGCTCCATACGAAGGGCGGCGCGGTGCGCTGGTTCAAGGTCTCGCCGGCGCGCGGCGACGACGCGGCCGATTGAAAAACCTGGCGCGCTCGCTGGGCTTCGGACTCGCGGGGCTTGCGCAGGCCGCTTCGATCGCGGCCCCCTGGAACGGCCGGCCGCTGTGGTGGCTGCAGCTGATCTCGCTGGCGCTGCTGGCCTGGCAACTCGATGCGCTGCGGGGTCGTGCGCAAGCGCGGCCCGCGTGGCGAAGCGCGGCGCTCTACGGCTGGCTGTTTTCGACCGCCTGGCTGTGCGGCACCTTCTGGTGGCTCTTCGTCTCGATGCACACCTACGGCGGGCTCGCCGCCCCGCTTGCCGCGGTCGCGGTGCTGGCACTGGCGGCCGCCCTGGCGCTGTACTACGCCGCTGCCGCAGCCTTCTATGTGGCCTTCGCGCCCGTGCGTCGGGCCGGCGCGGTCCTCCTGTTCGCCGCTGCCTGGACGCTGGCCGAGCTGCTGCGAAACAGCCTGTTCACCGGCTTTCCCTGGGGCGCGGGCGGCTATGCCCACGTGGATGGCCCGCTCTCGTTCTATGCGCCGTGGGTCGGCGTGTACGGCGTGGGCGCGGTCGCGGCAGCCATCGCGGCGCTCGTTGCAGCTGTGGTCCACGACCAAGGGCGCGGGAAGCGCGTGATGGCGCTTGCGCTGGCGCTGGTCCTCCTCGGTGCGCCCGCGCTCGTGGCCGCCGTCCGCAGCGCATCCGACGAGGCGACGCTTTCGCGGGGTCGGCTGGAGCTTGCGTTGCTGCAGGGCAATATCCCGCAAGACGAAAAGTTCATCCCCGGCGGGGGCGTCGCCACCGCGCTGCAGTGGTACGGGGAGCAGCTGCTGCGCGCCACCGCACCGCTGGTGATCACGCCCGAGACCGCGCTGCCCCTGCTGGGCTCGCAGCTGCCGCCTGGTTACCTCGACGCCATCGCGGCGCGCTATGCGAACAGTGCGCAGACCGCCATCGTGGGTCTGCCGCTGGGCGATGGCCGCGTCTACACGAACACCGTGCTGGGCTTCGGGCCCGGGCGCAGCACGCCCTACCGCTACGACAAGCACCACCTCGTGCCCTTCGGCGAATTCGTGCCGGGCTTGTTCCGCTGGTTCACGGACATGATGAACATCCCCCTGGGCGACTTTCAAAGCGGTGGCCTCGCGCAGCGGCCGCTGGCTTGGCAGGGCCAGCGCATCGCGCCCAACATCTGCTACGAGGATCTGTTCGGCGACGAGATCGGCGCCAACTTCCGCGACGAGTCGCAGGCGCCCACCGTGCTTCTCAACGTGAGCAACATCGCCTGGTTCGGCGACACGATCGCCATCGACCAGCACCTGGCCATCTCGCGCATGCGCGCGCTGGAGTTCCAGCGGCCGATGGTGCGCGCCACCAACACCGGCGCCACCGCGGTGATCGACCATCGGGGCCGCGTCACGCACGCCCTGCCGCGCCTCACACGCGGCGTGCTGGTGGCGAGCGTCGAGGGGCGCGCCGGGCTCACGCCCTATGCGTTCTGGGTCTCGCGCTTCGGATTGTGGCCGCTGTGGGGTCTGGCCCTGGCGATCATGGCGGCCGTGCCACTTTTCTTGCGGCGGGCCAGCCGGACTGCCGGCTGACGCCGGATCGAAGCGCGTCGGCGGAACGCGGGCGTGCGGCCGCCGGCATCGCGGCATGCGCAGGAAGCATTTCAGGCCTGTGACGGCGGCCAGGGCTTCCGGTATCGTCCCTGCGCTTCGTGAAATTCCTCACGCCAACAGGAGCCTCCATGTTCTTTGCCCCCCGCTTCCGTGCCTTCGCGGCCGTCGCGGCGCTGACTGCCGCCGCAGCCATCGCCCATGCCCAGCAGGCCTTGCCCAACGTCGTGATCCTGGCCACCGGCGGCACCATCGCCGGCGCCGGCGCCTCGGCCGCCAACAGCGCCACCTACGCCGCCGCCAAGGTGCCGGTCGACAAGCTCATCGCCGGCCTGCCCGAGATCTCCAAGGTGGCCAACGTGCGCGGCGAGCAGGTGTTTCAGATCGCCTCCGAGAGCTTCACCAACGACAACCTCATGGTGCTGGCCAAGCGCGTGTCGGCCCTGTCCAAGCAGGCCGACGTGGACGGCATCGTCGTCACCCACGGCACCGACACGCTGGAAGAGACCGCCTATTTCCTGAACCTGGTGGTGCGCACCTCCAAGCCGATCGTCGTGGTCGGCTCGATGCGCCCGGGCACCGCCCTGTCGGCCGACGGTGCGCTCAATCTGTACGACGCCGTGAACGTCGCCGCCAGCAAGGACGCGTCCGGCAAGGGCGTGCTGGTGACTATGAACGACGAGATCCAGAGCGGCCGCGACGTCAGCAAGGTGGTCAACATCAAGACCGAAGCCTTCAAGAGCCAGTGGGGCCCGCTGGGCATGATCGTGGAGGGCAAGAACTACTGGTTCCGCGCCCCGGTCAAGCGCCACACCACGCAGTCCGAGTTCAACATCGACGAGATCGCGGCACTGCCGGCGGTCGACATCGCGTACGGCTACGGAAGCGTGCCCGCCACCGCGATCGACGCCTTCGGCAAGAGCGGCGTGAAGGCGCTGGTCTATGCCGGCACCGGCAATGGTTCGGTGGCCGACCGCATCGTGCCGCTGCTGCAGAAGCTGCGCGGCGATGGCGTGCAGATCATCCGCAGCTCGCGCGTGTCCGACGGCTTCGTGATCCGCAACGCCGAGCAGCCCGACGACAAGTACGATTGGGTGGCGGCGCATGACCTCAAGCCGCAGAAGGCGCGGATTCTGGCCATGGTCGCTCTCACGAAGACCAACGACCCGAAGCAACTGCAGCGGATCTTCTGGGAATACTGAGCCCCGGGGCTTCCCGCTTCCTTCCACGGCCGCAGCGGCGCAAGCCCTGCGGCCGTTGTCATGTCCGCGCGCTCTTAAAATGCCCGGTTCGCCGCGTCGAGGCTCGGCCGGCCACCAATCCCACCCATGCTCACCTTCCAACAAATCATTCTCAAGCTGCAGTCCTACTGGGACGCCCAGGGCTGCGCGCTGCTGCAACCCTACGACATGGAGGTGGGGGCAGGCACCTCGCATACCGCGACCTTCCTGCGTGCGCTCGGCCCCGAGCCCTGGAAGGCCGCCTACGTGCAGCCCAGCCGCCGACCCAAGGACGGCCGCTATGGCGAGAACCCGAACCGCCTGCAGCACTACTACCAATACCAGGTCGTGCTCAAGCCGGCGCCCGCCAACATCCTCGAGCTCTATCTGGGCTCGCTCGAGGCGCTGGGCTTCGATCTCAAGAAGAACGACATCCGCTTCGTCGAGGACGATTGGGAAAACCCCACGCTCGGCGCCTGGGGACTGGGCTGGGAAGTCTGGCTCAACGGCATGGAGGTGACGCAGTTCACCTACTTCCAGCAGGTGGGCGGCATCGACTGCCGGCCCATCACGGGCGAGATCACCTACGGCCTGGAGCGGCTGGCGATGTACATCCAGGGCAAGGAAAGCATCTTCGACCTGGAATGGGCGCCCGGCATCAGTTATGGCGACGTGTACCACCAGAACGAGGTCGAGCAGTCGACCTACAACTTCGAGCACAGCGACGCCGATTTCCTCTTTACCGCCTTTGCCGCGCACGAGAAGCAGGCCAGGCACCTCATGGAGCAGAAGCTCGCGCTGCCTGCCTACGAGCAGGTGCTCAAGGCGGCCCACAGCTTCAACCTGCTGGATGCGCGCGGCGCGATCAGCGTGACCGAGCGCGCCGCCTACATCGGACGCATCCGCAACCTCGCGCGCAGCGTCGCGCAGAGCTACTACGAAAGCCGGGAGCGCCTGGGCTTCCCGATGGCGCCGCGCGAATGGGTGGCCGAGATGACGAAGAAGGCGGCCTGAGCGATGAGTACCCATACCAACCTTCTGGTCGAGCTCTTCGTCGAGGAACTGCCCCCCAAGGCGCTCAAGAAGCTCGGCGATGCCTTTGCCGGCGTGCTGCGCGACCAGCTGGTGGCCCACGGCCTGGCCGATGCGGGCTCCGTGCTGACCGCTTATGCGTCGCCGCGCCGCCTGGCGGCGCACCTCACCCGTGTCGGCACGCAGGCCGCCGACCGCGCAGTCTCGCAGAAGCTGATGCCGGTGGCCGTCGGGCTCGATGCGGCCGGCCAGGCGACGCCGGCGCTGCTCAAGAAGCTGGCTTCGCTGGGCGCCGACGCCGCCGCCGTGCCCGGCTTGCGCCGTGCGATGGACGGCAAGGCGGAGGCCTTGTTCTTCGACAGCAGCGCCAAGGGCGCGACGCTGGCCGAGGGCCTGCAAAAGGCGCTGGCCGAAGCCATCGCGAAGCTGCCCATTCCCAAGGTCATGAGTTACCAGCTCGAATCCGGCTGCGCGCTGCCCGGCTGGACCAGCGTGAGCTTCGTGCGCCCGGCGCACGGGCTGGTCGCGCTGCATGGCGATGTCGTGGTGCCGGTCGAAGCCCTGGGCCTGCAGGCCGGGCGCGAAACCCACGGCCACCGCTTCGAAGCCCAGCGCGATCCGATCGTGCTGCGCGATGCCAACAGCTATGCGGTGCAACTGGAAGAAGAGGGCGCGGTGATCGCCGGCTTCGAGGCGCGCCGCTTCGAGATCGCCCGCCAGCTGGCCGAGGCGGCGCTGTCCGTCGGTGCCGGCGCGCAGCCGATCGACGACGACGCACTGCTCGATGAAGTCACCGCGCTGGTCGAGCGCCCGAACGTGCTGGTTTGCGAGTTCGAACGCGAGTTTCTCGGCGTGCCGCAGGAGTGCCTCATCCTCACGATGAAGGCCAATCAGAAGTACTTTCCGTTGCTCGACGCCGCCGGCCGGCTCACGAACAAGTTCTTGGTGGTCAGCAACATCCGCCCCGGCGATGCCAGCGCGGTGATCGGCGGCAACGAGCGCGTGGTGCGCCCGCGCCTGGCCGATGCCAAGTTCTTCTTCGACCAGGACCGCAAGAAGTCGCTGGCGTCGCGCGTCGAGGCGCTGGGCAAGGTGGTCTATCACAACAAGCTCGGCACGCAGGGCGAACGCGTGGAGCGCGTGATGCGCATCGCGCACGCCATCGGCGAACAGCTGGGCTCGGCGTCGGGCGATGCCACGCTGGCTCCGCATGCCGTGCAGGCGGCGCAGCTCGCCAAGGCCGACCTGGTGACCGACATGGTCGGCGAGTTCCCCGAGCTGCAGGGCATCATGGGCCGCTACTACGCGCTGCACGACGGCCTCGACCACGCGGTGGCCGACGCCATCGAGGACCATTACAAGCCCCGCTTCGCCGGCGACGCGCTGCCGCGCGGCCCGGTGGGCATCGTGGTCGCCCTGGCCGACAAGCTGGAAACCCTGGTGGGCATGTTCGGCATCGGCAATCTGCCGACCGGCGACCGCGATCCATTCGCGCTGCGCCGCCATGCCCTGGGCGTGATCCGCATGCTGACCGAGCGCCACCTGCCGCTGGACCTGCGCGCCCTGATCGGACAAGCCCACGCCGCCTTCGGCGCGCCCAAGGCCGGCGACCACCCGCTGGCCGACCCGACCGATGCGCTGGAGGCCTTCATCTTCGACCGCCTGGCCGGCAGCCTGCGCGAGCAGGGCGCCAGCGCCCAGGAGGTCGAGGCGGTGCTCGCGCCCGCGCCGCAGCGCCTGGGCGAGGTGCCCAAGCTCCTGGCAGCGGTGCGCGCCTTCGCTGTCCTGCCCGAGGCGCCGGCGCTGGCCGCGGCCAACAAGCGCATCGGCAACATCCTCAAGAAATCGCCCGAGGCCGACGCCCATGTCAGCGAGTTGCTGCTGCAGGAGCCGGCCGAGAAGGCGCTGCACGCCGCGATGCAGAAGGTCGTGCCCACGGCCAATGCGCAGTTCGAAGCCGGCGACTACACCGCCTCGTTGCAGACCCTGGCTGCGCTGCGTGAGCCGGTCGATGCCTTCTTCGACGACGTGATGGTCAATGCCGAGCAGTCCGATTTGCGGCTCAACCGCCTGGGGCTGCTGATGCTGCTGCATCGGGCCATGAATCGGGTGGCGCAGCTCGAGCGGCTGGCGGCTTGACCGGCGGCCCCGGGTCCAACACCATCGTCCCATGCCGACCCAGCAGCAGATCGATCGCTTCACGCTGGCCTTTCACCAGGAGGCCATCGCTCGCCTGCGCGCCGACGGCCGCCTGGTCGAGCAGGCGCGTCGCACCTTGGAGCGCTGGCGTCAGCAGCGCGGTCAGACGCGCTCGGACGCCTACCTGGATCGATGGACCGAACTGCTCGACAGCGGCGTCGACAGCGTGGAGCGTACCGTCTGCAAGGACGACGAGCTCGCTGCCACCTTGCGTAACGCGTCGCCGCTCGGCTTCGTTCTCTCGCCGGCCGAACGCGATGCGTTGCGGCATGCTTCGGGACTTTGAGCCATGCAATTGCCAGAGGTCGAGCATGTTCTGCGCGCGGCTGCGGACATCACGAAGGAGAAATCCTTCGTGCTGGTCGGGAGTCAGGCGATCCTTCTGATGGTCGAGAACGTGCCCCCGGAGCTGTTGGTGTCGACCGAGCTCGACCTCTATCCGGCCATGCATCCGGAAAAGTCCGACATGATCGATGGCGCCATCGGCGCGCTGTCGACCTTCCATGACACTCACGGCTTCCATGCAGACGGTGTCAGCCCGGAGACGGCCGTCATGCCTCCGGACTGGCAGGATCGCCAGACGCTCCACTACCTTGGCGAGCTCACCGCGATCTGCCCGGAGCTTCATGACCTTGCGGTGTCCAAGTGCGTCGCCGGGCGCGACAAGGATGCCCAGTACATTCGCGCACTGTTCACCCACGACATGATCGATCTGAAGACTCTGATCGAGCGGATCGCTACGCTCGACGCCGCTCGCTATCCGATTGCGCATGTGATCGCCTGGGCCGAGCGCCGCGCGCGGGAAGCCCAGAAGGGCGCCACCCCATGAAAATCGTCATCCTCGACCGCAACGGCACGCTCAACGTGCACCGCGAGGACTTCGTCAAGAGCGACATCGAGTGGACGCCGCTGCCCGGTGCGCTGGAGGCGGTGGCGCGGCTCAACCATGCGGGCTGGCATGTGGTGATCGCCTCCAACCAGTCCGGCCTGGGGCGCGGGCTGTTCGACATGGCTTCGCTCAATGCCATGCACGCCAAGATGCACAAGATGCTGGCAGCCGTCGGCGGCCGCGTGGACGCGGTGTTCTACTGCCCGCACAGCCCCGACGAAAACTGCGCATGCCGCAAGCCCAAGCCGGGGCTGTTCCTGCAGATCGCCGAACGCTACGGCGTCGATCTCGCTCAGGTTCCGACGGCCGGCGACAGCCTGCGCGACATGCAGGCCGGCGCTGCCGCCGGCTGCGAGCCGCACTTGCTGCTGACCGGCATGGGCGCGGCCTGCCGCGGCATCCCGCTGCCGCCCGAATACCCACCCAACACGCGCGTGCACGAAGACCTGGCGGCCTTCGTCGACTTCCTGCTGGAACGCGAAGAGCGCAACGCCCTGAACCTGGCCGTCTGATGTCACTCCTCCGATCCATCGTCCATGCGCTGTGGATGCTCGTCACCGTGGTGCCATGGGGCCTGATCATGGTGGTCAGCTCGCTGTGGAAGCGCGGCGTGCCGTTGTACTGGATGGCTGCGCGCTGGCTCGGCTGGGCGATCGGCGGCGCCCGGGTGCTGCTGGGCATCGAGACGCGCGTCACCGGCATGGAAAACCTGCCTCAGGACAAGCTCGCCGGCTGCGTCCTGCTGGTGAAGCACCAGTCGACCTTCGAGACCTTCCTGATGCCCACGCTGATGCCGCATCCGCTGGCCTACGTATTCAAGAAGGAACTGATCTACGTGCCCTTCTTCGGCTGGGCCATGGCGCGGCTGGACATGATCCACATCGACCGCAGCCAGCGCACCCAGGCCTTCAACAAGGTGGTGGCGCAGGGCCGTGCCCTGCTGGCCCAGGGCATCTGGATCATCATGTTCCCCGAGGGCACGCGCATCCCGCGCGGACAGCAGGGCATCTACAAGACCGGCGGCACCCGGCTGGCCTGCGAGACCGGCGTGCCGGTGATCCCGATCGCCGTGACCTCGGCCAAGGTCTGGCCGCGCAAGGCCTTCGTCAAGCATCCCGGCGTGGTGGATGTTTCGATCGGCCCGGCGATCTCCAGCGTGGGACGCAAGCCCGACGAGCTGATGCGCGAGGTCGAAGCCTGGATCGAGGCCGAGATGCGCCGGCTCGACCCCGAGGCCTACGTTTCGGCGGAGACGGTGTCGGCCTGAGGCTCGAACACCATGCGCAATCTGCTGCAGTTCACGCTCGACCTCTTCGATGCGCCGGTGCCGCCGCCGGCGCCGCCCGTGCCCGCGCCTGCAGACAGCGCCGCGCCGCCCGCGATTCCTCTGGCCGACGCGATGAGCCCGGCCAGCTTCGTCCATCCGCGCGCCACGCGCGAGCTCACGCTGGGCAACGCGCGCGTGGCCTACGAGTTCAATCGCGGCAAGCGGCGCACCATCGGCTTCATCGTCGGCGCCGAGGGGCTGACGGTGCGCGCGCCGCGCTGGGTGCCACTGCGCGACGTCGATGAGGCGGTGAAGGAAAAGGCCGACTGGATCCTGCGCAAGCTCGCCGAAACGCAGCAGCGCCATGCCAAGCTGGAGGCGGCACGCATCGAGTGGCGTGACGGGGTGAGCTTTCCCTTCCTGGGTGAGCCGGTGGTGGTGCAGCTCGATCCGCGTCACGGCTTCGAGAGCGTGGGCGCCATGCTCGACGTCGGCGCGGCCGGGAAGACGTGCGTGCTGCGCCTCGCGCTCGCGAACAACGCGGGCGCGACCCAGATCCGCGATGCCGCCCAGGCCTGGCTGATGCGGCAGGCGCGGCGCATCTTCACCGAGCGCCTGGACCACTTCGCGCCGCGCCTGGGCGTCACCTGGCACAAGCTGACCCTGTCGAACGCCTCGACGCGCTGGGGCAGCGCCAGTGTCGACGGCGCGATCCGCCTGCACTGGCGCCTGGTGCATTTCCGTATGCCGGTGATCGACTACGTGGTCGCCCACGAACTGGCCCACCTGCGCGTGATGGACCACAGCCCGCGCTTCTGGGAAACGGTGGAGAGCGTGGTGCCGGACTATGGGGATTTGCGGCAGCAGCTCAAGGACCAGCCGGTGCCCAAGTGGTGAGAGAGCGCTATCGCGCGTGCGTCACGCCTCCATCGACCACCAGCGTCGACCCCATCACATAGTCCCCCGCCCGCGAGGCCAGGTAGATCGCCGCGGCCGCCATGTCCTCCGGCTCGCCGATCCGGCCGGCCGGAATGCGGCCCTTGATCTCCTCCCCGTGGTCGCGGGCGTCCTTGTTCATGTCGGAGGCGAAGGCCCCCGGTGCGATGGCGCTGACGACGATGCGCTCCTGCGCCAGGCGCAGCGCCATGCGGCGCGTGAGCTGGATCAGGCCGGCCTTGCTCGCCGCATACGAATAGGTCTCCTGCGGATTGACCGAGATGCCGTCGATCGAGGCAATGTTGATCACTTTCGCGAGGTGGTCGGTGGCAGCCTTCTTGAGCATCGGCGTCAGCGCCTGTGTCAGGAAGAAGGGTGTCTTGAGGTTGAGGTCGACCACCTTGTCCCAGCCGCTCTCGGGGAACTCGTCGTAGGGCGCGCCCCAGGCGGCGCCGGCGTTGTTGACGAGGATGTCCAGGGTGCCTTCGTGCTTGGCATAGGCGGCGACCAGGGCCTTGGCGCCCTCGACCGTCGACACGTCGGCCGGCAGCGAGACGCAAGGGCCGAAGGCCGAGAGCTCCTTCGCCGTCCGGTCGCAGGCCTCGGCCTTGCGCGCCGAGATGTAGACGCGCGCGCCCTGCGCGAGGAAGCCTTCGGCAATCATGCGGCCGATGCCGCGCGAGCCGCCGGTGATCAGGGCCGTGCGGCCCGCGAGAGAGAAGAGTCGGGTGGTGTCCATGCGGGTTGTCTCCTGAGGTGCGAGACAAGCTTAGTGCGCATGGGCACTGTCGAGCGTCACTTAGGCGCCACTGCGTCCGACGCTTCTTCGTCCAGCGCCAGCACCACCTCCTGCAGCGTGCGCGCGAGCTTGTCGCCGTCCAGCGGCTTGTGCAGGATGCGCGCCGCCACGGTCGAGAACTCGCGGAAGCGCGTGGGCGCGGTCTCGCCGGTCACGATCACCGCCGGCAGCAACGGGCGGCGCCAGCGTACGCGCTCGATCACGTCCAGCCCGGTTTCCTCGCGCAGGCGGTAGTCCACCACCATGACGTCGGGCTCGAAGCCCTCGGCCAGCGCCTGTTCCGCCTTGGCGCCGCTCGCCACGCCCTTGACCGACCAGCCCAGCTGGTGCAGGTAGGTGCACATCGCGGACAGCACCTCGGGCTCGTCGTCCACCAGCAGCACCGCCAGGCGCGTGCCGTCGAAGGAGCGCGCCAGGGCGGTCGCGACTTCGGGATGGCTTTCGTCCATCGGGGCGGCCGGGGCGATGTGCAGGGTGAAGGTGGTGCCGCGGCCCGGCTCGCTGTCCAGTCCGATCTCGATCTTCAGCAGCTCGGCCGTGCGCCGCACGATCGCCAGGCCGAGGCCCAGGCCCTGGCTGCGGTCGCGCGAGGGATTGCCGATCTGGTAGAACTCCTCGAACACGCGCTCGCGCTCGCTCTCCGGGATGCCTGGGCCGGTGTCGCTCACCCGCACCAGCACCCGGCCGTCGGCGGCGGTTTCGGCCGACAGCGTCACGCCGCCGCGGGTGGTGAACTTGATGGCGTTGTTCACCAGGTTGCCGACGATGCGGATCAGCTGGTCGGCGTCCGTCAGTCCCCAGAGCGGCGTTTCCGGCGCCGCGACCTCGAGGAACAGCCCCTGCTGCGCCGCCAGGGCGGCGTACTCGTCGCGCGAGGCGCGCAGCACGGCGCCGATGTCGTGCGGCGCGAACCTGGCCTCGATCGTGTGAGCGTCGAGGCGCGAGATGTCCAGCAGGCCGTCGAGCAGGCCGCTGCTCTGGCGCAACGCGCTTCCAATGCCGCGGCTCACCTCCTTGAGCAGCGGATCGGGCGAGCGGCGCGCCAGGATGTCCAGCGTGGTCGCGTTGATCGACAGCGCGTGCAGCGGCTGGCGCAGGTCGTGGCTGGCGGCCGCAAAGAAGCGGGTCTTGGCCTCGCTCGCGGCGGTGGCGCGGTCGCGCTCCTGACGCACGACCTCGGACAGCAGGGCGTTGTCGTCGAGCACGTTCATGAGCTTGTGCAGCATGCGGCCCTGGTCCCGGACGGTGGCAAGGAGCATGAAATACACGAGCACGATGCCCGCCGCGAACATGTAGCCTACGGCGCCGCCGCGCCAGGCCCAGCCCCCGGCGAGGCAGCAGAAGGTGAGGGTGCAGAAGCCGACGAAGGCGCGCTGCGAGCCGGCGACCGAGGCCGCGCCGATGGTGCAGCCGGCCATCAGCACGGCAGCCACGGCCATCGGCGCGAAGTCGCCGGGCGCATGGAAGGCGAAGGGAACGATGCTGGCGGTCGACACGCCGTTGAAGTCGAAGCCGCGCAGCAGCCGCGGCAGGTACTGCAGCTGGGCCTCGGGCTCGACGCGCTCCACCGCCAGGCCCAGGCGCCAGCGATACACCATGACGGCGCCGGTCAGCGCCAGCCAGAGCCACGGCCAGAGCGCCACGCCCTGGCGCCAGACGATGAAGGCCACCAGGATGTAGCCGAGGTAGTTGAGCGGCAGGCGACGCGAGTACTGCAGGATCAGCTGCAGCCGGCGCTCCAGGATGCGCCGCCCGATCCGCGCCTCGCGCGAGGCCCCGGCCAGCGGCATCGGCGCCGATGCGACGGTTTCAGTCAATGCGCACGCCCTCGCGCGAGGCCTGGTAGGCGGCTTCGGTCCTGTTGCGCACGCCCAGGGCCGTGTAGACGGCGGTGAGGTGGGCCTTGACGGTGGATTCGGCGATGTCGAGCTGGCGCGCGATCAGCTTGTTGGGAAGGCCGCGCGCGGCCGCGCGGTACACGTCCATCTGGCGCGGGGTGAGGCCGGCGAGCCGCGGGTCGTGGCCCGCCGCCACGGTGCTTTCCACCGCCGGCGGGGGCGCCGCATTGAGCGTTTCCAGCGGCAGGAAGATGCGGCCGGCCAGCACCTGCTCCAGCGCCGCAACCATCATTTCCGAGCTGTATTTCTTGGGGATGAAGCCGGCCGCGCCCAGGTCCACGGTGTTGCGGATCATCGTGGCGTTGGTGTCGCCCGACAGCACCACGATGCGCGCCATGCAGCCGGCGTCGCGCAGGCGGCGGATCGATTCCTCGCCGTTGCAGTCGGCCAGGTGCCAGTCCAGCAGCACGAGGTCGAACTCGGCCAGTTCCACCAGCTTGATGGCATTGCTCATTTCGCCGGCGGTTTCCACGCGCAGCTCCGGCACCAGGACGCTCAGCAGGTTCTTCATGCCCTGAAGAAACATCACGTGGTCGTCGATCATCAGTACGTTCATCGGGAGCGAGTATTCATCAGAACAGCGCCGGATTGAGCGGGCTAAGACTTTGGTCGAAGCGGGTTTGTCGGGAGCGACGAGGACTCGTTCACAGGGCAAGCGAACGGGGGCTTTCGAAGGCGCGCGGCCGCCCGTCGAGCGGATCGCGAAACGCCAGCGACTTGGCCAGCAGCTGCAGCGGCCGGTCGAAGTCGTCGGCGCCCTCGGGCAGCAGCGTGGGGTAGAGGGCGTCGTCGCGGATCGGCAGGCCCAGCGCGGCGCAATGCACGCGCAGCTGGTGGCGGCGGCCGGTCACGGGCGACAGGCGAAGCCGGGCCCAGCCGTCGCGGGCCTCCAGCAGTTCGAAGCGGGTCTCGGCATTGGGCTCGCCATCCACCTCGCGCATGCGCATGAAATGCGTGTCGTCCACCAGCCGGCTTCGGCGCACGGCGGGCAGGGCCGGCGTGCCGCGCCAGGGCACGATGGCCTCGTAGTGCTTGACGACGGCGCGCTCTGCGAACAGCGCGTGGTAGGCATGGCGCGTGGCCGGCTGCACCGAGAACAGCACCACGCCGGCGGTCTCGCGGTCGATGCGGTGCAGGGGCGCGAGCTGGTCCAGGCCCAGCTTGCGCTGCAGGCGCACGAGCAGGCTCTGCTGCACGTACTTGCCGACCGGCGCCACGGTCAAAAAATGCGGCTTGTCCACCACGAGCAGGTGCTCGTCGCGAAACAGCACTGTCTCCTCGAAGGGCACGGGCCGCTCGCTGTCGAGCGAACGGTAGTAGAAGACGTGCAGCCGCGGCTGGTAGGGCCGCGTCGGCGTGACGGCGATGCCGTGCTGGTCGACCACTTCGCCTGCCCGGATGCGCGCTTCCCAGGTGGCGGGCGGGATGGCCGTGAAGCGCTGGACCAGGAATTCGGCGATGGTCGGCCAGGGGCCGGGCGGCAGCGCGACGCGGCTGGGGCCGACGCCGTCGCGGGTGGGAAGCGGCGCGGCGGCCATTGGGAGGAGGCCTCAGGCAGCGGCCAGGGCCGAGGCGATCTCGGCCAGCAGCGGGCGCCCGCCGGCGTCGGGCTGGGTGCAGCGTGCGTGGAGATCGGCCCATCGCGCCAGCGTGGCGCGCTCCGAATCGTCAGCGGGCCGGCAACGCGAGCGCAGCTCCTCCAGCAGCAGCCCGAAGGCGCGCGCCTCGATGCGCTGCAGGGCGAGCGCCTGGCCCGGTCGGTCCGGCGGCAGGAAGGAGGCCGCGCCGAAGTCGCCCAGCAGGCCGCTGCCTTCGCCGTCCCACAAGACGTTGTGGGCGTAGAGATCCCCATGCAGGATGCCGTGGGCATGCAGCTGCGCGGCCGCCGAGGCGATGCCGCATGCCAGGCGCCGGGCGGTTGGCAGCGGCCAGGCGGCGTCCTCGGCATAGACGTCGCGGGTGCAGGAGTCCAGGCTGGGCGGCCCGGCCAGGTTGCGAAAGCGCGGGTCCACCAGCGCCAGCACCAGGCCGGCCATTCCTTCGGGGTGGTCCTGGACCCGGCCCTCGACGGCGATCAGGTTCGGATGCGCGCCGGCGGCGATGCAGGCAGCCATCTCGCTGTGGGGCCAGCCGTCGCTGGTCACGGCGCCTTTGAACAGCTTCACGGCCACCGGCCGAATGCTGCCGTCTTGCTGGGTCCAGTCGGCGCGGTGGATCACGCCGGAGGCGCCTTCGCCCAGTTGGTGGTGCAAGAACAGGCGCCGCCAGTCGACTGCCGCGATGGCCGCGGCTTCGACGGCGGCGGTCTCGGCCCGCTCGTCGAAGGGGTTGCCCGCGAACGCCAGCCACGCTAGGCGGGGCAGGGCGGGCAGCCAGTCGGGCAGGGCCTCGAGGCGATTGGCCGAGATGCGCAGCAGCTCCAGCGCGCGGCAGGCGGCCAGCTCGGCCGGCAGGGCCTGGAGGCAGTTGCCGGCCAGCATCAGCTTCTGCAGCCGCGTGCAGAGGCCGATGGCGGGCGGGAGCGCGTCGATCTCGTTGTCGGTCAGGATCAGCCAGCGCAGCGCAGGCGGCAGGGCTTCGGACGGGACCGTCCGGATGCGGTTGGCCTTGAAGCCGACCATGTCGAGGCTGCCGCACCGGCCCAGCGCAGCGGGCAGCTCCGTGAAGCGGTTGTTCGAGCAGAAGAGCACGCGCAGGCGGTGCAGGCGGGCGAGGTCCTCGGGCAGCGCCGACAGTGCGTTGCCGGAGAGGTCGAGTTCCTCCAGCGTGTCGGCCAGCCCGAAGATTTCGGGCGGAAACTCGGTGAGGCCGCAGCGCAAGACAAGCCGCCGCGCTCCCGCCAGCTGCCCGCTGCGCAGCTGGTCCAGCGTGTTCATTGGAATACCTTCGCCTTCGCCTGCGGTGCAAGAGGCTTGGCAGCGGTCCGAGCTTTCATGCAAATACACCGAAGCGCCAGACGCCGTCCTCGCCTTTGCGCCGCTGCAGCTGTCCGTCGAACCACAGCAGGTGCAGGTGCGCCACGGTCTCGCCCAGGGCGAAGGTGGTCTGGTGCACGTCGAGCGCCCGCTTGAAGAGAATCGGCAGGCCCTCGGCGCCGCTCAGCGGCCGGGCGATGCCGGCCTCCAGCAGCTCGGCCAGGCGGTCGCGGTGATGGTCCTGCAGCTGCTTCACGCGCTGGTGGATGCCGGTGAAAGGCTTGCCGTGCGAAGGCAGGCCCAGCGTGTCGGCCGGCAGTGCCATGAAGCGGTCGATGCTGTCGAGGAACAGGCGCAGCGGGTTGGCCTCGGGCTCGCCCGCATGCACGCTCACGTTGGTGGAGATGCGCGGCAGCATCATGTCGCCGCCCAGCAGGGCATGGAGCTCCTCGCAATACAGCGAGATGTGCTCCGGCGCATGGCCGTAGCCGCCGATGCAGCGCCAGGCGCGCCCGCCGATGCGGATCTCGTCGCCGTCGAGCATGCGCACGAAGCGCGCCGGCACCGAGGGCACCATGTTGGCGTAGTAGTGGGTGCGCCCGCGGATGACCGCCAGCGCCTCGGCATCGGCCAGGCCGTGCGAGACGAAGAAGTCCGCCGCCGCGTCGCCGCCGGCCAGCGTGTCGCCGGTGCTGGTGAGCACGCGCGCGACGTGGTAGTCGGTCGAGCTGATCCACAGCGGCGCGTTCCAGCGCTGGCACAGCCAGTCGGCCAGGCCGATGTGGTCGGGGTGCATGTGCGTCACGATCACGCGCAGGATCGGCAGGCCCTGGAGCTCGTTCGCGAAGACCTGCTCCCATTGCGCGCGCGAGGCCTCGTGCGCGATGCAGCAGTCCACCACCGTCCAGCCCTCCACGCCGTCGATGCTGTCGCGCAGCAGCCAGAGGTTGATGTGGTCGAGCGCGAAGGGCAGTGCCATGCGAAGCCAGCGCACGCCCGGCGCCACCTCGAAGGTCCGGCCCGGGGCCGGCAACGTGTCGCCGAAGGGGTAGTGGAGTTCGCGTTCGAGCAAGTTCATGTAGGATTGACGTTAACGTAAACGTCATGGGGAAGACCCAACATTGTAGGCAGTCAGGCCCGAAGCTGCTGTCACCCGCGCATCGCGACCACACCGCATGTCCTCGCAGACCTTCACCATCGGCGAACTCGCCAGGGAATTCGACCTCACCACGCGGGCGATCCGCTTCTACGAGGACATGGGCCTGCTCGCGCCCGAGCGCGCCGGGCAGCAGCGCGTCTACACCGCGCGCGACCGGGCACGCCTGACCCTCACGCTGCGTGCCAAGCGCCTGGGCCTCAAGCTGAACGAGGCCAAGGAAATCCTCGACATGTACGACAGCCCGCGCGATACCGTGGCGCAGCTGCAGCGCTTCCTCGGCGTGCTGGGCAGCCACCGGGCCCAGCTCGAGTCGCAGCTCGAGGAACTGCAGGCGAACATCGCCGAGGTCCGTGCCCAGGAGAAGCAGGCTCGCGCAGCACTGGCGCGCGCCGGCAAGCCCAAGATCCGCTGAGCATCCACGCTTCCCATTCATCATCATCCCGGAACAACCATGGACAACACGCCCGACAACCTGGAGGATCTCTTCGCCCACAACCGCACTTGGTCGGCGCGCATGGAGCGCGATCGCCCCGGTTTCTTCACCAGCCTGGTGAAGCAGCAGACGCCCAAGTACATGTGGATCGGCTGCTCCGACAGCCGCGTGCCCGCCAACCAGATCACCGGGCTTGAGCCGGGCGAGGTGTTCGTGCATCGCAACGTCGCCAACATCGTGGTGCACTCCGACCTCAATGCGCTGTCGGCGATCCAGTTCGCGGTCGAGCGGCTCAAGGTCCAGCACATCATGGTGGTGGGTCACTACGGCTGCGCCGGTGTCAAGGCCGCGCTCGAGGGCGCGCGCATCGGCCTGGCCGACAACTGGATCCGCCACATCCAGGATGTGCGCGACCGCCATCGCGTGCTGCTCAATTCCCTGCCCGAAGACCTGCGCGCCGATGCCTTGTGCGAGCTCAACGTGACGGAGCAGGTGGTCAACGTGGCGGTCAGCACCGTCATGGAGGATGCCTGGAGCCGCGGGCAGTCGGTGGCCATCCACGGCTGGGCCTTCGGCGTTCACGACGGGCTGCTGCAGGACCTGGGCATGACGATCAACGGCATCAAGCCGGTCGAATCCTTGTACAAGGCTGCGGTGCAGCGCATCCGCTACAAGTGGAGCAAGCGGGCCGAGGAGCCCCAGACCGATGCCGACCCGGCGCCGGCCGAGCCCTGAACCCATGTTTCCGCAGCGCCTCGATTCCCCGCTCGCCTATGACATCGCCAAGGCGATGCGCGACGGCTTCGACCGCCATTACCGCCTCTTTCGTGCCGAGTCGGCGCGCGCCAAGCACCGCTTCGAGACCGCCGACTGGCACGGCCAGCAGCGGGCGCAGCGCGAGCGCATCGAGTTCTACGACCTGCGGGTGAGCGAGGCCGTGGCCCGGCTCGAAAAGGAGTTCAAGGCCGGCGAGCAGCCCATGGATGTCTGGCATCAGGTCAAGCTGCACTTCATCGGACTTTTGGTCGACCACCACCAGCCCGAGCTGGCCGAGACCTTCTTCAACTCGGTCACCACGAAGATCCTGCACCGCGCCTACTTCCAGAACGACTTCATCTTCGTGCGGCCCGCCATCAGCACCGAGTACATCGAGCCGCGCGGCGCACCCACCTACCGCGCCTACTATCCCCAGCAGCACACGCTGGCCGACACGGTGCGCCAACTTCTCGAGGACTACGCGCTGCAGGGCCGCTACGCCGATATCGGGCGCGATGCCGAGCGCGTGGCTGCCGCGATCCTCGGGCGCTTCCACCAGGTCAAGCTGCGCGCCAACTTTCAGCTGCAGGTGCTGTCGGGGCTGTTCTATCGCAACAAGGGCGCCTACGTGGTGGGCAAGATCATCAACGGCTTCCTCGAGCTGCCCTTTGCGCTGCCGATCCTGCACGACCGCGCCGGGAAGTTCTACATCGACGCGGCGCTCTTCGGCGAGGAAGACCTGCAGATGCTCTTCAGCTTCGCGCGGGCGTACTTCATGGTCGACATGGAGGTGCCATCGGCCTATGTGCAGTTCCTGCGCTCGCTGATGCCGCGCAAGCCGCGCGCCGAGATCTACAACGCCCTCGGGCTGGCCAAGCAGGGCAAGACGCTGTTCTACCGAGACTTCCTCTATCACCTGAACTACTCGACGGACCGGTTCCGCACCGCGCCCGGCATCAAGGGCATGGTGATGCTGGTGTTCGACCTGCCCTCCTTCCCCTACGTGTTCAAGCTGATCAAGGACTTTTATCCGCCGCAGAAGGACACCACGCGCGAGCAGATCAAGAGCAAGTACATGCTGGTCAAGCAGCACGACCGCGTGGGCCGCATGGCCGACACGCTGGAGTACAGCGACGTCGGCTTCCCGCTCGACCGCTTCGAGCCCGGGCTGATCGAGGAGATCAAGCAATTCGCGCCCAGCCAGCTCGAGATCGGCGACCGCGACGGCAACGGGGAGATGGAGGTGGTGCTCAAGCATGTCTACATCGAGCGCCGCATGATCCCGCTCAACATCTACCTGCAGGAGGCTTTCGACCAGCTCGAGCATCCCGAGCATGCCCACCGGGCAAGCAAGCAGCTGGAGCACGCGGTCATCGAGTACGGCAATGCCATCAAGGACATGGTTGCGGCCAACATCTTCCCCGGCGACATGCTGTGGAAGAACTTCGGCGTCACGCGCGGGGGCAAGGTGGTGTTCTACGACTACGACGAGATCGAATACCTCACCGACTGCAACTTCCGCCGCGTGCCGACGCCGGTCCACGAGGAGGACGAGTTGAGCGGCGAGGTCTGGTATTCGGTCGGTCCGAAGGACGTGTTCCCGGAAACCTTCGGTCCCTTCCTCCTCGGCAACCAGGCGGTGCGCGAAGCCTTCATGGCCCACCACGCAGACCTGCTCGACGCCGCCTTCTGGCAAAGCCACAAGGAACGCATCCAGGCCGGCCAGATGCTGGACGTCTTTCCCTACGACGAGGCGCAGCGCTTTCAGCACGATGGCCACGCGCCCTATTTTTGAACCCACTTGAAAAGGAGCATTTCATGTCCGAATCCATCGTCATCGTCGGCGCCGCCCGCACGCCCATGGGCGGTTTTCAGGGCGACTTTTCTTCCCTCGCCGCGCACGACCTGGGCGGCGTGGCCATCAAGGCGGCCGTCGAGCGCGCCGGCATCGCGCCCGACACGGTGGGCGAGGTGCTGTTCGGCAACTGCCTGATGGCCGGCCAGGGCCAGGCGCCGGCGCGCCAGGCCGCCTACAAGGGCGGCCTGCCCGACAGCGCGGGCGCGGTCACGCTCAGCAAGATGTGCGGCTCGGCCATGAAGGCCGCCATGCTCGCGCACGACCTCTTGCTGGCGGGCACGCACGAAGTGATGGTCGCCGGCGGCATGGAGAGCATGACCAACGCCCCCTACCTCATGCTCAAGGGCCGCGGCGGCTACCGCATGGGCCACGACCGCATCTTCGACCACATGATGCTCGACGGCCTGGAGGACGCCTACCAGCCCGGCCGCTCCATGGGTACCTTCGGCGAGGACTGCGCGGCCAAGTACAAGTTCACGCGCGAGCAGCAGGATGCCTTCGCGATCGCCAGCGTGGAGCGCGCCAAGGCCGCCACCACTTCGGGTGCCTTCAAGGCCGAGATCGCGCCGGTCCTGGTCAAGGGACGCGGCGGCGACACCCTGGTCGAGATCGACGAGGGCCCGGGCAAGGTCAAGCTCGACAAGATTCCCAGCCTCAAGCCGGCTTTCAAGAAGGAAGGCGGCACCATCACCGCCGCCTCCAGCTCCTCGATCAACGACGGCGCCGCCGCACTGGTGATGATGACCGAGAGCACCGCGAAGAAGCTGGGCGCCAAGCCCATCGCGCGCATCCTCGGCCATGCCACCCACGCGCAGCAGCCCGAGTGGTTCTCGACCGCGCCGGTCGGCGCCGTGGCCAAGCTCTTCAAGAAAACCGGATGGGGCGTGAAGGACGTGGACCTGTGGGAGGTGAATGAAGCCTTCGCCGTCGTGCCGATGGCGCTGATGCACGAGCTCGACGTCTCGCACGCGGTGGTCAACGTGCACGGCGGCGCCTGTGCGCTGGGCCATCCCATCGGCGCCAGCGGCGCGCGCATCATGGTCACGCTCATCCATGCGCTTCAGCAAAAGGGCAAGAAGCGCGGCGTCGCCACCTTGTGCATCGGTGGCGGCGAGGGCACGGCGATCGCGCTCGAACTGGTCTGAAAACAGGCGGGCACGATAAGTGCAGATACGGCACCGCGAAGGCGCTGACCGTCGGCACGGGCGCCGTCGTTTCGATGCGCAACTTGCCCATGCTGGAGTCTTTTGTCTATGCCCTCACCGATCTCGCAGGCCCAGTTCAAGAAGCTTCGCCTGCTGCTCGGCCAGGGGCGCGTGGCGTCGGTCTATAGCTATCTCGCGGACCGCGGTTTCCACTATGGGTGCTGGGCTGCAGGCGATGTCGGCAGCGACACCTCCGCCCAGCCGTTCGGCGGCACGGTGCCCGGGCTGCGCCTGGAAACGGCGCAGGGCCTGAAGGCGAGCGAGCTCACGCAGATCCGGCTGGCCATGGCCTGCGGCTACCTCGACACGCTGAGCCTGCAGTTCGAGCAGGGTCCCCTGGTCACCCGCGACGTCACTGCGGAGGAAACCGCCGAATTCCATGGCGAGGTCTTTCGCCTTCATTTCCTCGGTCTCAACGACTGGTCGCTTCA
>DATFFA010000171.1:0-6007 GCA_035250605.1 Variovorax sp. | reverse complement strand
AAGGGCCTCGGCACTGCGCACGCCCGGGGCGGCGCGCACAAGCTGGCCCTGCTGCTGATCGCCGCCGGCATCGCGCTGGCCACCGCGCCCGCGGTCTTCGGCATTCCGATCGCGGCCTATCTCTCGGTGGGCTTCCTGCTGGTGGGCGGCATCGCCGCCCTGCCCTGGCTGATCGCGCTGCTCTACGACCGGCTGGCACCCCTGTTCGCGCGGCGCGTGCTGCCCATGCTGGCGATCGAGCGGGCACGGCGCATGCGCGCGACCGCGGCGGTGGCCGTCAGCGGCGTGGTGGCGAGCCTGAGCCTGGCGGTCGCGCTCACCGTGATGGTGGCGAGCTTTCGCGAGTCGGTGACGCAGTGGCTCGACGTGGTGCTGCCGGCCGATCTGTACGTGCGCAGCGCGAGCGGCGGCGGTGGCGGCTCGGTCGGCGGCGAGCAGGCCGCCTTCACGCCGGCCCTGGTGCAGGCGCTGTCGGCGCTGCCGGGCGTGGCACGCACCGGCACGCTGCGCACGCGCGCGCTGCTGCTCGATCCGGCGCGGCCCTCGGTGACGCTGATCTCGCGCAGCCTCGACGACGATGCCGCGCGCTCGCTGCCCCTGCTCGGCGCGGCGCTGCCGGTGCCGGCGGAGGCGGTCGGCATCTACGTGAGCGAAGCCATGGTCGAGCTCTACGGCGCCAAGCCCGGCGCGCCCTTCGAGCCGCTGGAGCGCGCCTTCGGCGGCGGCACCCGCTTCTTCGTGGCCGGCGTGTGGCGCGACTACGTGCGGCAGTTCGGTGCCATCACGATGCACGCGCCCGACTTCGAGCGCCTCACCGGCGACCGCAGCGTGAGCGACGTCGCGCTGTGGCTGGCCCCGGGCGCGAACGAGGCACAGGTGCAGCAGGCGGTGCGCGCACTGGCCGCGCGCGAGCTCGGCACGGCCGATGCGGTCGAGATCGCCTCCGTCGGCCAGCTGCGCGCGACCTCGCTGCGCATCTTCGACCGCAGCTTCGCCGTCACCTACTGGCTGCAGGCGGTGGCCATCGGCATCGGGCTGTTCGGCATCGCGGCCAGCTTCAGCGCGCAGGTGCTGGCGCGCCGCAAGGAGTTCGGGCTGCTCGCGCACCTGGGCTTCACGCGCGCGCAGGTGCTGGCGGTGGTGGCCGGCGAAGGCGCGGCCTGGACCGCCATCGGCGCCGCGGCCGGCCTGGGCCTGGGCCTTGCGGTCGCGGTGGTGCTGGTGCACGTGGTCAACCCGCAGAGCTTTCACTGGACCATGGACCTGCTCGTGCCCTGGGCACGCCTGGCCGCGCTGTGCGTCGCGGTGGTGGCGGCCGGCACCGTCACCGCCTGGCTGGCCGGCCGCGCGGCGGCCTCGCGCGACGCGGTGCTGGCGGTCAAGGAAGACTGGTGACAATGCGGCCATGACAGCATCCACTCCCGCCTGCGCCGGATGGCTCGCCGGCGCCATCCGCCGCATCGAGGCCGACTACCAGCGCAGCGCCGACACGCACCTGATTCCGCTGCCGCTGCCGGGCTTCGGGGCGCACGGCATCGAGCTCTACCTCAAGGACGAATCGACGCATCCGACCGGCAGCCTCAAGCACCGGCTGGCGCGCTCGCTCTTCCTCTACGCGCTGTGCAACGGCTGGGTCCGCGAGGGCACGACCATCGTCGAGGCCTCGAGCGGCTCGACCGCGGTGAGCGAGGCCTACTTCGCGCGCCTGCTGGGCCTGCCCTTCATCGCGGTGATGCCGCGAAGCACCTCGCCCGAGAAGATCGCCCAGATCGACTTCTACGGCGGCCGCTGCCACTTCGTCGAGCACGCGGCACAGGTCTACGACGAGGCCCGCGCGCTTTCGCAACGCGAAGGCGGCCACTACATGGACCAGTTCACCTACGCCGAGCGCGCCACCGACTGGCGCGGCAACAACAACATCGCCGAGAGCATGTTCCAGCAGATGGCGCACGAGCGGCACCCCGTGCCGGCCTGGATCGTGGTGGGCGCGGGCACCGGCGGCACCAGCGCGACCATCGGGCGCTATGTGCGCTACCGCTGCCACGACACGCAGATCTGCGTGGCCGACCCCGAAGGATCGGTGTTCGGGGCCTACCACCGAAGCGGCGACGCGACGCTGACGGCACCGGGCTCGCGCATCGAGGGCATCGGCCGCCCGCGGGTGGAGCCCAGCTTCATTCCCTCGCTGGTGGACCGCATGATCGAGGTGCCCAACGTCGATTCGGTCGCCGCGATGCGCGTGCTTTCGCGCCTGCTGGGCCGCAAGGTCGGGCCCTCCACGGGCACCAACTTCATCGGCATGCTGGCCGTGGCTCGCGAGATGCGCGCGGCCGGGCGGCCGGGCTCCATCCTGTCGCTGCTGTGCGATGCCGGCGAACGCTACCTGCCGAGCTACCACGACGCCGCCTGGGTGGCGCAGAACTTCGGCGACTGCGGCGCGGCCGAGCAGCGCGTGCAGTCGGCGCTCGCGGGCTGATGCACATGGGCGCGCACGGACTGTGGTCGCGGCGCGCCCTGCTCGCCATGACGGCGCTGGCGATGCCGCCCGCGTGGTCGCTGCCGCTGCGCACCTTGCAGTTTCCGCGCGACTTCGGCAGCCACCCGGAGCTGCGCACCGAGTGGTGGTACATCACGGGACACGCCCGCTCCGGCACGCGCGAGTTCGGCTTCCAGCTCACCTTCTTCCGCGCGCGCGTCGATGCCACGCAGCACATGCGCTCGGCCTTCGCGGCACGCCAGCTGATCTTTGCGCACGCGGCCATCACCGACCTCGAGGGGCGCAAGCTCTGGCACGACCAGCGCATCGCGCGTGCGGGCTTCGGCGTCGCGTCGGCTTCCGAGGAAGACACCGACGTCCGGCTGCGCAACTGGACGCTCAAGCGCCATGCCGACGGCTACGCGGCCCGGCTGCCGGCCGAGGGCTTCGCGCTGGACCTGCGCTTTGCGCCGACCCAGCCCGTGCTGCTGCAAGGCAAGGAGGGCCTGTCGCGCAAGGGCCCTGAAGCCGAACAGGCCAGCTACTACTACAGCGAACCACAGCTGGCGACGCAGGGCCGCTTGAGCCTCCAGGGCCGCGGCTTCGAGGTGCAGGGGCGTGCATGGCTGGACCACGAATGGAGCGAGGCCTACCTGCACCCCGATGCGTCCGGCTGGGACTGGATCGGCATGAACCTCGACGACGGCGCTGCGCTGATGGCCTTCCGCATCCGCCGGCGCGATGGCTCGGCCCTCTGGTTCGGCGGCGCGCTGCGCAGCGCGGACGGCCGGCAGCGCGTGTTCGGCGCCGATGAAGTCCGCTTCGAAGGCGCCAGGCCCTGGACCAGCCCGCGCACCCGCGCCGTCTATCCGCTGCGCTGGCGCATCGCCACGCCCTCGGGCGACTTCACCGTGCAGGCGCTGCTCGACGACCAGGAGCTCGACAGCCGCGGCTCGACCGGCGGCGTCTACTGGGAGGGCCTGAGCGAGCTGCTGGACGACAGCGGCCGGCGCATCGGGCGCGGCTATCTGGAAATGACGGGGTACGCGCAGCCGTTGCGGATGTAGCGAGGGCCAGAAAATGAGAATAACTCTCATTTGATCGCCTACAATCCCGCGTCCCTCTTCTCGATACGAACACCGTCGCCCGGGCCCGGCCCGCCGGCCCGGCGATCCCATGCACAAGTTCTTCGTTGCGATGCCGCTCGCACTGGCGGCCCAGCTCGCCTGCGCGCAATCCACTCCTTCCACCCCCGCGGCCGGCGGCGAGCTCGGCGCGGTGACCGTCCGATCCGACCGCAGCAGCGGCTTCGTCGCCGACACCGTCGAGGCCGGCACCTTTCGCGGGGCCAGCATCATGGACGTGCCGGCCACCGTCAACACGGTCACGCGCGAAGTCATCGAGCTGCAGGGCGCCACCGGCATCTACGACGTGCTGCGCAACACGGCCGGCGTCACGCGCCAGCAGAACGGCGGCGACACCTTTGACCAGCTGGTGATCCGCGGCATCGCGGTCGAGAACCGCACCAACTTCCGGCTCAACGGCTCGCTCGCGATTCCCAACGTGTCCGAGATGCCGCTGGAGAACAAGGAGCGGGTCGAGGTGCTCAAGGGCGCCTCCGCGCTCTACTACGGCTTCACCTCGCCGGCCGGCGTGATCAACCTCGTCACCAAGCGCGCGGGCAGCACGCCGGTCAGCTCGATCGGCACCAGCTTCGACGACCAGGGCACGGTGCAGGGCTTCGTCGACCTGGGCCGGCAGTTCGGCGAGCAGAACCAGTACGGCCTGCGCATCAACGCGGCCGGCGGGCAGCTCGGCTCGACCATCGACGGCGTGGACGGCAACCGCAAATTCCTGTCGGCCGCCTTCGACTGGCGCATCAACAGCCGGCTCAGGCTCAAGGCCGACCTGGAGTACTACCGCAAGAGCATCGTCGAGCAGGCGGGCATCGTGCGCCTGGCGGCCGTCAACGGCGTGATCCCGCTGCCGGCGCTGCCCGACCCGCACAAGCTGATCGGCCCGCCGTGGGCCGTGTTCGAGGCCGAGGTCAAGAACAGCCAGCTGCGCGCCGACTATTCGCTCGGCGACCACTGGTCGCTGATGGTGGAGGCCGGCCATTCGGAAGCGCAGCGCGACCGGCGCCTGGCGATGTTCGGCAACTACAACGTGCGCACCGGCGCCGGCCGCATCACCGGCAATGTGCAGCACCTGGAGCAGAGCTCCGACCTGCTGCGCACGGAGCTCTTCGGCACCTTCGCGACCGGCGGCGTGCAGCACGAGCTCACGCTCGGCGCGGCGCGCAGCGACAAGCGCCAGGACCCGATCTTCCAGCGCAACTACGGCGGCGCCGCCACGGCGCAGAACCTGTACTTTCCGCGCGCCATCGGCTTCCTGCCGCTCACGGCGCTGCCCGCCCAGCCCACCACCGGCGCGCAGGACAGCCGGGAGCTGGGCCTGTATGCGCTCGACCGCATCGTCTTTTCGCCGGAATGGCAACTGGTGGCGGGCGTGCGGCACACACGCTTCGAGAGCACGCAGTTCGCGAGCGCCACGCTGCCGCAGATCGACTACGACGTGAAGAAGACCACGCCGCTGGCCGCGCTGAGCTACAAGTTCACGCCCGACCTCATGGCTTATGTCTCCTATGCCGAGGGCGTGGAGGAAGGCGAAGTCGCGCCTGCCGGCACCGCGAACCAGAACAACCGCATGCCGCCGGGCATCAGCAAGCAGAAAGAAGCCGGGCTGCGCTGGCTCACCGGCACGGGCATGCTGCTGTCGGCCGCGCTCTTCGACATCGAGCGGCCCGGCGCCTACACCAACAGCGCCAATACCTTCGTGGCCGACGGCCGCCAACGCTATCGCGGCCTCGAGCTCTCGGCGCAGGGGCAGCTGACGCGGCAGCTCGCCTGGCAACTCTCGGCCCAGACGCTGGATGCGGAGTTCCGCGACATCAACGCCCAATACGACGGCAAGAGGCCCGAGAACACGGCGAAGCACACGGCGAGCGCCTTTCTCTCCTACGACATCGCGGCGGTGCCGGGGCTTTCGGTCAACGGCGGCGCCTACTACACCGGCAGGCGGCCGATCGACGACCTGAACCAGGGCTTCATCGGCGGCGCCACGATCTTCGCGGCCGGCGCGCGCTATGTCACGAAGCTCTTCGGCAAGCGCACGCTGTGGCAGCTCAACATCGACAACCTGGGCGACAAGCGCTACTGGTCGGCGGCCGGCACGCGGCTGGCGGTGGGCGTTCCGCGCACGATCAAGGCGACCGTCAAGGTCGACCTCTGAGGGAGCAGGCAGCATGGCTCTTCTGCGACGCGCCTGGTTCCAGATCCATTGGTTCATCGGCATCACGGCCGGATCGCTGCTGCTCGTCATCGGGCTGAGCGGCGCGCTCCTTTCCTTCCGCGCCGAGATCACCGACCTGATCGATCCGGCCCTGCGTCGCCTGCCGCATGCGGCCGATGCCCGGCCCCTCGCCCCGGCCGAGCTGCTGGAGCGGCTGCAGGCCGCGCAGCCGGGGCGGCG
>DATFFA010000170.1:0-7405 GCA_035250605.1 Variovorax sp. | reverse complement strand
CCGGTCGCGTCAGAAGCTGTAGTTCAGGTTGAACCCCGCGCTGGCCCTCGCGGTGCGGAAGCCCTCGGGCCTGCGGATGGGCGCGCCGACGAAGAAGTCGCAGTTCAGTCCCTTCCACGCGCCGCGCAGGCCGATCACGCCGCCGGTCAGGCGCCGCCTAGCCAGGCCCTCGGTGGAGCGCCCGCCCACCTGCCCGTGGTCGATGCCGGCATAGAGCTCGGCGCCGGTCTCGCCCAGTGCCCAGCCGATGTCGTTGCGCGAGAGCCATCCGCGCTCGCCCATCAGGCTCGACTCGCCGTCGAAGCCGCGCACGGTATAGCGCCCGCCGATCGAGAAGTGGTCCTGCTGCGTGAGCGGGCTGCGGTTCCATTGCGCGCGCCACAACCCCGTGTAGCGCAGCTTCTGCGCGCCGAGCTGAAAGGGCGCGTTCAGGCCGAGCTCGGCGGTGGCCATCTTGAAGCGCGAGGTGCCTTCGTCGAACTTCTCCTCCGGTGCGTGCAAGGCACCGAAGGCGCCGGTGCCGCGGCGCCAGGCGATGCCGGCATCGAGCGTGGCCTCGCCGATGAACTCGCGGTGCGCCAAGCCCAGCTCCCAGCCGGCGGTGGCGCGCCGCTGCACCGGGACCTCGTGGTCCTCGATGAAGTTGTGCCCGCTGCGCCGGAAGGTGCGCAGCCCGAGCGTGGTCTTGCGGTGCTGGTCGCGGTAGATCAGGCGCGAGAGCTTGAGCTCGGCGTTGGACGATTTGCCAGAGTAGACATAGGCCTGGTGGGCCCCCTGCACGGTCTGGTGGTAGTCGTTCTGCGAGGCGGTGGCGCTCGCCAGCCAGAAGCCCCCGGGCAGCGAGTAATGCACGGTCCGGCCACTGGTGCCCTGCCCCTGGTGGTTGAAGGCGTCGTGGTTGAGGCCGACGTAGAACAAGTCGTTGAGCCCCAGCGGGTTGTCCCATGCGACGGTGGCACCGGCCTGCGTCTTGCCCGTGGCCTTGGTGCCGCTGTCGTCGAGACTCAGCGTGGTGCGCAGCGGGAAGCCCTGCGCGTACTTGACGACCAGATCGCTGTCGCCGGGCTGCGCATCGGCGGCCTTCGAAGGCTCGATCAGGATGTCGGCGAGGGCCGTGGGGACGCGCTTGAGGTTTTCCAGGCCCTGCTCGACGTCGCGCAACTCGAGCAGATCGCCGGCACGCGCGGGGATGGCGCCGGCGAGGCTGGTGCGCGCCTCGTTGCCGGCGGCGAAGCGGATGCCGGCGACGCGGCCGGGAATCAGCGTGAGGGTCAGTGTGCCCAGGCCCAGGTCCTGCGGCGCGGCGAGCACGCGGGTGGTGACGTAGCCGCGCGCGACCAGGGCCTGCTGCACCCGCGCCATCACGATGTCGACGCCCTCGGTGCCGATGCAACGGCCGCGCGGATCGTCGCTGCCCTCCTCGCCCGCGGCGGCGGCCAGCGCCCACTGGAAGCCCTCCGCGCGCGCGCCGGCGAGCACGAGGCGCTCGATGCGAAAGCATGGCGCCTCGTCCTTCGGCAGCCGCCGATTCTCGGGCCGGAGCTCCGGCTGCAGGCGGCTGTCGACGGCGCGCTCCTGCTGCTGGCGCAGCGCGCGCTCGCGTTCCTGTTGCCGCTGTTCCTCCACAAAAGGATTGGGCGCCGCGGGCAGCGGCGGCGTCTGGGCATGCGCCAGCGCCGCCATTGCGGCCGGCAGAGCCAGCGCCCATGTCTTGCGCTTCCACACGCGCAGGTTCCGACGGGCCGCAGGCCCGCGGCCTCCCCTTGAATTCATCACATCCGTTCCTTCTTTTTTGGGCCGTGAAAGCAGGAACCCGAGAAACCCGCGCACCCATGCATGCCCTGGGCGGGTGGCGCGCTTCGCCTCGCCTGGCTGGCGGCTCAGGCCGCGGCGAGGGTGTTCCAGGGTGCAGCGGTGGACGAAGCGAACTCCGTCACTTCGATGCCCGGCACGCCGGTGTCTTCCCACTCGATGTCGATGTCGATCTCGCGGCGATGGACGCTGGCGGACCGGAGGGGCTTGGCAGTCGTCTCGGACAGCGGCTTGAGCTGGTCGAACGCCTGCAGGAGATGAACGGGCGACGAGACCGTGATGCCGCTCTTGCCGTTGACTTCGTCGCGGCCTCGCTGCACCAGGGCCTCGGCTTCGATCGAGATGGCCGGGTCCAGCGCCATGCAGGTTTTCATCTTTACGAGCGCGGTCAATGCCTTCTCGGGATCGTTCTCGTGCTCCTTGCGGAAGGCCGCGCTCGAAACGAGGGCGTCCATGACCGTGTCCTTCCACGCGTCGCGAGCCTCGCGCTCGCAGGCGTCCTTTCGCTTCGAGCCGAGGCGGTCGCGCCAATACAGGACGGTCAGCGCGGCACTCAGCGGCAGAAAGCCCCAGGCCGATGCGGCGACGATGTACATATTCCAGCCGGCTTGAGCCGACAGGTCGAGCAGCCATGCATGGCGGTGCCTGCTGCGCGCCACGATGGCCGCGATGGTGATCGCGCCGAGCACGGAAGGGAGGAGCCACGGGGCGAAGAATTCGATGGTCATGCGAGGTATTCCTGGAAGAACTGCCGGAGGCCGCCGCCAAAGCCGATAGCGCCGGGGCAGGCATGGCTCATGGACGGGCGCGCGCGTCCGGGGCTTTGTGGATGGATTTGTGGGGTGCCGGGGGTGTGCCCCGTGCCTACTCTGGATTGCATGGCCTGCCCTGCTCGCTCTGGTTGCGAGGCGGCGCATTTTGGTCCAAAGGACGAGAGAAGAATCTGATCAATTCTTGCGCCCGCGCGAGATTCGCGGTCGCGGCGCGCTCAGGGCGCTGTACCGCGCAGCACGGCCACTTGCTGCGCGTAGCTGCGCTCGAGCCGCTCGAGGCGGGCCTGGCGCGCCGCCTCGTTGACCCACTTCGCATTGAGCGCGTGCTGCCGGGCCAGTTGGTAATCCAGGGTCGCGGTCGGCAGCAGCGCGCTGTTGTCTTCCACCACATAACCCAGCGGCGCGTGCAGTTGCTTCAGCACCTCGCGCTCGGCATCGCCGCGCGGGCCCTTGGCCTGCCCGTAGGCCGCCAGGAAGTCCTGCAGCCGCTTCTGCAAGGGCGCGGGCTGGTCGCGCCGAACGACGAACAGCGCGGGTGGCGTGGGGCTCGATTCCCAGATCACCTGCAGCCGCGAGGCCTCGACGGGGAACTGCTGCCTGAAGCGCTCGAAGTCGGTGCTGTTGTTGGTGGCCACGTCCGCATCGCCATTGGCCACCGCCAGCGCGGTGCCCTGGTGGGTGTCGACCAGCTCGCTCTGGAAACGCTCCATGGAGATGCCGTGGGGTGCGAAGAGCTCCAGCTGCGGCACGATGAAGCCCGACACCGAGCGGCTGTCGCCACGCGCCAGGCGCCAGCGCTCGGGCGCGGCCAGCAGCTCGTCCAGCGAATGGTGCGATCCGGTCTTGCGCGCGAGCAGCACGGCGCGATGCCGGGAAAGGCCGGCATGGCGCTTCACCTGCGCCACCACGCGCATCCGCTGCTGCACGACGGCATCCAGCGCCAGCTTGGCGGACAGCAGGGCGAAGTCGACCTCGCCGCGCCGGATCGCCCGGTCCAGCGATTCGTAGGAGCTCACGGACAGGACGCTCACCGGCCGGCCCAGGGCGCGGCTCAGGTCGGCCAGGAGCGGCGTCCAGCTCTCGCGCGATTCGACGGCGCCGCCGATCGGCAGCACGCCGAAGCGCAGGGGGACGGCCGCGTCGGCGGAAGCGCCCTGGGGGAAGCATGCGGCCCCCGGCACGGCGAGCAGCGCCGACGCGCACAGGAGGCGCCGCCGCACGCCGGCCTCAGCGTCCGCTGCCGCGCAAGGCCGCCGTCTGCTCGGCATACCCGTTCTCGATGCGCTGCAGCCGCGCCTGCCGAGCCGCCTCGTTGACCCATTGCGAGCTCATCGCGCTCTGGCGCGCCAGTTGATAGGCCAGCTTGGCGGCAGGCAGCAGCGAGCTGTTGTCGGCCGCCACGAAGCCCGCGAGGTCGTGCAGCGACTTGAGCACGGCCCGCTCGGCGTCGCCGCGCGGACCCTTGGCGCGCGCGTACTCGACCAGGAACGCCTGCACCTTCTTCTGGAACTCGGGGCCGTACTCGCGCCGAACGACGATCTGGGCATGCGGGATCAGCTCCGATTCCCAGATCACCTGCAGGCGCTCGGCCTCGGCCGGAAACTGGAGCTTGAAGCGCTCGAAGTCGGCGGTGTTGTTGGTCGCCACGTCGGCCTCGCCGTTGGCCACGGCCAGGGCGGTGGCCTGGTGCGTGCCCACCACCTCGCTGGCGAAGCGGGTCTCCATCGCGATGTGGTTGGGCAAGAAAAGCTGCAGCTGCGGCACGACGAAGCCCGACAGCGAACGGCTCTCGCCGCGCGCCAGGCGCCAGCGCTCGGGCTCGGCCAGCAGGCCCTTGAGCGTGGTGCGGGGCCCGGTCTTGCGCGTGAGCAGCAGCGCGCGGTAGCCCGGCAGGCCGTCATGGCGCGTGACCTGGGCGACCACGCTCATGCGGCGCTGCGTGACCGTGTCGAGCGCCATCTTCCCCGACAGAAAGGCCATGTCGACCTGGTCGCGTTGGATGGCCTGCTCGAGCGCCTCGTAGGAGTTGACCGAGAGGATGCTGACCGGCCGCCCGATGGCGCGGCTGAGATCCGCCAGCAGCGGCTCCCAGTCGTTGCGCGACTCGAAGGCGCCGCCCAGCGGCAGGATGCCGAAGCGCAGCGGGGCGTCGTCCGCGGCGGCTGCCGCCCGCATCGGGGCCACGGACGCAAGGCCCAGCAAGGCGAGCAGGACGCAGCGCCGCAGGAGCGCGAGCGCGCGCCATGCCATCATGCGCAGGCGCTCGGCAGTGGGGCGGGCGTGTAGGACGAAAGAAGCACCATCGGCGCCATGGACGGAGACCTGCATCTTCTTCTGGAACACGTTGGCTGAGGGAGCTGCGGCAACGGGCTGGTCAAAGCTGTTCAGTCGAGAACACAATTAGAAACCAACTTTGGCAGATTTCGTGACGTTTTCCTCTGTTCATGTACTTCAGTCGGGGCCCGCCGGCCCGGCGTGGCGCTGATACGCCGATGAACTGGCCTTTCCGTGCCCTGCGCCTGCTGGTGCGCCTGACGCTGGCCCAGCAGCTGGTGCTGCTGGCGCTCCTGCCCGCCACCGTGGCCACGCTGGGCGCGATCGCCGTGCTGACGCGCCAGCACCTCGCGAACGTGACCGAGCTGATGCGTGCCAACGCCCAGACGGTGGCGCTTCAGGTGGCCACCGTGGCGCAGTCGCAACTGCAGCGCATGGACCGCCGCGCGATGCAGCGCACCGCGCAGTCCGGCAGCTACCAGCCGCACGTGCAGCAGGTGCAGATCTGGTCCGATGACGGCGAGATCCTGGCCAACTCCGAGACCGAGGACCACCGGCGCGGCGAAGGACTGCAGGTGGTGGCGCCGATCGTTGCCGACGACGGCAAGCATGCCGGCAAGGTGATGGTGGAGATCAGCCTGGATGCGGTGGAGCGCGCCAAGCGTTCGGTCTGGCTCAACGTCGTGCTGGTGCTGGGCGCCAGCCTGGTCGGCGTGGGGTTGGCCGGCTGGTGGGCGGCGCGCCGCATCAGCGCGCCCATTCAGGCGCTCGGCGAGGCGGTGGACCGCCTGGGCGCCGGCGAGGAAGTGCAGGTGGCGGTCGAGGGCACGGCCGAGGTGCGGCGGCTGCAGCACGGCTTCAACGAAGCGGCCGCCGCGCTGTCGGAAAGCCGCGCCATGCTCGAGAGCCGCATCGCCAAGGCCACGGCCGAGCTGGCGAGCAAGAACCAGCAGCTGGAGGTGGCGAGCCAGGCCAAGACCCGCCTGCTGGCCGCCGCCAGCCACGACCTGCGCCAGCCGCTGCACGCGCTCACGCTGTTTTCCGACGGCCTGGCCAACGGCGAGACCGACCCGGTGCGCCTGCAGCGCATCGGTCACATCCGCGAATGCGTGGACTCGCTGGACCGCCTGTTCTCGGGCCTGCTGAACCTCTCGCAACTCGATGCCGGCGTGCTGCAGCCGCAGTGGGCCGACTTTCCGCTCGACCAGCTCTTCGACGAGATCAGCCGCAACTTCCGGCCGGTGGCCGAGCAGCAGAACCTGCGGCTGGTGGTGCGCAAGACCGAGCTGTGGGTGCGCAGCGACTACGTGATGCTCTCGCGCATCCTCAACAACCTGGTGTCGAACTCGCTGCGCCACACCACCGAGGGGGGCGTGCTGGTCGGCGCCCGGCGGCGCGGGCGCAGCGTGCGCATCGACGTGGTGGACACGGGCGTCGGCATCGCGGAACACCACCAGTCGCGCGTCTTCGAGGAGTTCTACCAGGTCGAGCCGCAGCCGCGCCAGGGCCGCGACGCGAGGGGCATGGGCCTGGGCCTGGCCACGGTGCAGCGGCTGGTGGCGCTGCTCAACACCCACGTCGAGCTGAGCTCGCAGCCGAACAAGGGCACCTGCGTGCGCGTCATGGTGCGTGGCGCCGAACCTGCGCTGCCGGCGCCGGGCGTGCTGCCGGCCACGCTGGGTATGGACGAAGAGCCCAGCCTGCACGATGTGCGTGCCCTGGTGATCGATGACGAGCGCACCATCCTCGAAGGCCTTCAGGTGGTGCTCAGCAACTGGGGCGCCGAGGTGATGACCGCGCAGACGCGTGCCGAGGCGCTGGCCTTCGCCGACAGCTGGGACCGGCCGCCCGACCTGGTGGTGAGCGACCTGCTGCTGCAGGGCGGCGACAACGGCCTGGACGTGCTGGCCGCTCTGGAGCGCCATCCGCGCGGCATCGGCGCGGCGACCGCGCGCCTGCTGGTGACCGGCGAGACCAAGCCCGACCGCCTGCGCGAGGTCGCGAGCGCCGGCGTGGCCGTGCTCTACAAGCCGGTGTCGCCCAAGCTGCTGCGGCAGGCGATCGGGGCGCAGCTGGCAGCGGCGCGCCAGGCCGCCGCCTGAGGGAATCGGCCGGCGCCGCATCGCTCCGATGCCGCCTGCGGCCCGTTCCGGGGTTGCATACGAAATAAGGCATAGGCCGAGCGGCCGCGACCCGATGCCGTCCAGCGGTGCAATCCGCCCGCCCGCAGTTCGAACTAAGCCCTCTGCCTTATCGCGCGGAGACAGCCGCGTCCGTACATTGGCTTCATCACCACAACGGTGCTGTTCATGCTCGTGAATCCTTCCTCAGCGCTCCTTCGGGGGTTGCGTGCCATCGCGGGCGTACTCTGCGCGGCCGCTTTCGCCGCCGGTGCCCAGGCCGCCGGGCTCACGGTGCTGCTGGCCGACGACAACGCCGCCCACGCGGAATTCGTGCGCCTGCTGCGCGAATCGCAGGACGCGAGCAGCCGCTTCGAGCTGGTGCGCCTGCCCGCCGACGGCACGTCCGCCGACCGCGCCGCCACC
>DATFFA010000169.1:0-5165 GCA_035250605.1 Variovorax sp. | reverse complement strand
CGTGGCGGCGCTGCGTGCCGCCGGTGCGGTCACACCGCGAGCGCTGGGCCTCATCTATCCCGTTGCCCAGCACTACGGCGAACCGAGCCCTTCGATGGTCGAGAACGGCGAAGGCAAGTTCCTCACGACCGGCGTCATGCGATGGTTCATCGACTGCTACCTCGGCGGGCGCCAGGCGCTGGCGCGGCACCCCGATTTCGCCTTGTTGCACGCGCAGGCACTGGACACCCTGCCGCCCACCTGGCTGGCAACCATGGGCCACGACCCGCTGCGCGACGAAGGCCACGCGCTGGCGCTGCGCATTGCGCAGGCCGGCGTGCCGACCGAGCACCGCCACTACGCCAGTGCCATCCACGCCTGCATTCACTTCACCGCGGTGTCGCCGGTGGGCAATCAGGTGCTGGCCGACCTGGCTGCGTGGTTGCGCTCGCAGTTGCGTCGAAGCAGATCGACGGGAGCCTCGCGCTAAGGCCCGTGGTCGCCCTTGAGGCGCAGGCCCTCGACGTCCCGCTTGGGCGGCATGCCGAAGGCACGGCTGTACTCGCGGCTGAAGTGCGAGGGGCTTTCGTAGCCGACGTGGAAGGCTGCGCTGGCGGCATCGAAGCGCTCGTTCAGCATCAGGCGCCTTGCTTCATTCAGGCGCAGCCACTTCTGGTACTGCAGCGGGCTCATCGACGTGAGCTGGCGGAAGTGATGGTGCAGCCTCGACACGCTCATCTGCACGTGGGCGGCGAGTTCGTCGATGCGCAGCGGCTGCGAGAAGTTCGCCTTCAGCCAGCCGGTCGCCCGGACGATGCGCTGGCTCTGGCTGCCGGCCGAGGCGACCTGCCAAAGCCGTGCCGCCCGGTCGCTGGTGAGCAGCCGGTAGTGGATCTCGCGCTCGATGAGCGGCGCCAGCACCGGAAGGGACCGGGGCTCGTCGAGCATCGCGAGCAGCCGGCTGAAGGGTTCCAGCACGGGCAGGCTGATCGTGCCGAGCGCCGCGCTGCCGTCTTCGGCAGGCTCGCGGGGCGCGGACAATCCGCCTTGGGCAATGAGCTCGGCCGTGACGCGCAGATCCAGCCCGAACACCAGTCCCAGGCAAGGCTTCTGCGGACTGGCTTCGAGAATCTGCGAACTGGCCGGCAGGTCCAGCGATGCGATCAGGAAGCGCCGAGGGTCGTACACATAGGCGCGGTCGCCGATCAGCAGCTGCTTCGCCCCCTGGACGACGAGAACGATGCTGGGCCCCAAGATGCAAAGACAAGGCTCGGAGGGTGCCTCTCGCCTGAACAGCAGCAGGTTCGGGACCGCGGTCGGGCACTCTTCCTTTCCTTCGGTCCATCGGCTGATGGCGCCGATCAATTGCTCCTGAACCCTCTCCAGCATGCATGCTCCCTCGTGCCCGGACCTGGCTTTTGAATTTTCCATTGCAGCCGGACGTGCTCCGGTCACGCCACCGGCGGCAGGCGATCCAGCAACTTGTCGAGCGTGATCGGATACTCGCGCACGCGGATGCCCGTCGCGTTGTAGACCGCATTGGCCACCGCGGCAGCGACGCCGCACATGCCGAGCTCCCCCACACCCTTGGCCTTCATGGGCGAAGAGATCGGGTCCGTCTCGTCCAGGAAGATCACTTCCTGGTGGGGAATGTCGGCATGCACCGGCACTTCGTACGCCGCCAGGTCGTGGTTGACGAAGAAGCCGTGCCGCTTGTCGAGCGCGAGGTCCTCCATCAGCGCCGCTCCGACGCCCATCGTCATGGCGCCGATCACCTGGCTGCGGGCGGACTTGGGGTTCAGGATGCGCCCGGCGGCACACACGGCGAGCATGCGCCGCACCCGGATCTCGCCGGTCGCGGCGTCGACGCCGACCTCCACGAAATGGGCGCCGAAGGTGGACTGCTGGTACTTCTTGTCGAGATCACCGTATTCGATGCCGTCCTCGGCGACCAGGCCGTTCGGGCCGGCCGCCTCGGCGAGCGGCACCGCGCGCTCGCCGGCGCGCACCATGCCGTCCGAGAACTCCGCGTCGCCCGCCGCCGCGATGCCAAGCTTCCTCGCCACGGCCTCGCGCAGCTTCATGCAGGCGGCGTAGACGCCGGAGGTCGAATTGTTGGCACCCCACTGCCCGCCCGAGCCGGCCGAGACGGGAAAGGACGAGTCGCCGAGGCGCACGAGCACCTTCTGCAGCGGCACGCCCATCGTTTCGGCGGCGGTCTGCGCAATGATGGTGTACGTCCCGGTTCCGATGTCGGTCATGTCGGTTTCCACCGTCACGATGCCCCGGTTGTCCAGGCGCACGCGCGCGGCCGACTTCGTCAGCAGGTTGTTTCGGAATGCCGCGGCCATGCCCATGCCCACGAGCCAGCGGCCGTCGCGCTGCTGTCCCGGCCGCGCGTTGCGCTTGCTCCATTCGAAGCGCTCGGCCCCGGTGCGCATGCATTCGATCAACTTGCGTTGGGAGTACGGGCGCTCCGGCTTCTCGGGATCGACCTGGGTGTCGTTGCGCACTCGAAACTCGAGCGGGTCGAGACCCAGCTTTTCGGCCATCTCGTCCATGGCGATCTCCAGCGCCATCATGCCCGGCGCCTCGCCGGGAGCGCGCATGGCGTTGCCCTCGGGCAGATCCAGCACCGCCAGCCGCGTGGTCGTCAGGCGGTTCGCGCCGGCGTACAGCAGCCGGGTCTGATTGACCGCTGTCTCCGCCTGTCCGCCCGGCAGGTCGCCGGACCAGCCCTCGTGGGCCATGGCGGTGATCTTGCCGTCGCGGGTGGCACCGATGCGGATGCGCTGGATGGTGGCTGGCCGGTGCGTGGTGTTGTTCATCATCAGCGGCCGCTGAAGCGCGACCTTCACCGGCCGACGGGCGGCCCGCGCGCCGAGCGCGGCGAGCACCGCATCCGCGCGCACGAACAGCTTGCCGCCGAAGCCGCCACCGATGAAGGGCGAGACCAGTCGGACATTGGCCTGGGGAATGCCGAGCGTCTTGGCCAGATCGCCGACGCCCCAGGCGATCATCTGGTTCGATGTCCAGACGGTGAGCTTGTCTCCCTTCCAGGCGGCCACCGAGGCGTGCGGCTCCATCATCGCGTGCGACTCGTCGGGCGTGGTGTAGGTCGCATCCAACTGCACCGGGGCCGCGGCGAAGGCGCCGCCGAAATCACCCACTTTCGTTTCCGGCTCACCGGAGAAGGGGTTCGGATTGGGCAATTGCGCCGCGTCCTTCTCTGCGGCCAGATCGAAGCGCCCCGGCGACCGTGTGTATTCGATGCGCACCAGCTGCGCCGCGGCACGCGCCTGTTCGAAGGTGTTCGCGACGACGAGTGCCACCGCCTGGTGGTAGTGGTCGATCTCCGGCCCGCCCAGGAGCTTGGCCGTGTTGAAGTCGCCCTTGCCGAGCTTGCCGGCATTGCGCGAGGTGACGATCGCGAGCACGCCCGGCGCCGCACGGGCGGAGGCCAGGTCCATCGACGCGATACGGCCCTTCGCAATGCCGGCGCCGACCACGTAGCCATAGGCCGCGTTGGGCGCCACATCGTGCCGCTCGTACGCGTAGGGCGCGGTGCCCGTGGTCTTGAGGGGGCCGTCGATGCGGTCGGTGGGCTTGCCGATCACCTTCAGCTGATCGATCGGGTTGGTTGTGGCGGGGGTGTCGAATTTCATGATCAGCTCCTCGCCTGCAGCAGCGCGGCGGCCAGCGTGCGCTCGGCCAGTGGCAACTTGAATGCGTTCTCGTGGGACGGCTGCGCACCGGCCAGCAGCTGCGCCGTCACCGCCTTGGCGCCCTGCGGCATCGCGGCCTCCGCCGCCTCGACGCGCCACGGCTTGTGGGCCACGCCGCCCAGTGCCACCCGGCCCGACCCGTCGCGCTGCACGATCGCCGCGACGGAAACGAGCGCGAAGGCATAGGAAGCGCGGTCGCGAACCTTGCGATAGATGTGGGCGCCGCCGACCGGCCGTGGCAGCGTGACGGCGGTGATCAGTTCATCACGCTCCAGCGCCGTCTCGATGTGCGGCGTGTCGCCGGGGAGGCGGTGGAAATCGGCGATCGGGATCACGCGTGTGCGGCCATCGGGGCGTACGGTCTCGACGGCTGCGTCGAGCACGCGCATGGCCACGGCCATGTCGCTGGGGTGCGTTGCGATGCAGGCCTTGCTCGAGCCGATCACCGCGAGCTGGCGACTCGCACCGCCCATGGCGCTGCAGCCGCTTCCGGGCTGGCGCTTGTTGCAGGGCTGGTCCGTGTCATAGAAATAGGGGCAGCGCGTGCGCTGCAGCAGGTTGCCCGCGGTGCTTGCCTTGTTGCGCAACTGGCCGGAGGCGCCGGCCAGCAGCGCACGGGACAGCACGCCGTAGTCGCGCCGCACGCGCTCGTCGGCGGCCAGGTCGGTGTTGCGCACCAGGGCACCGATGCGCAAGCCGCCCTCGCCCGTCGGCTCGATCTTGTCGAGGGCCAGACCGTTCACGTCGACCAGGTGCGTCGGCGCCTCGATCTGCAGCTTCATCAGGTCCAGCAGGTTGGTGCCGCCGGCGATGAACTTGGCACCCGGGCTCCGTGCGACGGCGGCGGCGGCCTGCGCCGGGGATTGCGCCCGCTCGTAGGTGAACGGCTTCATGTTCTGCTCCCCGCCACTTCCGTCATGGCGTCGACGATGTTGGAGTAGGCGCCGCAGCGGCAGATGTTGCCGCTCATGCGCTCGCGCAGCTCTTCGGCGGAAAGCAGAGGACGGGCCGTGAGATCGGCGCTCACGTGGCTGGGGACCCCGCGCTTGATCTCGTCGAGGACCGAGACGGCCGAGCAGATCTGGCCGGGCGTGCAGTAGCCGCACTGGTAGCCGTCATGCTTGACGAATGCGGCCTGCATCGGATGCATGCGCTGCGGCGTGCCCAGACCTTCGATGGTGGTGACCTGCGCGCCCTCGTGCATGACGGCGAGCGTCAGGCAGGCGTTGATGCGCCTGCCGTCGACGATCACGGTGCAGGCGCCGCACTGCCCGTGGTCGCAGCCTTTCTTGGTGCCGGTCAGGTGCAGGTGCTCGCGCAGTGCGTCGAGCAAGGTCACCCGCGTATCGAGCTCGAGGGTACGAGCCTGGCCGTTGACGCTCAGCGAGAGCTTCGCGAGCGGCACGGCAGCGGCGGATGCCGGGGCCGGCGCGGCCGCAGCGGGCGCCGTCGACACCGCCG
>DATFFA010000168.1:0-7859 GCA_035250605.1 Variovorax sp. | reverse complement strand
CGGCAGCGCGCTGGCCGATGGCACGCTGGTGCGCGTGCGCGCCAACACCGTGCTGCCGGGCCGCTTGCCCGCCACCCTCGTGCAGTGGTGGTATCCGGTGCCGAGGGCGAACGCCACGCCGGTGCAGCTCGCCGGCCTCGTCACCGACTACGCCGGGCTGGGGTCCTTGCGCGTGCTCGGCGTTCCGGTGAACGCCGCTTCGGCGCAGATCACCGGCGGGCTGGCCAGCGCGGTCGGCAACGGCGTCAAGGTGGCGGTCGGCGGCGTCATGTCCAACGGCATCCTCCAGGCTTCCAAGCTCAAGATTCGCCACGTGCCGGGCACCGGCGGACCCGCGTCCTTCACCCTGATCGGCACCGTCGGCAACTTCAGCTCGGCGGCAAGCTTCCGGGTGAAAGGCCAGCCCGTCGACGCCAGCGGCCCGGGCGTGGTGTTCGTCAACGGGACGGTGGCCAACCTCGGCAACGGCGTCAATGTCAACATCGAAGGGTCGCGGGTGGTGAACGGCGTGCTCGTCGCCACGCGCGTCAGCTTCGAGTGACGGAGCCGGCCTCGCCAAGTCGCACGGGCTTTCCGGCCGCACGCAACGCGCCGCAGCGGCGCGCCCCGGCTCACAGGTAGTTGAACAACGCCATCCCGTGCAGGCGCGCAAAGGTCTGCTGCGTCGCTTGCAGCGAGGTCTGCCGCTGCAAGAATTCCGAGATCGCCGCCGCCGGGTCCAGGTCCTGCAGGTCCGAAAGATAGGCCTTGTCGATCAGGTCGCGCGCGCCGCCCGCGGCATCGAGCGCATCGATCTCGTTCATGCGCGAGCCGACGGAGGAGCGGATGGTCAGCACGTTGTCGTGCGCATGAGTGATCTTCACGTTGGCCGTGGAGAGCGCGTTCTGCAGCGCTGCCTGCGCGCTCGCGCCGCCGCCGGCGACCGGCTGGCGCAGCGCGCTCACCACATGGCCGAGGGACGCGAAGATGTCGGTGCCGGCGTTCCGGGCGGTCGAGACCTGGAAGGTGTCGCCGTCGGCCGGCGTCCCGCTCATGCTGATCTGCACGCCGCCGAAGCTGATCGGCGTGCCGGTGGTGTAGGCGCCGGTGGCCGCCACCACGGGCGGCGTGTCGTTGGTGGTCACCGTGTAGTTGCCGCCGGCGAAGCCGATGCTGAAGTCCTTGCCATAGAGCGGCGCCGTGCCATCGGTCACGCCGACCGCGCCGAACACGCCCGAGCCGGTGTTGCCGGCGCCCGCGCTGGTGACGTAGCCCGCGCTGCCCTGCACCGACTGGAACACGCTGCGGCCGTCGTCCGTGATGGCCATCTGCCGCGAGACGTCGATCTGGATCAGGCGCTGTCCCTGGTCGCCCATGTACTGGACGCCGCCGCCGGTCTGCCCCACGAAGGGCGGGCTGGCGCTCTTGAAGCCGGCGAACAGGAACTGGCCGTTGCCGTCGTCGGCGTTGGCCACGTTCACCAACTGGTCGATGTTGCTCTGGATGGCGATGGCCAGCGAGGCGCGGTCGGCATCGGACAGCGTGCCGTTGCCGGCCTGCACCACCAGGGTCTTGACGTTCTGCAGGATCTCGGTGGCGGACTTGAGCGCGTCCTCTTCCCGCGACAGGGAGAGCGTCGCGCGGTCGCGGCTGGTCGCGTACTGCGAGGACTGCGCGAGCGTGTCCGAAACGCCGAGCGCGCGCGCCGCGGCCACCGGGTCGTCGGCCGGGGTCAGGAACTTGGTGCCGGCGGAGAGCTTTTGCTGGATGCGGAACAGCTGCTGCTGCTGCGAACCGATGCCGTTCATGCTCTGGTTGTAGAAGGATTGGGTGCCGATGCGCATCGCGACTCCTGAAAGGGTTGGGCTTGCGGCGTTCTCAGCCGCTGATGCCGAGAATGGCGGCGAACATGTCCGAAGCGGTCTGGATGACCTTGGCGTTGGCCTGGTACATCTGCTGGTACATCAGCAGGTTGGCGGTTTCCTCGTCCTGGTTCACGCCCGAGATCGCGTCGCGGCTGGCGCGGATCTGTTCCGTCACGCTGGTCTGCGTGGCTTCGGCGGTGCGGATCTCCATGGTGCGGTTGCCCACCGCGCTCACCAGCTGCGCAAAGGCGCTGCCGAAGGTGGAGGTGCCGCTGTCCATGACGGCCTTCTTCTGCAGCGCGCCCAGCAGCAGCGCGTTGCTGCCGTCGGAGACGCCGCCGGTATTCTTGCGGACGGTGAAGGTGTCGCCGTCGGCCGGGGCCCCGGTCATCTTGACGGTGATGCCGTCGAAGCTCATCGAGGCGCCTGCGGTGTAGGGCACGGCCGTGCCGGCCGCGTAGGTGGTCGACGTTCCATCGGCCTGGGTCACGGTCACGGCGGAGGTCGCCGGAAAGCCGCCGAGCGTGCCGGCCGCGGCGTCGTAGCTCAAGGTCACCGGCGCTGCGAGCGGCGCGGCCGGGTAGGTTGCGTCGACGGTTGGCGCGCCCAGTGCGCCGCTGCCCCGGTTGCCCGCGGTATTGCCCGCGATCAGCGGCGAAGCCGCGGCCACCTTGGCCGGATCGAGCACCAGCACGTCGACGTCGCGCGCGCCGGTGCGCGTGGGCTGCACCAGGAAGCGGTCGCCGGCCTGGGCCGTGCCGCTGGCCACGCTCAGGCTCACGCCGTCGAAGCTGATGGGGAAGGCGGTGTAGCTGCCGATCACCTGCTTGTCGGTGAGCCGCGTCACCGACCAGGTCGGCGTGCCCGCCACGTCCTTCACCTCCACCGAGTAGTCGCTGATGCTCAGCTGCGAGGGGTCTGCGATGCTGGCGCCGATCACCATGTCGCCGGTGTTGTGGGCGTTGGTGAAAACGCCCGGCGCGGCCTTCGAGAAGAAGTCGGTGCCCAGCACGCCGTTGAGGTCGACACCCAGCTTGTGCTGCTCGTCGAAGGTACTGGTGAGCGCGATGGCGAGGCGGCCGATCGCGTTCTGCGACGTGCTGAGCGTCTCGTTGCGGAAGGCCATCAGGCCGCCGATCGAGCCGCCGGCGAACACGCCGTCGGCCAGCTCGGTGGCCGTGCCGTTGATGCCCACCAGCGACAGCGCCGTGCGCGTCGGGTCGGCCGCCGAGGGGCCCGCCTTGAGCGACATCGCCTGGTCGCCCAGCACCAGCGACTGGCCGTTGCCGATGAAGACGTTGTACTTGCCGCCGTCCTGCTCCAGCACCTTCACGTCCACCAGCTTGCCCAGTTGGTTGACCAGCTGGTCGCGCTGGTCGAGCAGGTCGTTGGGCGGCTGGCCGCCGGCCACCGCGCTCATCTGGCCGATCTGGTGGTTGAGGGTGGCGATCTGCCTGGCGTAGGTGTTGATCTCGCCCACGCTGCCCTGGATCTGCTCGTTGACGGAGGTGTTGAGGTCGCTCAGGTACTGGTCGGTGGCGCGGAACTTGTTGGCCAGCGATTGCGCGGCGCTGATGAGCTGCTGCCGCGCCGCCGGGTCGGCCGGCGTGTTGGCCACGCCCTGCACGCCGGCGAAGAAGCTCTGCATCAACGGCGTGAGGCCGGAGGTCTTGTCGGCCAGCAGCGAGTCGATGCGGCTGATCTGGGCGTTGTAGCTGGCCAGCGCCGCGCCCGACGCCTCGGCGCCGTTGAGCTGGGAGGTGAGGTACGCGTCGTAGCTGCGCGCCACCGTGGTGACGCGGGCGCCGGTGCCGACGAAGCCCGAGGCCAGGCCGATGGCGCTGTTGGTCGCGATCACGGAGGTCTGGCGGCTGTAGCCGGTCGTGTACACGTTGGCCGTGTTGTGCGCCGTGGTCATGAGCGCGCTGCGTGCCACGCTCAGGCCGGTCAGGCCGGTATGGAACATCGACATGGGTCTTTACCTGTAGAGATGCTTGTTCTGGACGGAGGCGGCGGCGCGGTGGCCGAGGCCCTTTCCTGTTTATCGGCTGCGGCGGCCGAAGCTGAAGGGAGGACCCGGGCCCCGAGCCTCAGGCGGCGAGGCGGAACACGCTCACGGCCCGTACCAGGCTGCCGGCCTGCTCCTGCATCGACTGCGCCGCGGCCGCGGCTTCTTCCACCAGCGCCGCGTTCTGCTGCGTCACCTGGTCCATCTGAGTGATGGCCTGGTTGATCTGCTCGATGCCTTGCGTCTGCTCGTGGCTCGCCGCGCTGATCTCGCCGACGATGTCGGTCACCCGGCGGATGCTGCCCACGATCTCTTCCATGGTCTTGCCGGCTTCGCCCACCAGCGCGCTGCCAACATCGACCTTGCCGACCGAGTCGTCGATCAGGCCCTTGATCTCCTTGGCGGCGGCAGCGGAGCGTTGCGCCAGGTTGCGCACTTCGGAGGCCACCACCGCGAAGCCGCGCCCTTGCTCGCCGGCGCGCGCGGCTTCCACCGCGGCATTGAGCGCCAGGATGTTGGTCTGGAAGGCGATGCCGTCGATCACGCCGATGATGTCGACGATCTTCTTCGACGAGGCATTGATCGAGGCCATGGTGCTCACCACCTGCCCCACCACATTGCCGCCCTTCACCGCCACTTCGGAGGCCGACAGCGCGAGCTGGTTCGCCTGGCGCGCGTTGTCCGCGTTCTGCTTGACGGTGGAGGTCAGCTCTTCCATCGAGGCGGCCGTCTGCTGCAGCGAGCTCGCCTGCTCCTCGGTGCGCGAGGACAAGTCCTGGTTGCCCGATGCGATCTCGCCCGAGGCGGTGGCGATGGCATCGCTCGAATGCTTGATCTTGACCACCACCTCGGTCAGCTGGTCCTGCATCTGCTTGATCGAGTGCAGCACGCTGCCCTGGCCAGCCTGCTGCGCCTCCACGCCGACCGTGAGATCGCCGTCGGCGATGCGGCCCACCACGTTCGCCGCATAGGCCGGCTCGCCCCCGAGCTGGCGCGACAGCAGGCGGGCCACGACCATGCCCAGCCCCACGCTGGCGACCAGGCCCACCAGGGCCACGACCAGCATCAGCAGGCGCGAGGTCTTGAAGGTGCTCTCGGCGCTTTCCAGGCTGGCCTTGGCCATGCCGTCACTGTGGGCCACCATCTGGGACAGCACCTCTTCGACCGCGCGCGAATCCTTCAACAGCTGCGCGCTGTCTTCGGACACACGGCCGTCGAACTGCGAGCTGTCCAGCGACTGCTTCGAGATCAGCTCGACGAAGTCGCCCATGCGCTTGCGCAGCGGCTGCACCAGCGCCTCGTACCGTTGGTAGAGCTTGCTGCCCTCCTCGCTTTCCACCAGCACCGGCTTGATCTCGGCCATGCGCTCGGCCAGCTCGGCGCCGGCCTTCTTGAGCTCGGCGATGCCGGCATTGCGCTCGCCCTTGGTGGAGGCCGACAGCAGGCCCATCTGCGCCCGGCTGGCGTACAGCAGGTGGATGTTGGCCGCCTGTGCCGCCTCGAGCGTGCGCATCTCGTGGTGGTAGAGCCGCCCGGTCGAGGCGTTGATCCGGCTCATGTGAAAGATGCCGAGCGCGCTGACCACGGCACCGAGCGCCGCGACGACCAGGAAGGCGAGGATCAGCTTCACGCCGACACGAAGCTCTTGGAACCACTGCATTTTTCTTCTTCCTTCATGGGCGGCCCGCGAAGGGGGGCCGGACCTGGGATTTATCGGCAAGCCGGGCTTCGATTTGAGGCCTAGAACTCGGTCCAGTCGCCTGACGGCGCCGTGCTTGCGGTCTGCGCCGGCGGCGCGTGGCGGGCCGGCAGTGCCTTGGGCGGCGTCGCGGCCGTCCTGGGGGCTGCGCCTTTCAGCGCCGCCACGGCACGCTTCGGCGGCAGGGCTGCGCGATTCACTGGACGAGCTTCGCCTGCGCCTGCGGTATTCGCCTTGGGAGCGGTCCCACGGCTGCCGGCCTGCACCTGCGCCAACACCGCCGCCGCGGCCTCGTCGTGGCCCAGCTTGAACACGCCCACCGCCTCGACCAGGCTGGCCGCCTGCTCCTGCATGGACTGGGCGGCGGCCGAGGCCTCTTCCACCAGTGCCGCGTTCTGCTGCGTCACCTGGTCCATCTGGCTGATGGCCTGGTTGACCTGCTCGATGCCCTGCGTCTGCTCGTGGCTGGCCGCCGTGATCTCGCCCATGATGTCGGTCACGCGCTTGACGCTGTCGACGATCTCTTCCATGGTGCGGCCGGCCTCGGCCACCTGCTTGCTGCCCTCCTCGACCTTGTCCACCGAATCGCCGATCAGCGCCTTGATCTCCTTGGCGGCGGCGGCGGAGCGCTGCGCCAGGTTGCGCACCTCCGAGGCCACCACCGCGAAGCCGCGCCCTTGCTCGCCGGCGCGTGCGGCTTCCACCGCGGCATTCAGCGCCAGGATGTTGGTCTGGAAGGCGATGCCGTCGATCACGCCGATGATGTCGACGATCTTCCTGGACGAGGCATTGATGGACCCCATGGTGTCCACCACCTGCGAGACCACGCTGCCGCCCTTGACCGCCACCTCCGAGGCCGACAGCGCGAGCTGGTTCGCCTGGCGCGCGTTGTCGGCGTTCTGCTTGACGGTGGAGGTCAGCTCCTCCATCGAGGCCGCGGTCTCTTCCAGCGAGCTGGCCTGCTCTTCGGTGCGCGAGGACAGGTCGTGGTTGCCCGCGGCGATCTGGCCCGAGGCGGTGGCGATGGTGTCGGTGCCGGCGCGCACCTGCCCCACCACGCGCGCCAGGCTCTCGTTCATGTTCTTGAGTGCATGCATGAGCTGGCCGGTCTCGTCGCGCGACTGCACCTCGATCCGGGCGCCGAGATCGCCGCTCGCCACCGTCTCGGCGACCTTGACGGCCTGGCCCAGCGGCCGGGTGATGCTGCGCCCGATCAGGAAGGAGCAGGCGCCGCCGACCAGCAGCGTGAGCGCCGCCATCAGGAAGCGCAGGTTGAAGCCGCTCGCGTTCGCCGCGTCGATGGCACGGCTCATCTCGTCGATGGCCTGGCGCTCCAGCGCCAGCAGCGACAGCACGCGGCTCTCGTAGGCCTTAGCGGCGGGCAGGAAGACGTCCTTGAACACCGTCTCGGTCTCTTGGGCGTTGCCGCCGGCCTTGGCCTTCTGCACCGCGTCCTTGGCCGCCTGGTACTTGGCGCGCAGCTCGACGATGGACTTGAAGGTGGCCTTCTCCTCCTCGGTCACCAGGAGGGCCTCGACCTTGGCCATGGTCTCGCTGCCCTTCTTCACGCTGTCGGAGATGACGTCGGCAAAGGTGACGGGCAAGCTGGCATCGGTGGTCCTGGCGATCATCGCGGTGCGCGCGATGGCCGAGTAGGTCAGCACGTACCAGTCGGAGATCAGCCGCTCCTTGGCCAGAGGGCTCTCCATCATCTGGCGGGTGGCCTCCGCATTCTTCTTGGCGCTGACCAGCGCGACCGTGGAGGCGATCACCGTCAGTGCGAGCACCAGGCCGAAGCCCAGCGCCAGCCGCGTGCCGATGCGGAGATTGGAAAAGAACTTCATCATGAGTTTCCGGTAGGGGGAAAGAATCCGCCGAGGCTCGGCTCTGCGGCCTTCAGCTCGAACACGCTCTCAGGCCGCGATCTTCTCGACCAGGCCCATCTCCTCGCTCGACATCAGCTTGTCGATGTCCACCAGGATCAGCATCCGCTCCTCCAGCGTGCCCAGCCCGATCAGGTAGTCCGTGTCCAGCGACGAACCCATCTCCGGCGCCGGCTTGATCTGCTGCGCCGTCAGCGTGATCACGTCCGACACGCTGTCCACCACCATCCCCACCACGCGGCCGCCGATGTTCAGCACGATCACCACCGTGAACTGGTCGTAGCTCGGCGTGCCCAGTGCGAACTTGATGCGCATGTCGATGATCGGAACGATGATCCCGCGCAGGTTCACCACCCCCTTGATGAACTCCGGCGCGTTGGCGATGCGCGTCACCGCGTCGTAGCCGCGCAGCTCCTGCACCTTCT
>DATFFA010000167.1:0-28252 GCA_035250605.1 Variovorax sp. | reverse complement strand
CCCAGGGCCCTGGGGCCGGCGCCTTGGGCGGTGGGGGCAGCGGTGCGGGAGGCGGTGGCGGCCCGATCGGTCTGGCCGCGCCGGCCTTCGCCGCGGCCATCGCCGACGCCGAGGCGGCCTACCAGGTGATGGCCTCCCAGTACGTGGTCGGCGAAGAGGCCACGGCCATCCACCAAACTGCCGCCGAGCTGCGTCGGCGCACCAGCGAGCTCAAGAAAAAGGCGCCGACCACGGCCGACAAGGCCACGGTCGAGATCGTTGCGCTGATGTTCCAGGCCATTCTGGCCGAGGAGCGCATCCCCTTTTCGGCGCGCGTGTGGTTCGCTCGCCTCCAGATGCCGGTGCTGCGGGTGGCGATTGCCGAGCCGGAATTCTTCGGCACGCTGCAGCACCCGGCGCGCATGCTGATCGACCGCATGGGCTCCTGCGTGATGGGCTTCGACGCCGCCGCCATCTCGGGCAGTGCGCTGGAGGGCGAGATCCGGCGCGTGGTGCAGGTGATCGAGCAGTACCCCGAGACCGGCCAGCGCGTCTTCAAGCTGGTGTTCGATGAATTCGTCGCCTTCCTGAACAAGTACTTGACGCAGAGCGACGCCACCCAGCGGCTGATGAGCGTGGCGCAGCAGGTCGAGCAGAAGGAGACGATGGCGATCCAGTACACCATCGAGTTGCGCAAGATGCTCAACGACATGCCGGTGCGCGAGGAGATCCGCGAGTTCTTGTTCAAGATCTGGGCGGAAGTGCTGGCCATCGCCGCCCTGCGCTACGGTGCCCAGGACGAGCAGACCGTCACCCTCAAGCGTGCGGCCTCCGACCTGGTGTGGGCCGCAAGCGCCAAGCCCAACCGCAACGACCGCGCCCGCGTCATCCAGGATCTGCCGCAGCTGCTGCAGCGCCTGCGCCAGGGCATGAGCCTGCTGGGCATCGAGGGCGAGCCGCAGGAGGCGCAGATCAAGACCATCGGGTCGACGCTTTCCGATGCTTTCCTCTCCAAGACCGAGGCCATCCCGCCCGCCAAGATCGAGGCCATGGCCAAGCGTCTGGCCAACCTCGAGGACTTCGTCACCGACGAGGGCGATGCGACCGACCTCCCGCTGGATGCCGCCAGCATCGAGCTTCTGCTCGGGGTGGATGCCGCCTCGCTCGAGATCGTCCCCGACACCGGCAACAAGGTCGGCGAGGACATGCTCCAGTGGGCGCACGAGTTGCAGGTGGGCACCTGGTTCATGCTCGATCACAACGACCGGGTGAGCCAAGTCCAGTTCGTCTGGCGCAGCGAGCGCAAGCAATTGCACCTGTTCGCCTCCAGCGATGGGCGCAGCTTCCTGATCCAGGTGGGACGGCTGGCTTCTTACCTGCAGGCGGGGCTGCTGGTGCCGGCCGAGGAAGAGACGCTCACGGTGCGCGCCACCCGCGAAGCGCTGGCCAAGCTCGACGCGAATCCCGAACGGCTGCTGAACTGAGCGCGGAGCTCAGTGGGCGATGCGGTTCAGCGTGTCGTCGCAGAGCTCGTCGAGCACCAACGCGTCGGGCTCGATGCCGGTGCTCCAGTGCACCATCAGCACGATGATCTTGAGTTCGTCCAACTCCAGCGGATCGCCCGTGGTGGCCATCGCGCGCTCGATCACGATCTCGCGCAGGCTGGCCGGCAGCACGCCGGAGGATTCGAGGAAGCTGATGAAGCCCAGGCACTCTGCGCCCAGATGCTCCTGCTCGGCCATCGAGTAGACGCGCATCGACCGGGGTGATTCGGGAAGCGCAGCCGGGCCTTCCCGGCTCACGGTGGCGCTGGTGCCGTCGGCATGGCGCGTGAGCTGGATGCCTTGGGTGGCAAGGCTCAGGCCGTCCAGCCAGTGCAGGGCGTCGCGGATCTCCTGCGGGTCGAAGCCTTGTGCGCTGAGCTTGCGGCCCAGTTGGCCGGACTCGGGGCAGGCATCACCGCGCCAGTAGTTTTCGTACACGTACACGAGCACTTCGAACATGGGCCCAATATAGCCCAGCTCCGCGTCGGCGCAGTTGCGTTGCCGGAACGCGGCGCCGACAGGGCTCAGCCTTGGGCGATTTGCTGAAACAGGGCGCCGGGCAGCCGGGCCACGTGACCGGCGAGCTCCAGCTCCAATAGCTGAACCTGCAGTGCGGCGACCGGGTGGCCGGTGCGCGCGCACAGCGCGTCCAGGCTCACCGGGTCGTAGCCCATGGCGTGCAGCAGGCCTCCGGGGAGCGAGGCGGGCTCGTTCTGCGGGGCTGGCGCGGGTGGAGGGGCGGCGGCATCGAAGCGCAGCTCCTCGAGCACGTCGCCGACCGTCTCGACCAGCTTGGCGCCCTGGCGGATCAGAGCGTGGCAGCCGCGCGACTGCGGCGAATGGATGGACCCGGGGATGGCGAACACCTCCCTGCCCTGCTCGCTGGCGAGCCGTGCGGTGATCAACGAACCCGACTGCAGCGCCGCCTCCACCACCAGCGTGCCGCGCGACAGGCCGGCGATGATTCGGTTGCGCTTCGGGAAGTTCTGGTTGAGGGGCGGCGTGCCCAGCGGGAACTCGCTCACGATCAGCCCGCGCTCGGCGATGCGCTGTGCGAGCGCGCGATGACGGGCGGGGTAGACGCGGTCCAGCCCCGTGCCGACCACCGCCACCGTCGCCGGCCAGAGCAAATCGGTCGCCGCCTCCAGCGCGCCCTCGTGGGCCGCGCCGTCGATGCCCAGCGCCAGCCCCGACACGACCGCGATTCCAGCCTCGCCGAAGCTCCGGGCGAAGGCGCGCGCATTCGAGACGCCCTGCGGCGTGGGGTTGCGGCTGCCCACCATCGCGACGCTGCGGCCCAACTGGGCGAGCTCGAGCGGCGCGGGCCCGATCAGGTAGAGCATCAGGGGCGGATCGGCCATCTCGAGCAGAGAGCCCGGATAAGCGGCGTCCGCCAGCGTGAGAATGCGGTGCGTCGCGCCCTGCGGCTCGATGCGCTGAAGCCATTCGACGGTGCGGTCGAGCAGGGCACCGAGCTCGTCCGGCGCCTGCAGCAAGGCATTGGCCTGCGCCTCGGGCACGATCTGCCGGAGCGCCGCCGCCGGTTGTGCAAAGACATCGCAGGGCAGGCCGAAGGCCGCCAGCAGTCTGCGCGCGGCCGTGTTGCCGATGCCCGGCGTCAGCGTGAGCCGCAGCCAGCCTGCGAGTTCGTCACGTTCCACGCGACGGCGGGGCCGGCGTCAGGGGTTGACCAGCAGGTCGCCGATACGGGGTGCGTCGTTGATCTCGAGCACCAGCGCGTACGACACCCGCTCGAAGGGACGGAACACCATCAGGAGGCCGATGCGCTCGTTCGGCAGCTTCAGCGTCTCCTTGACGGCGCCGGTCTTGTCGATGACGGTTTCGCCGTTCTTGAGGATGGCCAGCACATGGCCGTTCTCGATCCCGTCGATGGTGCCCTTGTTGATGGCCACGACCTGGTTCTGGGCCGCGAACTGCACCGCGTTGCCGTAGACCGAGACGATGCGGCCGTCGGCGATGGTGTGCGCCGGGGCGCGCGGCACGTAGCTCACCAGTTGGCGAGGCGGCTCGGGCAGCAGGCGGTCGCCGGCTCGGATCTCCTCGCGGGCGGCGATGATGTCGATGGTGGCCGGCACCGGGTACACGACCTCTTTGCCCTCCACCTCTTCCTTGACGCTCGATTCGCCGCGCTGTAGTTGGGCCTTGCCCACGTATTGCGCTTCGTACCCGAGGATCTCGCCCGTGCCCGGGTCCTTCAGCGGAGTGGCGTTGCGGAAAACGCGGTAGGTCCGGATCGGGCCGGGCGCTTCCATCAGCGGCGCGTTGGGTTCGCCGCGCGCATAGGCCCGGTCGCCGCGCGCCAGCACCACGCGGCTTTCGTTGCCCGCCACGATCCGTGGCGCGGTCGCCAGCGTCTCGGCGTCGACCACCACCGGTTCGGCAAGGAAGGGTTCGATCACGCTGGGGTTCAGCGTGGGAAGCGCCATGTCCGACAGGGATTCGTAGCGCGTGCGCGGGGACAGCTTGATGGTGCCGCCCTCCGGCATGCCGCTGCCGCCGCGGCGCAGCGCCAGGCGGGCGCGGCCCCCGCTCTTGTCGAGGTAGAGCACCTGACCGGGGTAGATGCGGTGCGGGTTCTGGATCTCGCCCATGTTCATGCCCCACAACTCGGGCCAGCGCCAGGGACTGCGTAGATACAGCCGGGAAATGGCCCACAGCGTGTCGCGTGGCTTGACCGTGTACTCGTCGGGCGCGTTCGGTGCCAGCTCGGACAGTGGGACGCCGGCCTGCGCTGTCTGCTGCGCGGTGCCGCGCTGCTGAGGCGTGACGGGATAATTCTGCGCCTGCGCCGTTGCGCCCAAGCCTGCCATGGCGATCGCCGCCAGCGTGGCGAGAAGGTTCGGACGCGGGCTGTTGTCGATGCGATGTTTCTTCATGGTCGGATGGTGTGCGCGCACGGGACCGGGAGGGCGTACGAATACTCACAATTTGAAACCAATTTTGCGCTGAAGCCCTTGATCGGGCAACGTTTATCAAGTCGCGAGGCCTTTGGGCGTCGCGGAAATGGCGAAAATAACGACAATTTTTCCTCCCGTTCATGGCCAAAAGAACCATCCTGAGCTATCCCGACCCGCGCCTGCACAAGGTAGCCAAGCCGGTGCAGGGCGTCGATGCACGCATCAAGACCTTGGTCGCCGACATGCTCGAAACCATGTACGACGCCAACGGCATCGGCCTCGCGGCCACCCAAGTCGACGTGCATGAGCGGCTGGTCGTGGTCGATGTATCCGAGGAGCGTAACGAGCCCCTGGTTTTGATCAACCCCGAGATCGTCTGGGCCAGTGATGAAAAAGTCCTCAATGAGGAAGGATGTCTCTCGGTGCCCGGCATCTACGACGGTGTGGAGCGTTCCACCGCCGTGCGCGTGACGGCACTCGACGCCGAGGGCGAGCTGCGCACCATCGAGGCCGAGGGCCTGCTGGCCGTCTGCATCCAGCACGAGCTCGACCACCTGCTGGGCAAAGTGTTCGTCGAATACCTCTCGCCTTTGAAGCGCAACCGCATCAAGAGCAAGCTTCTCAAGCAGCAGCGCGAGGACCAGCGCCTCGACGCGCGGGAAGGCCGCCGTTGACGCTCGCCCTGCGGCCCGGCCCGGCTGCGCTGCTCGCGGCGGCGCTGCTGGCCGGTTGCGCTGGCGAGCCGACGCGCTTGGCCATGGGCAGCTCGCGCGACCAGACCGTGCGCGAGCTCGGCGCGCCGACGGCCGTCTATCCCCTGTCCGGCGGCGGCGAGCGGCTGCAGTACTCGCGCGCGCCGGCCGGCTTCGAGGTCAACAATGTCGACCTCGATGCAGGCGGCCACGTGGTCTCGGTCAAGCAGGAGCTCGACGAGCGCTTGTTCGACCGGACCATCCAGCCCGGCGTCGGCCGCTGGCGCGTGGCCGACGTGCTGCGCGTGTACGGCCGGCCTTTCGAGATCACGAAGGTGAGCTCCTTCGAGGGCGACATCTGGACCTGGCGCTACAAGTGGCAGAACACGCCGCGCCTGCTCTACATCTACATCGATCCGACCGGTGTGGTGCAGCGCTACCACACAGGTGACGACCTGATGCTCGAGCTGCTGGCGCCGCTGTGAGGGCCCCATGAAAGTCGCATTCGCGGGCACGCCCGAGTTCGCCCGCGTCGCGCTGGAGGCGATCGCCGCCGCCGGTTTCGAGATCGTGCTGGTGCTGACGCAGCCCGACCGCCCCGCGGGCCGCGGCATGAAGCTGCAGGCTTCGCCGGTCAAGCAGCTCGCTCTCGCCCGCAACTGGCCGGTGGCACAGCCGCGCAGCCTGCGGCTGGACGGCAAGTACCCCGAGGACGCGGCCGCGGCGCGTGACGCCATCGTCGGCGCCGAGCTCGACGTCATGGTGGTCGCGGCCTATGGCTTGATCCTGCCGCAATGGGTGCTCGATGCGCCGCGGCTGGGCTGCCTCAACATCCATGCCAGCCTGTTGCCGCGCTGGCGCGGGGCGGCGCCCATCCACCGCGCCATCGAGGCCGGCGATGAGCGGACGGGCATCACCATCATGCAGATGGACGCGGGGCTGGACACCGGCGACATGCTGCTTGGCGAATCGCTCGTCATCGGCGAGGACAGCACCGCGCAATTGCACGACAGGCTGGCCGCGCTCGGCGGCCGGCTGATCGTGGACGCGCTGAAGCAGGCCGAGGCCGCAACGCTGCGCCCGGAGCCCCAGCCCGCCGACGGTGTGAGCTACGCGCACAAGGTCGAGAAGCAGGAGGCGCACATCGACTGGACGCAGCCGGCCGCGACCATCGTGCGCCGCATCCGCGCCTTCGATCCGTTTCCGGGCACCAGCAGCAACGTGGACGGCGAAACCCTCAAGCTCTGGGCCGCGAAGGTTCAGCCCGAGCCTTCGAGGGAGCCGCCCGGAACGGTGCTGGCGGTCGGCCCGGCCGGCGTCGCCGTGGCGGCCCTGGAGGGCGTCGTGGTGCTCACCGAACTGCAGCGCCCAGGCGGCAAGCGCCTGCCGGTGGCCGACTTCCTGCGCGGCTTCGACCTGAAGCCCGGGCAGGTCTTCGGCTGATGTTCTTTCTCTCGTCGATCCGCCGTCTCCCCGAGTTCCGCCAGGGCGCGCGCGACATGTCCTCGGTCGCCCTCGGCACCGGCGCCTGGGGCCTGATGACCGGCGTGGCGATGGTCAAGGCGGGCATGAGCGTCTTCGAGTCGATCGCGATGACGTTGCTGGTCTATGCCGGCAGCTCGCAGTTGGCGGCCATCCCGCTGCTGATCGCAGGCGCTCCGGCGTGGGTCATCCTGGCCACCGGCTTCTGCGTCAACCTGCGCTTCGTGGTGTTCAGCCTCCACCTGCGGCCCTATCTGATGCACATGCCGCGCTGGCGCCGCATGACGCACGGCTACCTGACGGCCGACATGACCTACGCCTTTTTCACCCGGCAGTACGCGCAGCCGCCCGCCAACGCGGCCGAGGAGCGCGCGCAGGAGGCCTATCTCACCGGCAATTACTTCGTGGTGTGGTGCTCGTGGATGGGCATGAGCGTGCTCGGCGTCGTGCTCGCGAACCTGATCCCGCAAAGCTGGGGGCTGGGCTTCGCCGGCGTGCTGTGCCTCGTCGCCGTGGTCTGCTCGATGGCGACGACGCGGCTGCGCATCCTCGCAGCCCTGATCGCGGGCGTGACCGCCGTGGCGGCCTACGCGCTGCCTTTGAAGCTCAACATCGTGGCCGGCATCGGCGTGGCCGTGTTGCTGTGCTTCTGGCTCGAGAAGCAATTCGGGCTCGATGCCGACGCGGAGGACGATCAATGACCCTGGGTAGCGGCGGCACCACCGATCCCTGGACCCTGGCCGTGATCGTCGGCCTGGCCTGCGTGACCGTGCTCACGCGTTGCTTCTTCTTCATTCTCGACCGCCCCTGGGGCCTGCCCGACTGGGCGCACCGCGCACTGCACTACGCCCCCGTGGCCGCGCTCGCGGCGGTGATCATTCCCGAGATCGTGATGACGCAGGGCCACCTGGTCTCGACCTGGCAGGACGCGCGGCTGTACGGCGCGGCGGCCGGAGCGGCCTACTTCTTCCAGCGCCGGGGCGTGCTGGGGACGATGCTGGCCGGCATGGCGGTGTACCTGCCCCTGCGTCTGGGCCTGAACTGGTGAGCTGGCGCCTTCTGGAGCTCGCCGTCGTGTTCGCGGGTTCCCGGGGCGGCCCTTCAGCCGTGGGCAAGGGCGGTGTGGACAGCGGCGGCGATGGCCGCGGGCGTCGGATCCTGCAGCAGCGTGGCGCGGTAGGCGTCGGGACGAAGCAGGCAGAAGCTGCCGGGCGCCTGATCGCCCAGCTGCATGGCCAGCGCGTCGTCGGGCTCGAGCGTGGGCAGGCCGCTGTCGCCGCCGATCGCGACGAGCTGCAGCGGCAGTGACGCCACCGTGTCGGCCGCCGCCCGGACCTGCTCGCGCGACGGTGCGAACCACAGCCCGAGGCAGCGCGTGCCTTCGGCCAGCAACTGCATCAGCGTGCAGGGTGGGCCGTCGCGCCAGCGCAGCGGCAGGTTCTGCACGCTGCGCCCGCCTTTCAGCAGGTGCCGCCCCGCCGGATAGTCGTTGGCCACCGACATGCGCCCCGTGTTGACCAGCGCACGCGCAAACGGATAGCGCGAAGCCAGCGCGAGCACTGCGCGGCGCATCGTGTGCTCGGCTTGCGAGCGGGGCGCGAGGAAGCGGGCGGTGCGGCTGGTGACCTTCAGGTTCTCGGCCGCCGCGGGCCGGCGCTCGGCATCGTAGGTGTCGAGCAACGCATCGCCGGCCCGGCCCTGCGCGACCAGCGCCAGCTTCCAGCCCAGGTTGGCCGCGTCCTGGATGCCGCTGTTGCCGCCACGCGCGCCGAAGGGGCTCACCACATGCGCCGAATCGCCGATGAAGAACAGGCGTCCATGGCGGAAGCGGTCGAGCAGGTGGTCGCGGTAGCCGTACGGCCCGATCCAGACGAACTCGAACTCCACGCCCGGCCCGAGCTGCTCGCGCAGCCGCGCGCCGGCGACCTCCGGCTTGCTGATGTAGGCCGCATCGCAGTCCTCGGGCATCTGGTAGTCGATGCGCCAGACACCATCGGCCATCAGGTGCTGCCAGACCGCGCGGCCCTCGTTGAAGGGCGCGTCGACCCAGGTCCAGCGCTCCACGGGCAGCGGCTTCTTGAAGCGCACGTCGCTGATGCACCAGCGGTCGGTGCTGCGCGAGACGTGGGCGTCCAGGCCCAGTTGCGCGCGGATGGGGCTGTTGGCGCCGCTCGCATCGATCAGGTAGCCGGCGTCGATGGCGTACGCGCCGGCCGGCGTCTCGATCTCGACGCGCACGCCTTGCTCGCCCCGCTCGATGCGCGTCACCCGGTTCTTCCATCGCAGTTCGACCACGCCCAGCTCGAGGAGGCGGTCGACCAGGAACCATTCGAGGTAGAACTGCTGCAGGTTGATGAAGGGCGGCTGCGCCGAGACGCTGCTTGCCTGCAGGTTGAAGTTGTAGACCTCGGTCTCGCCCGAGAAGGTGCGGCCGAAGGACCAGGTGATGCCCTTGTCCGCGATGCGCTGGTAGATGCCCAGCCGCTCGAAGATTTCCAGGCTCTTCTGTGCGTAGCAGATGCCGCGCGAGGACGCGCCGCGCACGCCCACCGTGTCGTCCTCGTCCAGCAGCACGGCGGGCACGCCGCGCTGCGCCAGGTCGCAGGCGAGCGTCAGGCCCGCCGGGCCCGCGCCGACGATGACGATCGGATGCCGAACGAGCGCGTCGCCGCCGAGCTCCGGCGGCGGCACGAAGGGCCAGTGCGGCAGCTGGTACGCGGGCGCGAAGTGAAAGGCTTCCGTCGCAGTGCTCATAGCGCGTGTGCCCATTCGGCGATCGCGTCCGCGGCGCGCTGCACCAGCTCGGGCTGGCCGGCGAGGTAGTGGTTGCCGCCGACGATGTCGACATTGCGTATGCGTTCGCCGCCGGCTTTCATCCACGCATCGCGCGTGCTCGGGAAGGTGGACTGATCGGCCGTGTAGGTCAACAGCAGCTTGGGGCAGGCGGTCCGGGCGAGGTTCGACGGACCGTCGGCCTGCGAGCGCGAGGACCATTGCGACAGGAAGGCTGTCAGCGAGGTCGTGCGGCCCATCGCATTGGCCGAGTAGTTCACCTGCCGCGCATCGCCCCAGACGCTGCCGGGTGCGCGGTCGTTGGCGTCGATCGAGAGGTCCACGCAGCGCGGATCGGCGTGCGTGCGATAGACGACGAAGGCCTGATCGCGCGGCGCACCGGGCGTGTTGCGCAGCAGGTGCAGCCGTTCCAGCGCCCAGGCCTCCAGCCGGTCGAGGCGGGCCTTCTGCGCCGCGCCGAAGCGGGCGAGAAACTCGGCGCTGTAGGGCACGCGATGGCGCGCGTCGTACATGTCGAGCTCTGGGTCCACCGAGAGCAGGTCGTGCTCGTCGGTGACGGACGGGTCGATCCAGTCGCGCATCAGCTTCGAGCGGCCCTGGTGCGCCGCGCACAGCGCGATGCCGTCGGCCGGCGGCAGGTCGTCCGGGTGCAGGTGCGTGGGGTCGCCGTCGGGGAAGTGGTGAGCGGTGAGCTTCTCGGCCTGCGCCTGGTAGAAGCTGGCAAGCGCTGCGCCGCCCGAGTTGCCGATCAGCACCACGTGTTCGTAGCCCAGGCCGCGCAGGAACTGCACGCCCGCGCCCAGGTCCTGGATCGCGCGCTCCATCAGCAGCACCGTGTCGTTGCCCATGTAGCGCGAGTTGAGGCCCATGCAGCAGATGCCGCGCTCGGCCAGCGGCGCGATCAGGTAGTGGCCCATGAAGTTGCTCGTGGGATGCATCACGATCGCGGCGATCTTCTTGCGGCCGGCGGGCGCGCGGTAAGCACCATAGATGCGCGGGCGCAGCATTTGCAGGCCCGACTGGCTTTCCATCGCCGCGCCGGGCTTGACGTCGATGACGGCGAGTTGCAACTGCGTCATGCCACCGCCTTTGCGCGCAGCTGCGCCTTGCGCAGGGTCCATGCGTCCAGCTCGGCGTGTGCGCGCTGCGCATGCGCCTGCATCTCGGCCTGCGGCACCGTGGGCGTGGTCAGCTCCACGCGGATGCCGTTGGGATCGAAGAAGTAGATCGACTCGATGATGTGGTGGTCGGTCACGCCCAGCACCTCGACGCCGGCCGATTCGAGCTGCGCCTTGGCGGCTCGCAGGTCGGCCACCGAATCCACCCGCAGTGCGATGTGGTTGACCCAGGCCGGCGTGTTGGGCGAGGGCAGGGCCGCCGTGTCGTCGCCGAGGTCGAAGAAGGCGATGTACGAGCCGTCGCGCATCTGGAAGAAGATGTGGACGTAGGGGCAGTACTCGCCGGTGCTCGGCACGTGGTCGCTCTTGATCACGTGCACCAGCGGCAGGCCCAGCAGGTCCTCGTAGAAGTGGCGCGTCTCCTCGCTGTCGCGGCAGCGCCAGGCGAAGTGGTGCAGCCCGCGCACGGGCACGGGAGGCAGGGCAGGCGGCACGGTCTCGGCAGGGGGCATGGGTTGTCTCCAGGGGGGAACAGGCCGGATTGGGCCTTTGTTCTTCTTATGATTCAATCGAAATAAATTCATCAATTGATGAAGAATGGCCATGAATATCACCCTGCGCCAGCTGCGCGCCTTCGACGCCGTGGCCGAGACCGGCAGCTTCACCGCCGCCGCCGCGCGCCTGCATCTCACGCAATCGGCGCTGAGCGTGCTGGTGCGCGAGCTGGAGCGCGAGATGGGTGTGCAGCTCTTCGACCGCCACACGCGGCGCGTGCTGCTGTCGGAGGCCGGCCGCGCATTCCAGCCCTCGGTGCAGCGCCTGCTGGCCGACCTCGCCGGCGCGGTGGCCGGCGTCACCGAGTTGCGCGACCAGAAGCGCGGCCTGCTGCGCCTGGCCGCGCCGCAGCTGATGGCCTGCACGTTGATGCCGCGCGTGATCGCTGCCTACCGCGCGCGCTATCCGGACATCGAGGTGCGACTGGCCGATACCCTGCCCGAGCACCTGCTGGCGGGCTTGGCCTCGGGCGAGGCGGAACTGGCAGTGGGGCAGGACGTGGCAGTGGATGCAGCCACCGTCGAGCGCCGCAGCCTGTTCCGCGACCGCCACTGGCTGATCTGCCCGCCCGACCACCCCTTTGCGCGCCGGCGCAAGGTGCGCTGGAGCGAGCTCGGGCCGTATACCTTCATCGCGCCCACGCGCGACTTCCGCCAGCGCGTGCTGCCGGAGCTGGAGGCCGATGCGCGCGCCTTCCTGCTGCGGGCCTCGACGCAGGAGGTGTCGTACATGACGACTGCGCTCGGCATGGTGGCCTCGGGGCTCGGGCTCACGGTCTGCCCGACCTACTCCGCCTCGCTGGTGCGGGCCCATGGGCTGCAGATGGTCAAGCTCGACCGGCCCGACTTCCATCGCGAGGTGTGCGTGTACGCGGCGGCGCGGCGTTCGCTCTCGCCGGCAGCGGCGGGCTTCGTCCAGATCCTGGAGCGATTCGCGCAGTCCGGCCTGGCGGGCTAATGCAGCTTGCCCCCGCGGCCAAACCTACAATCGCTCTTCGCCTCCATCGAGGCACCTCCCCCCGCTTCAATCCTTTCGCTCCTACCCATGAACGTCCTTCGATTCACCGACCTCGCAGCGCAAGGCAAAGTCGCCGGCCAGCGCGTGTTCATCCGAGCCGACCTCAACGTGCCGCAGGACGATGCCGGCAACATCACCGAAGACACGCGCATCCGTGCGTCGGTGCCCTGCATCCGGCAGGCGCTGGATGCCGGCGCGGCGGTCATGGTTACCTCGCACCTCGGCCGGCCCACCGAGGGCCAGTTCAAGCCCGAGGATTCGCTGGCGCCGGTTGCCAAGCGCCTGGGCGAGCTGCTGGGCCGCGAGGTGCCGCTGGTGTCGAATTGGATCGACGGCGTGCAGGTCGCGCCGGGCCAGGTCGTGCTGCTGGAAAACTGCCGCCTCAACAAGGGCGAGAAGAAGAACGACGAGGCCCTCGCGCGCAAGCTCGCCGCCCTCACCGACATCTACGTCAACGACGCCTTCGGCACTGCGCACCGCGCCGAGGCCACCACCTACGGCATCGCCCAGTACGCGAAGATCGCCTGCGCCGGTCCGCTGCTGGCGGCCGAGATCGATGCGATCACCAAGGCGCTGGCCAACCCGAAGCGGCCGCTGGTGGCCATCGTCGCGGGCTCCAAGGTCAGCACCAAGCTCACCATCCTCAAGAGCCTGGCCGACAAGGTCGACCAGTTGATCGTGGGCGGCGGCATTGCCAACACCTTCATGCTGGCTTCCGGCCTCCCCATCGGCAAGTCGCTGGCCGAGCCCGATCTGCAAGACCAGGCCCAGGCCGTGATCGAGGCCATGCGCGCGCGCGGTGCCGCGGTGCCGATCCCCGTCGACGTGGTCACCGCCCAGAGCTTCGCCGCCGACGCGCCCGCCACGGTGAAGGCCGCGAACGACGTGGCCGAGAACGACCTGATCCTCGACATCGGCCCGAAGACCGCGGAGATCCTCGCCGCCCAACTGCGCGAGGCCGGCACCATCGTGTGGAACGGCCCCGTGGGCGTGTTCGAGTTCGACGCCTTTTCCAAGGGGACGGAAGCCATCGCGCGCGCCATCGCCGACAGCAGCGCCTTCTCGATTGCCGGGGGCGGCGATACGCTGGCGGCGATCGCCAAGTACGGCATCGAAGACCAGGTCGGCTACATCTCCACGGGTGGCGGCGCCTTCCTCGAAGTGCTGGAGGGCAAGACGCTTCCGGCTTTCGAGATCCTCGAAAAACGAGCGGCGGGTTGAGCCCGGCGCGGGCGGCACCGGAAATGGCGCCGGCGGGACTATCGCCGCACTCGAAAAGTGTATACAGTATGGAATACAAACCGGAGACCCGCAGCATGAGCACGACCCGCCCTCCCCGCCACGCCACCAAGATCGTCGCCACGCTCGGTCCGGCCTCGAGCACGCCCGAGCTGCTGGTGCAGATGATCCACAACAAGGTCAGCGTGGTGCGCCTCAACTTCAGCCACGGCACGGCGCAGGACCACATCAACCGCGCCACCATGGTGCGCGAGGCGGCGCGCACGGCGGGCCGCGAGGTGGCGATCATGGCCGACCTGCAGGGCCCGAAGATCCGGGTCGGCAAGTTCGCCGAGGGCAAGGTGTGGCTGGAGCCGGGGGCGAAGTTCGTCCTGGACGGTGCGCGCACCGAGCTGGGCGACGTCGATGCCGTCGGGCTGGACTACAAGGATCTGCCGCGCGACGTGAAGGCCGGCGACAGCCTGCTGCTGAACGACGGCCTCATCGTCCTCACGGTCGATGCCGTCAAGGGCGAGGCGGTGCACACCACGGTGCGGCTGGGCGGCGAGCTCTCGAACAACAAGGGCATCAACAAGCAGGGGGGCGGCCTCACGGCGCCGGCCCTGACGGCCAAGGACATGGAGGACATCAAGACTGCCATGAGCTTCCAGGCCGACTACGTGGCGGTGAGCTTCCCCAAGAACGCCACCGACATGGAGATGGCGCGCCAGCTGTGCAACGTGGCGGCGGCCGAGTTCGGCCACAAGCCGGGGCTGATCGCCAAGATCGAGCGCGCCGAGGCGATTCCCAAGCTGGAGGAGATCCTCCGCGCGAGCGACGGCATCATGGTTGCGCGCGGCGACCTCGCGGTCGAGGTGGGCAACGCTGCCGTGCCGGCGCTGCAGAAGAAGATGATCCGCATGGCGCGCGAGATGGACAAGGTGGTCATCACGGCGACGCAGATGATGGAGTCGATGATCAGCAACCCGGTGCCCACCCGCGCCGAGGTGAGCGACGTGGCCAACGCGGTGCTCGACGGCACCGACGCCGTGATGCTCTCGGCCGAGACCGCCTCGGGCCGCTATCCGCTGGAGACGGTGCAGGAGATGAGCCGCATCTGCGAGGCCGCCGAAGCCGCCGAGGACCTGCAGCTGGACGCCGACTTCAGCGGCCAGACCTACAGCCGCATCGACCAGTCGATCGCCATGGGCGCCCTCTTCACCGCGCACCACCTCGGCGCGAAGGCGATCGTCGCGCTGACGGAGTCGGGCTCGACCCCGCTGTGGATGAGCCGCCACCGCGCCCACATCCCGATGTACGCCTTGACCTCGCGCCTGGCAACCCAGCGCAAGATGGCCCTCTACCGCAACGTGCGCCCGCTGCTCATGGATGCCGAGAGCGACCGCGACACGGCGCTGCTGCAGGCCGAGGCCCACCTCAAGAAGCGCGGCATCGTGCAGACCGGCGACATCTACGCCATCACCTGTGGCGAGCCGATGGGCGCGCCGGGCGGCACCAACATGCTCAAGATCTGCCGGGTGGGTTGAGGCGCGGCCGTCCCGAACGGGGCGTCGGAGCCGTCCGACAGGGGTGCTCAGTAGAATCGCGGTAGTTTTTCCTTCTTAATTTTCCCCGCGAGGTACACCCATGGCACTTGTCTCGATGCGCGAACTGCTCGACCACGCCGCGGCCAACGGCTACGGCATCCCGGCCTACAACGTCAACAACCTGGAACAGGTGCAGGCCGTCATGGAAGCGGCCAAGGAAACCGGCGCACCGGTGATCCTGCAGGCCAGTGCAGGCGCGCGCAAGTACGCGGGCGAGCCCTTCATCAAGCACCTGATCCTGGCGGCCGTCGAGGCTTATCCGAACATTCCGCTGGTGATGCACCAGGACCACGGCCAGAGCCCCGACGTGTGCCAGGGCGCGATCAACCTGGGCTTCTCCTCGGTGATGATGGACGGCTCGCTGGAAGCCGACGGCAAGACCATCGCGAGCTACGACTACAACGTCGACGTCACCCGCAAGGTGGTCGACATGGCACACAAGGTCGGCGTGACCGTGGAAGGCGAACTGGGCTGCCTGGGCTCGCTCGAGACCATGAAGGGCGACAAGGAAGACGGCCACGGCACCGACGCGACCATGACGCGCGAGCAGCTGCTGACCGACCCGGAGCAGGCCGCGGACTTCGTGAAGAAGACCCAGCTCGACGCCCTGGCCATCGCCATCGGCACCAGCCACGGCGCGTACAAGTTCACCCGCAAGCCCACCGGCGACATCCTGGCGATCGACCGCATCAAGGAAATCCACCGCCGCATCCCCAACACCCACCTCGTGATGCACGGTTCGTCCTCCGTGCCGCAGGACCTGCTGGCCATCATCCGCCAGTACGGCGGCAACATGAAGGAGACCTACGGCGTGCCGGTCGAGGAGATCCAGGAAGCCATCAAGTACGGCGTGCGCAAGATCAACATCGACACCGACATCCGCCTGGCGATGACCGGCGCGGTGCGCAAGTTCATGGCCGAGAACCCCGAGAAGTTCGACGCCCGCGAATGGCTCAAGCCCGCGCGCGAGGCCGCCAAGCAGATCTGCAAGCAGCGCTATATCGAATTCGGCTGCGAAGGCCAGGGCGCCAAGATCAAGGGCGAGACCCTGCAGGTCGTTGCCGCCAAGTACGCCAAGGGCGAGCTGGCGCAAGAAGTGCTCTGATCTCGTCGACTTCCTGCCGAAGCCACCTTCGCGGTGGCTTTTTTCTGCGCGCACAATCTCGGTCGTCCCCCGTTCCCGCTGTTCCATTCACCCGCCATGACCACCGTCCACACATCCTCCATCCAGAGCCTGCCCCTGCTCGCGCGCGGCAAGGTGCGCGACAACTACGCGGTCGGCGAGGACCGCATCCTGATGGTCGCGAGCGACCGCCTCTCGGCCTTCGACGTGATCATGGGCGAGCCGATCCCGGGCAAGGGCGTGATCCTGACGCAGATGGCGCTGTGGTGGTTCGACCGGCTGGGCCACCTGTGCCCCAACCACCTGACCGGCGAGGCGCCCGAGAGCGTGGTGACGGCTGCCGAGGTGCCCCAGGTCCGCGACCGCTCGATGCTGGTCAAGCGCCTCAAGCCGATCCCGGTCGAAGCGGTCGTGCGCGGCTACCTCGCGGGCAGCGGCTGGAAGGAATACCAGGAGAGCCGCTCCGTCTGCGGCGTGCCGCTGCCCGAGGGCCTGGGCAATGCCAGCAAGCTGCCGCGGCCGATCTTCACGCCCGCGGCCAAGGCGGCTGCGGGTGCGCACGACGAGAACATCAGCTACGAGCGCGTGGTCGAGGTGGTCGGCCCCGCGCTCGCGCAGCAGATCCGCGACACCAGCATCGCGATCTACGAGGCGGCCGCCGCCATCGCGCTGACCAAGGGCATGATCATTGCCGACACCAAGTTCGAGTTCGGCCTCGACGAGGCCGGCACCCTGGTCCTGATGGACGAGGTGCTCACCCCCGACAGCTCGCGCTACTGGCCCATCGAGGGTTACCAGGCCGCGCTGGCTGCCGGCGCCAACCCGCCGAGCTACGACAAGCAGTTCGTGCGCGACTGGCTGGAGGCTGTCAAGGTCAACGGCAAGCCCTGGGACAAGACCCCGCCGGCGCCGCGCCTGCCCGCCGAGGTGATCGAGAAGACGGCCGCCAAGTACCGAGAGGCGCTGCAGCGGCTGACCGGCTGAAGCCCCCCACCGCCGGACGTGAATAAATCACAAATCCGCGGGCAATAGTCACCGCACCGCGAAGCCACGATTTCACACACTTGTCCTCATTACAACGGATGAGGAAAGTGCCATGAACGTGACTGCCGAACTGTTCGCTCCCCCCTGCGAAGCCCGGGCCGATGTGCCCACGCCAGACTCCCTGCAAGCCGGCCTGCTGGCGCGTGTGCTCGACGAGATGGACCACGGCCTGCTGCTGGTCGACCTGAGCGGCCGCATCTTGCATGCCAACCGGCCGGCGCGCCGCGAGCTCGTGGGCGGGCGCGCGCTGCGGGATGTCGATGGCAGCCTGTCGGCAGCCCAGCCTGCCTGGCAGGCCAAGCTGCGCCAGGCCCTCAAGGACGCAGAGCGCGACTGCCGCAGCATCGTGGAGCTCGACCCCGAAGGCGAGACGCTTTCGCTGGCCTTCGTGCCGCTGGCCGTGGTGCACGCTGCCGCCGCGGTCGACGCGGTGCTGATCATCTGCAGCCGGCGCTCGAGCTGCGAGACCCTCACGGTGCAGATGTTCGCCCGTGCCAAGCGCCTGACGCCGGCGGAGCAGGCCGTTCTGACGCAGCTGTGCGCGGGCCGCGGCGCCCAGGAGATCGCCTGCGAGCAGGGCATTCGCGTCTCCACCGTGCGCACACACATCAAGAACGTGCGGCAGAAGACCGGCCGCGGCAGCGTTCGCGAGATCGTGCGCGAGCTCTCGCGCATGCCGCAGATCGTGTCTTCGCTGCGGCTCGTGGGCCAAGACTGAACAGGGAGCGACCACGCCGGCGCCTTGCACGCTGCATCGCAGGGGCGCGCCGCAGCGGATGCGGGCCGTATAGTCCGCGCATGCCGCCGACGCCCGTTGCATCCCGCGCCGACCCCCTCGCCGAACTGCCGCCCCCGCTCCAGAGGCTCGCCGCGCTGGGCGTGCAGCGACGCTACCGGACGCACGCCATGCTGATCGAGGAAGGCGACCACGGCGGCACGGTCTACATCGTGCTCTCGGGCCGGCTGCGCGCCTTCGTCTCCGATGCCCGGGGACGCGAGGTGACGCTGGGCCTGCACGGGCCGGGCGAATACGTGGGGGAGATGTCGCTCGATGGGGGGCCGCGCTCGGCCAGCGTGCAGGCAGTGAAGCCGACGGTGTGCGTCGTGGTGACGCGCCAGACCATGCTGCGGCACCTGGCGCTCGATCCGGAGTTGGCCCAGGAGCTGATCATGCGGCTGATCCGCCGTGCAAGACTGGCCACCGAGAGTGCCCGCAGCATGGGCTTGCTCGACGTCTACAGCCGCCTGAAAGCCCTGCTGGAGGATCGATCGCTGCCGCAGGCGGATGGCGTCATGCAGATGGAGCGGCTGACCCACCAGGCGATCGCCAGCGAAATCGGATGCTCGCGCGAGATGGTGAGCCGGCTGCTGAAGGACCTGGAGGGCGGCGGCTTCGTGGAGGTCCGCGGGCCGCGGCTGGTCGTGCTCAAGCCGCTGCCGGCGAAATGGTGAGTCGGGGCGGGGCTCAGCGCACTCCGCCGTTGCTCAAGGTGGCGACCGTTCGTCCACTCGCGTCCAGCAGCGAAAGCCTCGACGTCCCCTGCAGCCGGTAGCTGGCCGTCGCCTGCAGCGCCGCGAAGAACTGGCTTTCGTTGATGGTGCTCGCCTCGTTGGGGCAGGCCATGCGCGTGGCGCCCAGCTGGCGCACCCGCAGGGTGCTGCCGCTGCGCTCGTAAGTGCCGGTGACGCGGTTGCAGCCGCCCGAGCCGCTCACCCGTCCGCTGCTGCGGTCGAACTGGATCTGGGCGTTGCGGCGCGGATCGCTGCTCGGCTCGATCAGCTCGCTGCCCAACTGCTCCAGCTGCCAGACCGGTCCTTCGATCGGCTCGTCCAGGTTGATGCCGCTGCCGCAACCGCTCGCGAGCACAGACGCGAACAGGGCCGCCGTCAAGAAGAGAGAGCGCATGGCCGGACTTTTCCTTTGCAACATGTCGAAACCCGCCAATCGTATGCCAGCCCGTTCGGTGCGCCAACGTCACGCCCGGCCGGCCCACCCGCTTCGCCGATGTCGAAGTGAGCCTGCGCTCACCCTGTCGCTAGCTCAGCACCACGCTGCTGAGACGACGCCGGTAGGTCGCCACGGTCGGGTCGTCCGGCGGGATCTGGCCGTCCGCCACCTTCGGCTTGGGCGGCTCGATGAGCTCGAGGATCGCGATGTAGGTCTTGCGCGCCAGCTCCTCGTTCCAGCTTTTGTCGCGCATCAGGATGTCGAGCAGCTCGTCCATCGCGTCGGTCCAGCGCTGCGCGGCCATCAGCAGGCGCGCCCGGTCGAAGCGGGCCTGGAAGTCGCGCTTGTCGGCGGCAATGCGCGACTCGGCGTCGGCGATCGTCGGGGCTGCGCCCGTGGCCGGCGCCGCAAAATCGATCGCATCCATCCAGCGCTGCAACGCGTCGAATCGGCGCACTGCCGGCGCCTTGGCGATGACTGGCGCGAAGGCGACTTTGGCATCGTCGATGCGGCCCTCCTGGAGCAGCAGCTTGATGTAGTCGAAGCGCGCGTCGTCATTGGCCGGGTCGGTGGCGACCGCATGCTGCAGCCGTTCCAGCGCGCCCTGGGTGTCGCCTTCGGCCAGCGCATCCTGCGCAGCCTCTTCGTGCTCGGCAGCCTCGAGCTCCTCCTGGCCCGGTACGTGCTTGTCGAGGAAGGCGCGAATCTGGTCGGCGGGGATCGCGCCGACGAAGCCGTCGACCGGCTGGCCGTCCTTGAACATCACGCAGAAGGGGATGCTGCGCACGCCGAACATCTGGCTCAGCTGCTGCGAGATCTGCGGCACCTTGTCGGCATCGAGCTTGGCCAGCGTGAAGCGCCCGCCATACTCGAGCTCGAGCTTCTCGAGCACCGGCCCGAGCTGCTTGCACGGCCCGCACCATTCGGCCCAGATGTCGAGCAGCACCGGGGTGGTCATCGAGCCGTCGATCAGCTCGGTCTGAAAATTTTCGAGGGTGATGTCCATCATCGCGGGAAGCTGAGGGTGAAACGTAAAATTGAAACCATGAAGCAAGCCATACAGGTCGGCGTGGTGATGGGCTCGAACTCCGATTGGGAGACGATGCGCAACGCGGTCGAGATTCTCCAGCAATTCGGCATCGCCCACGAGGCGCGGGTGGTCTCCGCCCACCGAATGCCCGACGAACTGTTCGCCTACGCCGAGAACGCCGCCCCGCGCGGCCTGGCGGCCATCATCGCCGGCGCGGGCGGCGCGGCCCACCTGCCCGGCATGCTGGCGGCCAAGACCACCGTGCCGGTGCTCGGCGTGCCGGTCGCGAGCCGTCACCTGCAGGGCGTGGATTCGCTCTACAGCATCGTGCAGATGCCCAAGGGCGTGCCGGTCGCGACCTTCGCCATCGGCAACGCCGGCGCGGCCAACGCGGCCCTGTTCGCGGTCGCGATGCTGGCCGTGGCCGATCCGGCGCTGCGCGAGCGGCTCGACGCCTTCCGCGCGCAGCAGACCGAGGCCGCCCGATCCATGACGCTGCCGCCGCCCGAAGCAGAGACCGTGTCGCCCTTCTCGCCCCAGGGCGGAGGCGCGCTGTGAGCGTGATCCTGCCCGGCGCCACGCTCGGCGTGGTGGGCGGCGGGCAACTGGGCCGCATGTTCGCGCACGCGGCCCAGCGCATGGGCTACCTCGTCGCGGTGCTCGACCCCGATGCCGACAGCCCCGCCGGGCGGGTGAGCCACCATCACATCCACACCGACTACGCGGACATCGACGGCCTCGCCCGGCTCGCCGGCCTGGCCGATGCCATCACCACCGAGTTCGAGAACGTGCCCGCGCCCTCGCTGGAGCATCTCGCCGTGGCCCGGCCCGTGCGCCCGGCCGCCGCCGCGGTGGCGATCGCCCAGGACCGCGTCCGGGAAAAGAGCCACTTCGTCGGCTGCGGCGTGGACTGCGCGCCCTACGCGGTCATCGAGTCGGCCGAGCATGCCATGCTGGTTCCGCCCAACCTGCTGCCCGGCATCCTGAAGACCGCCCGCCTCGGCTACGACGGCAAGGGCCAGCAGCGCGTGAACACCCGCGAGGAACTGGCCGCGGCCTGGGAGCGCGCCGGCCAGGTGCCGTGCGTGCTCGAGAAGCTGCTGCCGCTGGACTTCGAATGCTCCGTCATCGTGGCGCGCGGCCAGGACGGCCAGATCGTGCACTTTCCGCCGCAGCGCAACCTGCATCGCGACGGCATCCTCGCCGTGACCGAGGTGCATGCGGACAACGTCCCCGAGGCGGCAGCGCGGCTGGCGGTCGAATCGGCCGTCGCGATCGCGGAAGGCCTGCAGTACGTGGGCGTGCTGTGCGTCGAGTTCTTCGTGCTGGCCGATGGCGCGCTGGTGGTCAACGAGATGGCGCCGCGCCCGCACAACAGCGGCCACTGGACCCTGGATGCCTGCGACGTCTCGCAGTTCGAGCTGCAGGTGCGCACCCTGGCCGGCCTGCCGCTCAACGCGCCGCGCCAGCACAGCCCGGCGCTGATGCTGAACCTGTTGGGCGACCTGTGGTTCCCCGACGGCGAATCGAAGCCCGTCGAGCCCCGCTGGGCCGACGTGCTCGCGCTGCCCGGCGCGCACCTGCACCTCTACGGCAAGACAGAGCCGCGGCGCGGCCGCAAGATGGGGCATCTCACGATCACGGGCAGCAGCATCGAAACGGTTCGCGGCACGGCCGACTTCGCTGCCGCGCTGCTGGGGCTGCCGATCCCCTTGTCCGAATAAGCCGGGCGCGATGACAGTTCGCGACGGCCGCTCGCCCGATGCCATCCAGGAAGCCGCCCGGGTGCTGCGCGCCGGCGGCCTGGTCGCCTTTCCGACCGAGACCGTCTATGGCCTGGGCGCCGACGCGACGAGCGACGATGCCGTGGCCGGCATCTTCAAGGCCAAGGGCCGGCCCAGCAACCATCCGCTCATCGTGCATGTGGCCGCCGGCGTCAAGGGCTCCGAGTCGCTGTCGCGCTTCGCCCAGCCGCTGCCGCCCTTTGCGCAGAAGCTGGTGCAGGCCTTCTGGCCCGGCCCGCTGACCCTGATCGTCACGCGCCAGCCCGGCGTCGCTGCCGCCACGGCCGGCGGGCAAGACACGATCGGCTTGCGCTGCCCGGCCCACCCGGTGGCGCAGGCCCTGCTCGTGGCCTGCGCCGAGCAGGGCGTGCCCGGCGTGGCAGGCCCCAGCGCCAACCGCTTCGGCCGGGTGAGCCCGACCACCGCCCAGCATGTCCAGCAGGAATTCGGCGACGCGCTGCTGGTGATCGACGGCGGACCTTGCGAGGTCGGCATCGAATCGACCATCGTCGATTGCAGCCGCGGCCAGCCGGTGCTGTTGCGCCCGGGCGCCATCACCCGCACCCAGATCGAGGCCGCCTGCGGCGAGCCGCTGCGCGACAGGCACGAGCTCGCGGCACCCGATCCGCGGGCCTCCGGCACGCTGGAGGCCCACTACGCGCCCACCGCCAAGCTGCGGCTGATGGAGGCCAAGGCACTGCAGACCGGCCTCGACGTGCTGGGCGTCAATGCCGCGCACCTGGCCGTGTGGTCGCGCAGCCCGCTCAAGTGCCGCTCGCAGCGCGTGCTGCTGCGGCGCATGCCCGACGATGCCGCGGCCGCCGCCCAGCAGCTGTTCGCCGTGCTGCGCGCCTTCGATGCCGAAGGCGCCAAGCTGATCTGGGTCGAGACCCCGCCCGCCGGCCCCGAATGGGAAGGCGTGCGAGACCGGCTGCAGCGCGCTGCTGCAGCCTGAGCCTTACTTCACCGTGTCGAAGAGCGCCCGGGCCCGCACGTGGCAGAAGGGCGGCTCGTAGGTGCCGTGGTAGGCGCCGAAGTAGGTGGCGTAGGCGGCCGTGGTCGGATCGGTCGGCGCCTTGCCGCCCGGCCCGTAGGTCGCCTGGATCTGCGCATCCACGTCTACCGTCGTGACCGTGGTCACGCCGCGCGCATCGAAGTCCGCCTTTGCCGGAACCATGTGCAGGGCCGGCGGCACCGTGGGATCGCCGGCGCCGCCGCACAAGAGCGTCTTGGCGCGCGGGCTCCAGCCCAGCAGGTCGTTCTTCTTGGCGTTCAGGAACAGCGTGTTGTTCGGGTTGGTCTGCACATCGCTGAGGAAGGCGCTCTGGAAGATCGCATCGCGCGCCTGGTTGGGCGTCTCGCCGTTGGCGCCGGGCAGGGAGCCGCTGGTGACCAGCGTGGTGTAGTTCAGCGTCGGGCTCGGCAGCAGGTTTTCGATGTAGCCGGCATAAGGCTGCTTGTAGACCGTGTTCACGTCGGTGTAGACGTCGCCGTACACCTTCTGATAGGAGTTCACGATGAAGGGCACGAAGAACTGGTAGCCCGCGATCGCCTGCGTGAGCTTGAAGGACCCCGAGACGTTGTAGGGCCCGGCCAGGTGCGCACCGGCCACCACGTTGAACTCCGAGGCGTTGTCGCGCTCGGCGGCACGGTGCGCGGCCATCGAGGAATGGCCGCCCTGCGAGTAGCCGGTGAACATCACCTTGCCCGACAGCGAGCCGCCGGCGCTGACCGCCGCGGCACGAGCCGCCCGCACCGAGTCGAGCACCGTGCGCGCTTCCGAGTCGGCATGCAGGTAGGGGTGGTAAGGGAAGGTGGACTTGGCGTAGCCCAGGTAGTCGGTGGCCACCACTGCATAGCCCTGGGCCGCGTACATCGCGGTCAGCATGAAGGTTTCGGGGTCCTGAGGGTTGACCAGCGTGCGCGGCTTCTGCACGTCGGTGCCCTTGGCATAGGCCACCAGCGGCGCCGCGTTGCCGCAAGTCCCGGCCGGCATCAGCAGCACGCCCGAGGCGTTGGTCACCTCGCCCTTGGGGCCCACCGTGCTGTAGTTGAGCGAGATCACGTTGACGTCGCACCGGGCCTTGCCGCTGAGCGCCTGCAGGCCGCTCTGGGCGCTGCCGCCGTCGATCTGCGCCGTGGTCAGCGTGGTCACGATGACGGGCGGCTCCTTCAGCGCGCCGGTGCCGGGCCCGGTGGTGCCGGTGCCGGTCCCGATGAAGGCGAAGCCGCCGCCATCGCCGCCGCCCCCGCAGGCGGTGAGCAAGCCGGCCGCCATCACGGCGCTCAGAAGGTGCAGACGATTCATGCGTGTGTCTCCATGCGGTATGTTGCTGGTCAAGAGAGAGGCGAGAGGCGCACGATCCTAGGCCCCGCCTCCCCGAAGCAGGACAAGGGAAACCCCCAGCCGCAGCGGCGCTCCAGTCGCCTGGGCGACCGCGCTCAATTGTCCTGCGCCGCCCAGTCGATCAGCGCATCGAAGGCTGGCCGCGCGGCGCCCGCGCTGTCGTGGTTCGCGATCGCGACCACCACCCAGCGCCGGCCGCTCGCGCCATGCACATAGCCTGCGATGCCCGCGGAATCGCGCAGGCTGCCGGTCTTCAGGTGGGCCGCGCCGCCGGCGCGCAGCGTGCGCTTGCGCAGCGTGCCGTCCACGCCCATGGCCGGCAGCGAGGACGCCAGCTCGGGCATCAGCGGCGAGCGCCAGGCCACCTGCAGCATCTTGGCGAGCGCCGCCGCGCTGATGCGCTCCTCGCGGGACAGGCCCGATCCGTTGTCGAACACGGGCTGGCCTTCGCCCGTGCCGATGCGCTCGTTCCACCACTGGCGCAGCGCGGCGCGCGCGCCCTCCAGCGTGCCGCGCTTCTTCTGCTGCAGCCCGAGCGTGAGGAACAGCTGCTGTGCCATCACGTTGTTGCTGTACTTGTTGATGTCGCGCACCACCTCGGCCAGCGGCGGCGACTCGAAGGCGAAAGCCGGCTTGAGTCCGGCCGGCACCGCGCCCTCGCGCACCTGCCCCTTCAGCCTGGCGCCCATCTCGGCCCACATCCCGCCGATGGCGCGCACCGCATAGCTGCGCGGCTCCGCATAGGCCACGGCCCAGCTCTTCTCGCCGCAGGCGGCGGGGTAGCTGCCCGCGAAGCCCATGCGCGCCGGGTCGCCGAAGGCCGGCGCCAGCGCGGCGCGCCAGTCGCCGCACTCGCCGGCGGACAGCGGCACCGTCGACGGCGTGCTCACGCCGCTCAGGAAGGGCTCGAAATTGACTTGCGCCGTCTGCCCGTCGCGGTTCGGCTGGAAGGTCATGACGACCGACTTGAAATTGATCAGCAGCGCATCGGGCGAGGCGTTGTAGGGCCGCTGGCCCTCGCCGTCGAAGGCGGCCGGGTCGGTGTCGGCCACCTCGAAGGCACTGCGGTCCAGCACGATGTCGCCGGCGATCGTGTGGATGCCCAGCCCCTGCACCCGCCGCAGCAGCAGCCACAGGCGCTCGAGCACCAGCTTGGGGTCGCCCCGGCCCTGGATGTAGAGGTTGCCCGCCAGCACGCCGTCGCGCACCGGCCCGTCCACATACACCGGCGTGCTCCAGGTGAAGGCCGGCCCCAGCAGGTCGAGCGCGGCGTAGGTGGTGACCAGCTTCATGACCGAGGCCGGATTGACCGGCACCTGCGCGCGCCAGGCCAGCCGCGGCGGGCGCACCGCATCGGCATCGGCCACCAGCATCGTGACGGCCTCGCGCGGCACCCGGGCGCGGGCCAGGGCGGCCTCCACCTCGGGCGGAAGCGTCTGGGCCAGGGCGGGCGCCGAAGCCAGCGCGGCGAACAGGAAGAACAGGCGGACGGCGCGCGGCGCCAGGGGCTTCGGGGCGGGAGGCATCGCGCGATTATCCAGAGCCCAAGTCTCCATAGGCCCTGGGCAGCGCGGTCCATGGCCGGCCCGGGATAATCGCGCGATGCCCGCCGCTCCCCGTTTCTCCCCCCGCACTCTCGGCATCGGCGCGGCGATCGTCACCGTCCTGGTCTGGACGGCCTTCATCGTCATCGCGCGGGCCTCCGCCGGCCGTTCGCTGACACCCTTCGACATTGCCTTCGCGCGCATCTGCGGCGCCAGCCTGGTGCTCGTGCCCTGGGGCGCCTGGCTGGTGGCGCGGGCGCGCCGCAGCGATCCGGCGCAGGGCTCGCTCTTCGGCCTGTCGCCCGTGCCCTTGCGGGCCACCGTCGTGGCCGGCCTCTTCGGCGGCCTCGCCTACGCCCTGCTCGCCTACGCCGGCTTCTTCTATGCACCGGCGACCCATGCCTCGGTGCTGATGCCCGGCAGCCTTCCGCTGTGGACGGCGGTGCTCGCCGCCGTGGTGCTGCACGACCGCCTGACGCCGGCCCGCGTGTGCGGTCTCGCGCTGATCGTGCTGGGCGATCTCCTGGTCGGCGGCGCCAGCCTGCTGCACGCCTTCGAGGGCGGGCAGATCTGGAAAGGCGACCTGCTGTTCATGGGCGCCGCCTTTTGCTGGGCCTGCTACAGCGTGACGGCGCGCCGCCACGGGCTCGAGGCGGTGCGCGCCACCATCGCGATCACCGTGTTCGCCTTCCTCACCTACGTGCCGGCCTATGCGCTGCTGGCCGGCCTCGGCGTGGCGGGGAGCCGGCTGGCCAGTGCGCCGCTGGGCGAGATCGCCTTCCAGATGCTGTTCCAGGGCGTCGGCTCGGTTGTCATTTCGGGCATCACCTTCACCCGCATGATTCAGTACTTCGGACCGGTCCGCTCCACCATGATCACCGCGCTGGTGCCGGGCCTGTCGGCGCTGGGCGCCGTGGTGTTCCTGGGCGAGCCGTTGCACTGGAACCTGATCGCCGGGCTGCTGCTCGTCACCGCGGGCATCCTGTTCGGCGTGCAACGCATGCGCTCGGCCGGCGTGGCCACGGCCGCCGTCGCGCGAGGGTGATGGCGATGCCCGCAGAAACGAAGCTCCTGGCTTTCGATACCAGCACCGAAGCGCTGTCGGTCGCGGTGCGTCGCGGCGAGCGGGTGATTTCCCGCAGCGGCCCGGGCGGCGCGCAAGCGTCGAGCAGCCTCATCCCCTTGATTCAGGACCTGCTGGCCCAAGCCGGCCTGGCCATGGCCGAGCTCGACGCCATTGCCTTCGGGCGCGGGCCCGGCTCCTTCACCGGCCTGCGCACCGCCTGCTCGGTCGCGCAGGGGCTGGGCTTCGGCGCCGGTGTCCCGCTGCTGCCCGTCGACACCTTGCATGCGGTGGCCGAGGAGGCGCGCCACCGCTTCGGCGCCACGCGCGTGGTCGCGCTGCTCGATGCGCGCATGGACGAGCTCTATGCCGCCCACTACGACTTTGGCCAGCCCGCCGGGGCTGCCGAATTTGACGCCGAGCCTCGGTTGCTGTCGCCCGAGCAGGTGCAGGTGCCGCCGGGCTGGGCGCTCGCCGGCAACGTCTTTTCTGCCTACGGCGATCGCCTGCCGGCCGCCGCGGCGCGCCACGAGGCGCTGCCCGGCGCCGAGGCGATGCTGAGACTGGCCCCTGAATTGCTTGCTGCCGGCCGGGCGGTTGCGCCGGCGCAGGCCTGGCCGTTGTATGTTCGCGATAAAGTCGCACAAACCACGCAAGAGCGAGCCGCCCTCAAGGCGGCGCAAGCCTCCCGATCCTCATGAGTGCAGTCCTGCAGCCGCGTGAAGCCCGCCTCGAACCGATCACGGTCGAGCGGATCGCGGCCGTATGCGCCATCGAACGCAGCGCCTACACCCATCCCTGGACGCCAGCCAACTTCAGCGACTCGCTGGTCGCCGGCTACCACTGCCAATGCCTGGTGGCCCCGGCCCTGCCGTCCGGCGAGCCGTCGCCGGCGCGGCGGCCGCGCGCGCTCTGGGGCCGGCCGGCGGCTCAGACCGGCAGCGAGACGCTGATCGGCTATTTCGTCGCCATGAAGGGCGTCGACGAGGTGCATCTGCTCAACATCACGGTGGCCCCGGCCTTCCAGGGCCAGGGCTGGGCGCCGCTGATGCTGGAAGCGCTCGCGGGCTGGTCGCGCGGCCAGAACGCCCAGTGGCTCTGGCTCGAGGTGCGGGCCAGCAACCTGCGGGCGATGGCCATCTACGAGCGCCAGGGCTTTCGCCGCGTGGGCGTGCGCAAGGGCTACTACCCGGCCGAGGGCAACGCGCGCGAGGACGCGGTCGTCATGAGCCTGCGCCTCAACGAATCGACCAGCGCCTGGGGAGCCTTGAAGTAAAGACATGGAAAGCACGCTGAACCTGGACGCGCGGCAACGCGCGATGCTCGACGAGATGGGCGTCAAGCTCTTCTGGCCTGCTTCGGCGCTCGCCGAGGCGCCGGTGGCGGAGGACGCGCGTTCGCCTCGCATCACGCCCGAGCCGGCTGCCGCTGCGCAGGCGCCCGTTC
>DATFFA010000166.1:0-7865 GCA_035250605.1 Variovorax sp. | reverse complement strand
CTCGGGCCGGCCGACGAGCCTGCACTGAGCCCGTTCGGCGACGACGAGGAAAGGCGGCTCAGTCCAGCCGGACCATCGGGCAGGACAGGACCCTTCGTTCATCGCGGGGCGAATGGCGCGAGCCGGGCAGGGCGCGCTTGCGGTAGGCCTCGAGCGACCGGTAGCCCTGCACGCTCCAGCCGTAGGTGCTGACCTGTTCCGCCTCGATCACCTCGTAGCGGCATTGCCGGCTGCGGGCTGCGAGCCTAAAGGCGATGCGGCCATGGTCCTTGGCAAGGTCTTTTTCCAGCACGCTGTAGCGGCTGGGCTGGCAGATGCTGAAGCTCGAATTCCATTCGATGGTTTGCGCTCGAACGTACAGCCCGCCCGAACATGCGCGCCCCGTGCCGCTGAACACGGCCGTGAACGGTGCGCCGGCAGTGGCAGCGCCGGTGGCAACCAAGGCAAAAAGGGCCAGTACGGCCACCCTGCGTGTCTGCATGCCCATCCTCTCCGGTGTACGTCCCCGTGTTCTCGGGATCTTAAGGTTCATGCCCTTGCCCGGTGGTAGTCTTGCCCCCCGATGAACCTCCGCACCAAGATCGTCGCGCTGGCCGTTGCACCGCTGCTGGTTGCGCTGGTGCTGGTGGCCCTGGCGGTGCGCCACCAGGAGCACGACCTGGCGCAGCGCGAGCGCGCGCTGATCGAGAAAAGCTACATGGCCCAGCGGCGCAGCGAACTGCGCAGCTATGTCGACCTTGCCGTGAGCACCGTGCGGCCGCTGTACGACGCCGGCCAGGACGACGAGCAAACCCGCAGCGAAGCCCTGCGCCGCCTGGCCGCGCTCGACTACGGCGACGACGGCTACTTCTTCGTCTACGACATGCAGGGCCGCTCGCTCATGCATTCGCGCCAGCCCGACCTCGTGGGCCAGAACCTCTGGGACATGCGCGACTCGCGCGGCCGCTTCACCATCCAGGACCTGATCGCGGGTGCGCGCGCGGGCGGCGGCTATGTCGAATACGAATGGCGCAAGCCCTCCAGCGAGCAGATGGCGCCCAAGCTCGGCTACGTCACGGCGCTGCCGCGCTGGAACTGGATGGTCGGCACCGGCCTGTACCTCGACGACATCGAGGCGACCATGCAGGCGCTCGACCGCCAGATGAGCGCCAACGTCACCACCACGCTGCTCTGGATTGCCGGCATCGCGGCGCTGTGCCTGGGCGTGGTGAGCGCCACCGGGCTGCTGCTCAACCTCAGCGAGCACCGCACGGCCGAGGCCAAGCTGCGGCTGCTGGCGCGGCGCGTGGTGCAGTCGCAGGAAGAAGAGCGCGGCCACCTCGCGCGCGAGCTGCACGACGGCACGAGCCAGACGCTGGTGTCGGCCAAGCTGCTGATCGAATCGGCGGTGGACGCGCTCGACCGCGAACGCCAGCCCGCGCCGCCCGCACTGAGCAAGGCGCTGCAAAGGCTCAACGATTCGCTGCTCGAGGTGCGCCGCATCTCGCACCGCCTGCGGCCGGCCCTGCTCGACACGCTCGGCCTGCCCGCCGCGCTCGAGCGCCTGGGCGACGAATTCGCCGAAGAGGGCGCCATCGATGCCTCGATCATGATCGAGGGCGAGGCCTTCGAGCTCTCGCAGGAGGCCAAGACCGCGCTCTTTCGCGTCACGCAGGAGGCGCTCACCAACGTGCGCAAGCACGCGCAGGCGCACCGCGTGCACATTGCGCTGGGCTTTTCCGACGAGGACGGCGTGCGGCTTGCGATCGGCGACGACGGCATCGGTTTCGACGTGGAGGCGATGCAGCTCGATGCGCGGCGCGGCATCGGCCTGCGCAACATGCGCGAGCGCATGGAGTCGATCGGCGGAAGCCTGGACGTGCAGTCCGGCGAAGGCGGGACCACCATCGTGGCCGAAGTGCCGGCCCGCAGCGCGAGGCCCGAACCGGCATGAAGAACGACGCCGCCCCCATCCGCCTCTTCCTGGTCGACGACCATCCGCTGGTGCGCGATGGCCTGCGTGCGCGGCTCGGCGCCATGCCGGGGCTGGAGATCGTCGGCGAGGCCGGCAGCGCGGCCGAGGCGCTGGCGCTGGTCGAGTCGCTCAGGCCCGACCTGCTGCTGATGGATGTCGGCATGAAGGACATGAACGGCATCGACCTGGCCGCGCTGGTGCTGCAGCGCCATCAGCCCGCGCCGCACGTGGTGATGCTCAGCATGTACGACAACCCCGAATACGTGCAGAAGGCCCTGCAGGTGGGCGCGCGCGGCTACGTGCTGAAGGACGCGCCCGCGGCCGAGATCGTCGCCGCCATCGAGGCGGTGTCGGCCGGCGGCACCTTCCTGAGCCCGGCCGTGTCGAAGAAGCTGTTCCGCAACCAGGCGCCCAAGCCGCTGCTCACACCGCGCGAGAGCGAGATCCTCAGCGCGCTGGGCCGCGGCGAATCGAGCAAGCAGATCGCGCGCGACCTGGGCCTGAGCGTGCGCACCGTGGAGGCGCACCGGCAGAGCATCAAGCGCCGGCTCGGCATCGAGGGGCAGGCGGAACTCATCAAGTATGCAGTGGAGCATGCGCGGGAGTTCGGGCAGGGCTGAGCTGCGCTGTCTTGTTCAAGCGCTTGTCCCGAACCATCACCATCAACCAGGCCTGTTTCGCATGTCCGACCTTCCCCACAGCCCCGCCGCCGACCGCAACAAGCAGCCCATCCTCGAGGCGCTGGCCCGCATCCTCGGCGAGCGCGGCAGCGCGCTCGAGATCGCATCCGGCACAGGCCAGCACGCCGCATGGTTCGCCGCAGCGATGCCCGGGTGGACCTGGCAGCCCACCGACGCAGACGCGCGCATGCTCCCCGCAATTGCAAGCCGCGTCGCGCAGGCCGCACTGCCCAATCTCCGTGCACCGCTGCTGCTCGACGTGATGGCGCCGCAATGGCCGTCGCAAGGCGCGGCCTTCGCCCGAGCAGAAGAAAAGTTCGATGCGATCTACTGCGCCAACATGCTGCACATCGCGCCCTGGGCCGCATGCGCCGCGTTGATGCAAGGTGCCGCGCGGCATCTGCTTGCCGATGGATTGCTGATCACCTACGGGCCCTACTTCGAAGAAGAAGAAGGCACACCGGCGCCGAGCAACCTGGCGTTCGACCAGGACCTGCAAGCCCGCAATCCCGAATGGGGCATACGGCGCCTGGAGGACGTGGTGGCCGAGGCGCGCCGCGCAGGGCTTGCGCTGCGCGAGCGGCATGCAATGCCCGCGAACAACCTGCTGCTGGTCTTCGGCTTCTAGGCTCAGCGCACGCGGGGCACCGCAGCGGTCAGCAGCCCCAGTGCCTGGTTCAGCGTCGCGCCCGCAAAGCGCGCTCCCCGCGAATGGCCGATCCGCACCACGACGAGATCGTGCGACGGAATCACCACCACGTGCTGGCCTCCTGCGCCGAGCATGTAGTAGGCCGAGGCCGGCGCCGCGAGCGAGCTCATGCCGTTGATCCAGAAGAAGCCGCCGTAGATCGGGCGCTTGTCCGCGGCCCAGGCCGGCGCCACGCTGCTCACGAACTTGACGAAGCCCTCGGGAAGAATGCGCTCGCCGTTCCACACGCCGTCCTGCAGATAGAGATTGCCAAGGCGTGCCCAGTCTCGCCCCGACATGAAGTCGTAGCCCTGCGTGAGAAAGTTGCCGTAGGGGTCGGTCTCGATCACCATGGAGCGGATGCCGATCTTGTCGAAGAGCGCGCGCTGCGGAAACGAAAGGTATTCCTCGCCGCTCTTTTCCACCGCGAGGCGAACCAGGTAATTGGCCAGCACGGGATCGGTGTTGCGGTAGCGGCCCACCGCGCCGGGCGGCCATTGCTGCGGCCGGGTGGCGGCATAGTTGAATGCGTTGATGCGGCCCGTGTAGTAGTAGACGTGATCGGGGTAGGTGCCGTTGGGGTCGAAGTCCGGATCGTCCGGCGCCTTGATGCGCAGGCCGCTCGACATCTGCAGGATGTCGGAGATCTTGATCTGCTGGCGCGCATCGCCGGCGCCTTGCCACTCGGGAATCGGCGCCGGCTGGTCGAGCCTGTACGCGCCCTGCTTGATGAGCACCCCCATCATCGTGGCCACCACGCTCTTGCCCATCGACCACGATTCGAGCGGCGTCGTCGGGCCGATGCCGTTCATGTAGCGCTCGGCGACGATGCGGCCCTTGTGCGTGACCACGAAAGCCGATGTATAGGCCTCGGGCTCATCGAATGCGGCATCGACGGCCCGGGTCACCTTGGCCATGTCGACTTCGGCCGGCGGCGGGTCGCCCGGCAGCACGTCGCCCATCGGCCAGGGTTGGGTCGCGGGGTCGGGCAGCGTGCTCCTGACTTCGACGGGTGTGAAGAACACGCCGTCCCGGCCGGCCGGCAGCGTGACGCAGCCCTGCGAACCGAAGTGGCGCGCCACCAGCGTCGGGCCGTTGGGAATGGAGATGCGCACCTCCTTTTTCACGCGGTCGACCACCGGCTTGTCCACGTTCTTGCGCTGCTCGTACGGCCCCACGAAGTAGCCCAGGCTTTCGGCGGCGACCTCGGGATCGATGCCGGTGATGAACACGGCGGAGCACATCGTCTTGGCATAGCCGGAGGTGTGGTGCTCCAGCGCGTTGCCGGGCGGCGGCACGTAGGGCGTGTTGAGTTCGAGGGCCCGTGCACGGGCAATGAGCGCCTCGCGCTCCGGCAGCTGTGCCGCGGTGGGGGTGGGCGTCGATGGGGCGCCGATGCCGATCCCTCCGACACCTCCACCCCCGCCGCCACCACCTCCACCGCATGAGACCAGTGCGACCGCCAGGCCCAGGGCCGCGGCGGTGGTAGCGAGGGAGCGGCGGATCGAGCACTTCATTGGCGGTCCTTGGGTTTTCGCGAGAGTCGATTGCGGTGCGCAACTTTCGGCACCGGCGGGATTGTGGGTGAATCCCGTGAGGGCGGCTAGCGCTTTCGCATGAGGTGCGCGCGATGTAGCGCCAAGGTTCTCACCGTTGGATTCGACGATCGGGGAGCAGCTGAACGGTCTTCGAGAAGCCTCTGCTAGCGGCACATGTCGTACCCGCCGGTCTCCAGGTGGAAGTGGTCCTTGTGCGCGGCGTTGTAGTCGGGGCCCAGCGCGCCATTGAAGAATCGGCAGGCGCCGCAGTGCGCATCGCGCAGCAGCAGCGCCGCCGGATCGTCACCGCTGCGGGGCCAGGCTTGCAGCACCGTGATGCGGCGGCCGTCGGCCAGCGTGAGGCCGGCGATGTCCAGCGCATCGGCCGTAGCATGCCGGCTGCGCGAAGCGCCCGGCATGGCATCGTCGCCGCGGTTCACGTTGCGGCAGGCGTAGCTGCCGAGGTGCTCGATGGCCGCCACCGGCTGGCCGAAGTGCTGCCTGGCGGCCGGCTGCAGCGCGTGCCGCTCCCACATGAAGAAGGACAGCGCCATCGGGCAGCTCAGCGAAGGCGCGGTGCCCAGGCGCACGCCGGCGGAGCGCAGCCTCACGGCGTTCTTGAAGCCGCAGCCGGGGCCGGTGACGCGGTCGGGCAGCAGCTCGTACTGCATGCCGGTTTGCGCCAGCGCCGCAAGGCAGCGCGCCGGCTCGCGGCGGGCCCGCTCGAGCTTGAAGCCGGTCAGCCAATCGGGCGGTGCCGCCACGTCGAGCGGCGCCCACGGATTGAAGCGCTCGGGGATCTCGATGGTGCCGGTGGCCACGGCCCATGCACCCAGGGCGAGCGCGGCGCACACCGCGGCCATGCCGAGCCAGCGCTTGCGGCGCGAAGGCGCGGGCTTTAGCGGGTGCTCAGAAGGATCCAGGGCCATGATCTCGATGAATGCCAGACAAGGCGCCGTGCCTGAAGCCTTCCTCAGGGCTGCACGGCAATGAGCGGATCGAGCTCGGCCCGCACGCGCCTGATCGCCACTTCATGCCGCAGCGTCTGCGCCCCGCGCCCGTAGGTCATGGCCTTGCGGATCAGCCGCAATTGCTCGCGCTGCAGCTGCGTCTTCAGGCGCCTGGCCCGCAGCCCGAAGGCCCAGCCCATCTCCCGGCGAACCTTGTAGCGCAGCAGGGGCGCGCCCAGGCGGATCCACTCGTCGTCGCGGATCAGCTCGCGTTCCGGCACGAAGTAGGCGGCCAGCGCGTGCAGGTAGGCGCCGTTCTCGCGGGCGGCAACGCGCCAGAAGAGCCCGGCCGCAATCATCGCGGGAATGCCCTTGACGGCGAGCATCACGGCCATGTCGCCATAGCCGCCGTCGAAGAGGTCTTCGAGCCATGGGGAGTTCCAGATGAAATGCATCGCCCACGCGAGCGCGAAGCACAGCAAGGCGCAGGCGATCCTCGCCGCCAGCGAACGCTCCGGATGCAGCAGGAACCAGGCCACGCCGAAGGATGCGATCGTCGTGTAGGCCGCATGGCTCCACAGCCCGCTCAGCAGCCCGCGCGTCAGCAGGTTGATGAGCACCGGAGATACCTGGTTCTCGAGCGGAAAGTGCATGGACGCGTTGACGGTGTAGCTCAGGTTCTCGACCACCTGGAAACCCAGGCCCGCCATGGCACCCACGATCAGCACCGACAGGTAAGTCTGGAACTGGTTGCGCGCCACCAGCACCAGCAGGATGACGCCCGCGATCTTCAGGAACTCCTCGGTGATCGGGCCCGCGATGGCCGGTCCCCAGAGCGCCACGAAATCCGGCGACACCAGCTTGGCGCACAGGCTCTGGATGGCGATGTTCGCCGGCGCGGCAAAGTAGACGGCGCCGAGCCCGCCCCAGGCAAAGGCCAGCACGAAGGCTTCCGGCGGGTGCTGCTCGAGCAGGTCGAGCGTGCGAAAGACCAAAAGAAAAAGCAGCGTGTAGATGCCCCACACCAGGATGCCCAGCAGGGCCGTGACGGGGACGACGCGCAAGCCCATCGAGAACATGCTGACGGTGTAGAACAGTCCGTTGACGATCAGCGCCGCCAGCAGCCAGAAGGCCGCGCGCTGCGGCTGGAAGAACGAGTCGGTGCCGATCGGCCAGTCGCCGCGGTCCTGCTGGCCTTCGAAGGTGGGCGGGCTCACTGCGGTGCCTCCAGGTCCATGGATTCCAGCATGCGCCGCGCGTCGGCCATCGCCTCGTTCAGGCCGTCGCTGGCGCCGTAGCAATCGATCTGCACGAGCGAGCGGCGCTGCAGGTCGACCACCTGCCAGAAGCGGCCGGCCAGCTTCGATCCGTAGTACGCAAAGGTCTTGCCCTGCAGGCCCCACGAGGTGACGAAGTCGGACACGTCGCCATCGATGTTCAGGCGCTGGCCGCGCTCCATGAGCCTTTGCTGCCGCATCAGCGGACCGTCGGGCCCGCCGGCCCACGCACGCGTGGTCACCAGGAACTTGTGGCCGCCCTTGAACAGCATCAGCGACTGGCCGGCCCTGGAGCGCGACACGTCCATCTCCCATCCGCTGGCGGGAACGAACCTCGCATGGCCGACGGACACCGTTTCTCCCGCGGCGAGCGGCCGGCTGCCGGGCGTGCGGCTGTCCCAGAAGCTCAGGCCGCCCACGTAGGCGGCAATGGCAAGGAGCACCGCGAGCGCGCCTGGCCAGGTGCGGTACGGTATGCGGCGGGATGGCTCGGGCATGCGGCGATCGTGCCATACGATGGCCGGCGCTGGCCCTCTGCGCTTTGCATCGCTTCGATGCATGGCTATCCTCCACGGTCATTGCAAATGAAGCACCTTCAGACATGAAAAAGTCGGACGCGAGCACCGGCCAGCCGGCATCGGGGCTCATCTCGCAACGCATCGCCGAGCTCGGCGGCTGGCGCGGCGAAACGCTGGGCCGCATGCGCAAGCTCATCCAGCAGGCGGACCCGGACGTGGTCGAGGAATGGAAGTGGATGGGCACGCCGGTCTGGTCGCAC
>DATFFA010000165.1:0-4378 GCA_035250605.1 Variovorax sp. | reverse complement strand
CGCGCCCAGCAGTTCGACGCGGCCTTCACCGGCGCGCAGCGCGGTCGCGGCAATGCGCAGCAGGCTGGTCTTGCCGGCGCCGGAGGGCCCGATGACGGCCACGCGCGCACCCCGTGCGACCCGCAGCGTCACCCCTTGCAGCGCACGCTGGCCGTTGGCATGGACCAGGCCGACATCCTCCAGCGCCAGCGCGGCTTCGGCGATCACGGGCGCGGCCCGCCTACTTGATGAGCCCGGCCGCTTTCGCCGCCGCCTCGATGCCGTCGTAGTTCGAGACCTGGGTGGGAATGAACTTCGAGGCGCGCTGCAGCTCCAGGATTTCCTTGTGCGCCGGATTGGCCGCGTCGAGCTTGAGGAAGGCGTCGGCCAGCTTCTTGGTGATCGCGGCGTCGAGGCCGGGGCGCACGGTCCAGTTGTAGTCGTAATAGGGCGCAGTGGTCGCGAGCACGCGCACCTTGGCGGCGTTGGGGTTGGCCGACTCGACGAGCTTGTCCATCACCGAGGCGTTCAGCACGCCGGCCTCGGCCCGGCCCGAGGCCACGAAGGCCACCGTCGCATCGTGCGCGCCCGAGAAGGCGACGGTCTTGAAGTCCTTCTCCGGATTGATGCCGGCCTGCGCCAGGAAATGGCGCGGCATCAGGTGGCCCGAGGTCGAGGACGGCGCGCCGAAGGCGAAGGTGGCGCCGCGCAGGTCGGACAGCGTCTTCGCCTTGCTGTCGGACGGCACGATGAACTTGCTGGTGAACTTCTCGTCCTCTGCGCGTTGCACGATCGGCACCGCCGCACCGCCGGTGCGCAGCTTGGCCTGCACGAAGGTGAAGCCGCCGAGCCAGGCCAGGTCGATCTTGTTGGTGGCCAGGCCGTCGACGACGGCGGCGTAGTCGGTGACGGGCGTGAACTGCACGTCGAGGCCGGTCTCTTTCTTCAGGTACTCGCCCAGCGGCTTGAACTTGCGCTGCAGTTCGGTCGGCGCCTCGTCGGGAATGGCCGAGACGCGCAGCGTCGTGGCGCTCTGCGCATGCACGGGCAGGCCGGCGGCCAGGCCCAGCAGGCAGAAGAGGGTGGTCTGGAGGAACTGTCGTTTCATGTGGGGCATACCGAAGGAAAGAGGCCGCAGTTTAAGGAGCCGCGGTCCGGAAGCCGGCGAAGACATCGTTGCGGCCGGGCTGGAAGAAGTTGCGCAAGCGCAGATCGTGCAGCCGCGCGTGGGTGGCGAAGGCGCCGCCGCGCAGCTCCCGGTGGTCGCCGAACCAGGGAGCCGAGTAGTCGCGGTAAGGGCCGGGCGCGAAGCCCGGGTAGGGCGTGAAGGTGCTGGCGGTCCATTCCCACACGCTGCGGCCCCAGGCGAAGGCGGGCTGGCTGGCGGCGGCATGCTCCCATTCGGCGGCCGTGGGCAGGCGACGGCCGGCCCAGCGCGCGTAGGCTTCGGCCTCCCAGGCGCTGACGTGGACCACCGGCTGGTCGGGGTCGAGCGGCAGCCAGCGGTCGAACCAGCGGATCTCCCATCGCTGCGACATGCGACGCCAACGCGCGGGGTGGCTGCGGGGCTGCGTCGCGCGCCAACGCCCCGCCTCGCCGGGCCAGAAGGCCGGATCGGCGTAGCCACCGGCTTCCACGAAGCGCAGGTAGCGGCCGGCGCTGACCGGCGCGGCGTCGATCTCGAAGGCAGCCAAGGCGACGGGATGCTCGCCGAGCTCGTTGTCGAAGGCGAAGCCGCCCCGGGTCGCCGGCCAGCCGATGCGGGGCTGCGCAGCGGGCAGCTCGATGCAGGGGGCGTCGGCCAGGTGCGGCAGGCCGGCCAGGCCGGCGGGCGCGGGGTAGCCCAGGGTGGCGCGCAGCCAGGCAAAGGCCTCGTCGTGCATGTCTTCGTGGAACAGCGCCAGGCGATGGAAGTACAGGGCTTCGTCGCTGTCTTCGCATTGGGCCAGCGCGGCCAGGCAGGCGTCGAGCTGCGCATCGAGGCGCGCGGCGATCTCGTCCCGCGTGGGCAGGGCCACGGACCAGCGGACGATGTGGGCCAAGCGGGCCGAGTCGAACAGGGCGTCCGGCCCGGCGATGCGCGCCGGTGCGCTGGCCTGCACATGGCCGCGCTCGTCGACCGCGTGAGGACCGCGCAGCACCCAGAACTCGCCGAACCAGGCAAGGTGCGACAGCTCCCAGGCGACCAGGTTCACGCCGGCCTGGCGCGGCACCTGCCATTGCGCATCGCTCAGGTCGAAGGTCCAGGCGCGCGTGCGTGCGCGGCATTCGCGCAGCGCGGCCGCGAGCGCTTCGCCGGCGAGGGTGCGTGCGTCAGCCATGGCGATGCCGCTTTGACAGAATGTGCCGATGCGCAAGAAGCCCCATGTCCTGATCGTCTCGCCGGCACTGGCAGATGCCAACAATGGCAACTGGCGCACCGCCTCGCGCTGGAGCCGGTTCCTGGAGCCCGTCGCCGAGGTGGAGATCGCGCGCGGCTGGGACGGAGCGCCTTGCGACGCGATGATCGCGCTGCACGCGCGCCGTTCCGCCGAGGCGATCGCGCAGTTTCGCGCGGCGCGACCGGCAGCCCCGATCGCGCTGGTCCTGACCGGCACCGACGTGTACCGCGATATCGAGGAGAACAAGGCCGCGCAGCATTCGCTCCAGTGTGCCAGCCAACTGGTGGTGCTGCAGCCCGATGCGCTCGATCGCCTGGGCCCGGCCGAGCGCGCAAAGGCCCGGGTCATCCTCCAGTCGGCCGCCCGGCTGTGCAAGGGTGCGGCGGTCCGCAGCTTCAACCTGGTGGCGGTCGGGCATCTGCGCGACGAGAAGGACCCGCTCACCCTGATGAACGCCGCGCGCCGGCTGCCCGCGGCAACGCCGGTCCGGATCGTCCACATCGGCGATGCGCTGGCGCCGGAGCTCGGCGAGGCGGCGCGCCGCACCATGGCCGAATGCCCGCACTACCGCTGGTTGGGCGGGCTCCCGCCCGACGTCACGCGGCGCTGGATCGCGCGCAGCCGCGCGCTGGTGCACATGAGCCGGATGGAAGGCGGCGCGCAGGCGGTGATCGAGGCCGTGCGATCGTGCGTGCCGGTGCTGGCCAGCCGCATCGGCGGCAATCTGGGGCTGTTGGGCGAGGACTACGAGGGCTGCTTTCCCGCCGGCGACGACGCGGCGCTCGCGGCGCTGATGGAACGCTTTGCCGCCGAGCCCGGCTTCGCGCGGCGACTGGCGGCGCAGTGCGCGCTGCGCGAGCCGCTTTTCACCCCGCCGGCCGAACGTGCAAGCGTGCGGCGCCTGCTGAGCGATCTGCTCGCGCCACCATAATCCGCAAGACCTGGAAAGGCTCCACCATGAACGACCGAAGCACCGTCCCCGCCCTCCGTCTCACCAGCTTCTCCCACGGCGGCGGCTGCGGCTGCAAGATCGCGCCGGGCGTGCTGTCGGAGATCCTGCGAAACAGCGGCAGCGGCATCATCCCGCCCGAGCTGCTGGTCGGCATCGAAACCGCCGACGACGCCGCGGTCTACCGGCTCAACGACGAGCAGGCGCTGATCGCCACCACCGACTTCTTCATGCCGATCGTCGACGACCCCTTCGACTTCGGCCGTATCGCCGCGACCAACGCCATCAGCGATGTCTACGCCATGGGCGGCACGCCGATCATGGCGCTGGCCCTGGTGGCGATGCCCGTCAACCAGCTGCCGCTGGAGGTGATCGGCGAGGTGGTGCGCGGCGGCCAGGCGGTGTGCCGCGAGGCCGGCATTCCGATCGCGGGCGGCCACACCATCGACTCGGTCGAGCCGATCTACGGGCTGGTCGTGATGGGGCTGGTGCATCCCAAGCGGGTCCGGCGCAACGCCGATGCGAAAGCCGGCGATGTGCTGGTGCTCGGCAAGCCGCTGGGCGTGGGCGTGCTGTCGGCGGCGCTCAAGAAGGAGAAGCTCGACGCCGAGGGCTATGCGCAGCTGATCGCCAACACCACGCGGCTCAACAAGCCCGGCATCGCGCTGGCCGCGCTCGAGGGCGTGCATGCGCTGACCGACGTGACCGGCTTCGGCCTGGCGGGCCACACGCTCGAGATGGCGCGCGGCGCCGGGCTGCAGGCCGTGATCGACTGGCCGCAGGTGCCGCTGCTGCCCCGTGTCGAAAAGATGGCGACCGAGGGCTTCGTGACCGGCGCCTCCGGCCGCAACTGGGCCGGCTACGGGGCCGAGGTGCGGCTCGATGCCGCGCTCCCGCCGGTGGCGCAGGACCTGCTGAGCGATCCGCAGACCTCGGGCGGGCTGCTCGTGAGCTGTGCGCCGGACTGCGTGCCGCAGGTGCTGGCGCTCTTCCACGAACAGGGCTTCGAGGCCGCCTGCGTGATCGGCCGCATGGAGGCCGGGCCGGCCGGCCTGCGCGTCAACGCGTA
>DATFFA010000164.1:0-7805 GCA_035250605.1 Variovorax sp. | reverse complement strand
CTGGAGCCGGGAGACGTCGAGACACTGCCGTTGGCGCGAGCGCGTGCGCGCTGGCCGGACTACGGGCACTGCGTACGCGCCGTGTCCGACTGGACGCGCAGCCTCGGCCTGCAGGAGGTGCTGGCCGCAAGCGAGGTCGCCCTCATGGCCTGCCGTGGCGCGAAGTACCACCACGACGGCGCCCATTACGGCGGCGCGGCCTTTTGCAATCTCTTCCTGAGCGAGGACAAGGGACTGGACCTGCACTTCCCCGCCGCAGGTCATCGAATTCCCCTTGCCAGGGGCACCGCCGTGATCTTCGACACCGGCCAGCCGCACGCCGTCCTCAGGCGCCACAGCGGCAGCTTCGATGCGGCCGACTTCGGGCCCGACCAGGATTGCACCCAGGTGTTCCTGACCTGGGAGCTTCCCATCGAGCATGCCGATGTCGGGCGCGTGCTTCGGGTCGACTTCGACATCGACCCTTCGACCTCGTTGCAGCTGGATGAAGAGCAGGTCCGGCTGAACGGCGCACCGGCGCTCGTGGGCCCGGATTCCGGTCGCTGGTTCACCGGCAACGGGTCGAGCCCATGCTGAGGAACCTGCCTGCCCGCATCCTGTTCCGCACGCTGATGGCCGCCGAGCGGATGAACAGGCGCCATTCCCTGCTCGGCGACCGGCCGTTCTTCCCGTCCGGCGATCTGCCCTGGCCCCGGCTTCTGGAGGCCCGAACCCCAGAGATCCGCGCCGAACTGGACGCCTTGCTCGCGGACGTCCAGAGGCTTCCGAGCTTCCAGGACATTTCGCCGGACCAGGCCACGCTGACCAGCGATGCCGGCTGGAAGACCTTCTTCTTCAAGGGCTACGGCGTCGAGTTCCCCAGGAACATGCAGCGCTGCCCGCGCACTGCCGAGGCGCTGGCGCTCATTCCCGGCATGAAGACGGCCTTCTTTTCCATCCTCGCCCCCGGCAAGGTCATCCCCGAGCATCGCGGCCCTTACAACGGCGTTCTCAGGTATCACCTCGGCCTGCGCGTTCCGGCATCGGACGAGACTTGCGCCATTCGCGTCGACGGCATCGTCAGGAACTGGTCCGAGGGCGGGTCGCTGGTCTTCGACGATACCTTCATGCACGAGGCCTGGAACCGGACGCCGCATTGGCGCATCGTTCTCTTCGTGGACTTCCTGCGGCCCTTGCCGCTCGTGCCGCGCCTGGTCAACAAGCTCATGATGGCGGTCATGCAGCGCACGGCCTTCGTGAAGGTCGCGGTGAAGAACCAGGCGCGGTGGGAGGACGGGTTCTACGGCTAGTGCGGTGCGCAAACACTGCACGAGCGCGCCGCCGGGGGGCTACCCCAGCACGTCATTCACCTGCGCATTGAATTCCGCCTGCCCGAGCGCCACCCCGATCTCCCTCGGCAGCGCATCCCTCACCGAAAACACCCCCAGGATCTTCTTGCCCGACAGCAGCGGCAGGTGCCGGAATCCGCGCTCCAGCATCAGCACCACCGCATCCGACACCAGCGTCTCCGGCGACACGCAGATCGGGTTGGGTGTCATCACCTCGCGCACGGCCGTGTGATCCGGATCGAGCCCTTTGGCCAGCACCCGCGTCATCAGGTCGCGCTCGGTGAGGATGCCCAGCAGGATGTCCGGCGGCTCCATGACGAGCACGCTGCCGCAGTTGGCGCGGGTCATCACGCCTGCCGCGTCGCGCACGCTGGCGTGCGGGCCCAGGCTCAGCACGTGCTTGCGCGATATGGACTGAAACACAGTACGTTCTTCCGCCATGGCCCGTCCTCCAGCAAAACCGGCATGTTGCGACGAGGCCGCGCTCAGCGCAAGGAGGCGTTGAGCTTTTCAAGCGCCGCGGCGCCGGGGCAGAGCTCGCCGGGCCCCAGCTGGTTGAGCGGCCGGGCACTGGTGTTGAGCGCCGTGTGCAGGTCGGTGGCCAGCGGGTCGACGTACAGCAGGCCGGTCACCACCTCGCCCAGTTCCTGGTGCCGCTGCATGTACGCCATGGCGGCATGGCGGTCGCCGGGGTTGTAGCCCGCGTGCAGGCTGCGCAGCCGCAGCAGGGTGCCGTCGTGCTGGCGCACGTCCATCACCTCGCCGGGCGCCATGTCCACGCTGATCTCGTCGCGGCTGTGGATGAAGTCGATGCGGCTCACCGCCTCGTTGTGCTCGCGCACGTAGTCGTAGCTCTTCGTGCTGCCGGGATGGTTGTTGAATGCGACGCAAGGGCTGAGCACGTCGATGAATGCGGCGCCGCCGTGGCTGAGGGCGCCCTTGATCAAGGGCACGAGCTGCGCCTTGTTGCCCGAGAAGCCACGTCCGACGTAGGTGGCGCCGAGCTGCAGCGCCATGCCCACCAGGTCGACCGGGCTGTCGGTATTGATCGCGCCCTTCTTGCTCTTGGACCCTTCGTCCGCGGTGGCGGAGAACTGGCCCTTGGTGAGGCCGTAGACGCCGTTGTTCTCCACGATGTAGGCCATCCGCACGCCGCGCCGCATGGCGTGGGCGAACTGGCCGAGGCCGATGGAGGCCGAATCGCCGTCGCCCGAGACGCCCAGGTACAGCAGGTCGCGGTTGGCCAGGTTGGCGCCGGTCAGCACGCTGGGCATGCGGCCGTGCACGGTGTTGAAGCCGTGCGAGGCGCCCAGGAAGTAGTCGGGCGTCTTGGAGCTGCAGCCGATGCCCGAGAGCTTGGCGACGCGGTGCGGCTCGATGTCCAGCTCCCAGCAGGCCTCGATGATGGCGGCCGAGATCGAGTCGTGGCCGCAGCCGGCGCACAGGGTGGAGATCTTGCCCTCGTAGTCGCGGCGCGTGTAGCCGACCTTGTTGGTGGCCAGCGTGGGGTGGTGCAGCTTGGGCTTGGCCAGGTAGGTCATGCAGTTTCCTCGGTGTCGTTGCCGGCGCCCGGCGCCTGCTTGCGCACATGCCCGGCGATCGCCTCCGTGACGAAGCGCGCCGTGATGGGCGTGCCGTCGAAATGCAGCACGCGCACCAGCCGGGCCGGATCGATGTCCAGCTCGTTGATCAACAGGCTGCGCATCTGCGCGTCGCGGTTCTGCTCGACCACGAAGACCTGCGCATGCTCGGCCAGGAACTGCACCACGCTCTGCGGGAAGGGAAAGGCGCGCAGCCGCATCGCGTCCAGGTGGATGCCGCGGGCCTCGAGCGCCTCCAGCGCCTCGTGCATGGCAGGGGTGGTCGACCCGAAATAGATCACGCCCAGATGGGTCGCCTGCGCGGCGGGGCTCAGCACGGGCTGCGGCACCAGCGCCGCCGCGGTCGCGAACTTCTTCAGCAGCCGCTCCATGTTGTAGACGTAGTCGGGGCCGCGCTCCGAGTAGCGCGCGTAGGCGTCGCGGGTGGTGCCGCGGGTGAAGAAGCTGCCCTTGGTCGGGTGCGTGCCCGGCAGGGTGCGCCAGGGAATGCCGTCGCCGTCCACGTCCTTGTAGCGGCCGAAGTCGCGGCCGGCTTCCAGCTCCTCGGCCGTCATGACCTTGCCGCGGTCGTAGGCGCGGCTCTCGTCCCATTCGAAGGGCGCGCACAGGCGCTGGTTCATGCCGATGTCCAGGTCGGTCATCAGGAACACGGGGGTCTGCAGGCGGTCGGCCAGGTCGAGCGCGGCGGCGGCGTGCTCGAAGCATTCGTGCGGGTCCTCGGGGAACAGCAGCACGTGCTTGGTGTCGCCGTGCGAGGCGTAGGCGCAGCACAGGATGTCGGCCTGCTGGGTGCGGGTGGGCATGCCGGTGGAAGGCCCGCCGCGCTGCACGTTGATGAGGGTGACGGGAATCTCGGCGAAGTAGGCCAGGCCGATGAACTCGGCCATCAGCGAGATGCCCGGGCCCGAGGTCGCGGTGAAGGCGCGTGCGCCGTTCCAGCCGGCCCCCACCACCATGCCGATGGAAGCCAGCTCGTCCTCCGCCTGCACGATCGCAAAGCGGTTCTGCCCGGTGGCCGGGTCCACGCGGAACTTGGCGCAGTACTTCTGGAAGGCCTCGGCCACCGAGGAGGAGGGCGTGATCGGATACCAGGCCGCCACCGTGGCCCCGCCATACACGCAGCCCAGCGCCGCGGCGCTGTTGCCGTCGACGAAGATGCGGTTTCCCACCCGGTCGGCGCGCCGCACCCGCAGGCCCACCGACGCGTTCAGGTGCTCGCGCGCGAAGTCGCAGCCCAGGTGCAGCGCCTGCACGTTGGAGGCCAGCAGCCTTTCCTTGCCCCTGTACTGCTCGCCGAGCAGCTTCTCGACCACCTCGGGCTCGATGCCCAGCAGGATGGCCAGCGCGCCGACGTAGACGATGTTCTTGAACAGCTGCCGCTGCCGCGGGTCGTGGTAGACCGCGTTGCAGATCTCGGTCAGCGGCATGCCGATGACGCGGATGTCCTCGCGGAATTTCGAGGGGGGCAGGGCGCGCGTGCTGTCGTAGAACAGGTAGCCGCCGGGCACCAGCTCGGCCACGTCGGCGTCCCAGGTCTGCGGGTTCATCGCGACCATCATGTCGGTGCCGCCGCGCCGCCCCATGTAGCCGGCTTCGGACACGCGCACCTCGTACCAGGTCGGCAGGCCCTGGATGTTGCTGGGGAAGATGTTGCGCGGGCTCACCGGCACGCCCATGCGCAGGATGGCCTTGGCGAAGAGCTCGTTGGCCGAGGCGGAGCCGGAGCCGTTGACGTTGGCGAACTTGATGACGAAGTCGTTGACGGCGGCGATCGAAGGGATGGCGGGCGCGCTCGTTGCCTCGCGTGCGTCGCCGGTTTCGAAGGCGGACTTTGCGCCTCGGGGTGGAAGCGTGGCGCTCATGCCGGCACCCCCTGCTTCGGCGCGACGCGCGCATCGCGGGCCTGCGGCCCCGCCGGCGTCATCTCGATCAGGAACTTCTGCATGTCCCACGCCCCGGTGGGGCAGCGCTCGGCGCACAACCCGCAGTGCAGGCAGACATCTTCGTCCTTGACCATCACGCGGCCGGTCTTGAGCCCGCCCGACACGTACAGGTCCTGCGCCAGGTTCAGCGCCGGCGCCTTCAGCCGCTGCCGCAGTTCCGCCTCCTCGCCATTGGCGGTGAAGCTGATGCAGTCCATCGGGCAGATGTCCACGCAGGCATCGCACTCGATGCAGGCGGCCTCGGTGAACACCGTCTCCACATCGCAATTGAGGCAGCGCTCGGCCTCCTTGAAGGCGGTGGCGGCGTCGAAGCCCAGCTCCACCTCGACCCGGATGCTGGCCAGCGCCTTCTCCGCCTTGGCCCAGGGCACCTTGTAGCGCAGGTCGTTCGTGATGTCGTTGTCGTAGCTCCACTCGTGGATGCCCATCTTCTGCGACATCAGGTTGGTCATCGGGGCAGGGCGCAGCTGGATCGACTCGCCGTGCAGCAGCCGGTCGATCGACACCGCGGCCTCGTGCCCGTGGGCCACGGCCTCGATGATGTTCTTGGGGCCGAAGGCCGCATCGCCGCCGAAGAACACCTTCGGCGCGGAGGACTGGAAGGTGTTCTTGTCGAGCACCGGCAGGCCCCACCGGTCGAAGTCGATGCCGCAATCGCGTTCGATCCAGGGGAAGGCGTTCTCCTGGCCCACCGCCACCAGCACCTCGTCGCATTCGAAGAAGGCCTCGGGCTCGCCGGTGGGCACCAGCGTGCGCCGGCCCTGTTCGTCGTACTGCGCCCGGACGATCTGGAACAGCATGCCCACCAGCTTGCCGCTTTCATGCACGAAGGCCTTGGGCACGTGGAAGTTGATGATGGGGATGCCCTCGTGCTGCGCGTCCTCCTTCTCCCACGGCGAGGCCTTCATCTCCTCGAAGCCGCTGCGCACGATCACCTTCACGTCGGTGCCGCCCAGGCGGCGGGCGGAGCGGCAGCAGTCCATCGCGGTGTTGCCGCCGCCCAGCACGATGACGCGCTCGCCGATGCTGGTGATGTGGCCGAAAGAGACGGAAGCCAGCCAGTCGATGCCGATGTGGATGCCGGCCGCGGCCTCTTGCCGGCCGGGCAGGTCCAGGTCGCGCCCGCGCGGGGCGCCGCAGCCGACGAAGATCGCGTCCCAGTCCTGCGCCATCAGGGCCTTCATCGAGTCGATGCGCTCTCCGCCGCGGAACTCGACGCCGAGGTCCAGGATGTAGCCCGTCTCCTCGTCGATCACCGACTCGGGCAGGCGGAAGTGCGGGATCTGCGTGCGCATGAAGCCGCCGGCCCGGGTGCCTTCGTCGAACACCGTCACCTCGTAGCCCAGCGGCGCCAGGTCGCGTGCGACGGTGAGCGAGGCCGGCCCCGCGCCGACGCAGGCGATGCGCTTGCCGTTGCGCGGCTGGGGCACCGGCATGCGCGCGCGCACGTCTTCCTTCATGTCGGCGGCCACGCGCTTGAGCCGGCAGATCGCCACCGGCTCGGGCCGGAATGGCCCCCCAGGGGCTTCGCCCCGGCCCCCCAAGGGGGCGCTCCCGGCTAGGGGCGGCCCGTCGCCGGGCGCATTGCCTTCCTCCACCCGCCCGCGCCGGCAGGCCGGCTCGCAGGGCCGGTCGCAGGTGCGCCCGAGGATGCCAGGGAAGACGTTCGACACCCAGTTGATCATGTAGGCGTCGCCGTAGCGGCGCTGCGCGATCAGTCGGATGTACTCGGGGACGGGGGTGTGCGCCGGACAGGCGTACTGGCAATCGACGACCTTGTGGAAATAGGCCGGGTTCGCGATATCGGTTCGCTGCAAAGCTTTGTCTCCTTGCTGCCGCCCGGGGCCCTCGTGGGTGGGCCGATGCGGGTTTTGCCGCGAGTATGCGCCGCGTGCGGCGCAATGGGGGCTCGGTGAAAGCCCTCAGCGCGTCATGGTCCCGCGGCGAGCGAAGGGCGCGTCAGGCCCGCGCCGCGGCCCGCGTCTCGGCGAAGGCGCTGCGGCCCAGCCAGCGCCACAGGTCGCGGGCATCGCGTGCGCCACCGGTCAGACGCACGCGCCGTTCGCGGATCTGGTCCTCCGCCTCGCGGTCGCCGGTCCAGATCTCGGTCAGCGCGAGCACGGTCGATTCGACCACCAGCGTCGGCTCGTCGCCCGGGTTGTCGCGGCAGAGGTCGGCCGTGCCCTGGTCGATCACCAGCCACCAGCGCCGCTCGCCCTCGGGGGCATCGGTGAAGCGGAAGTGGACCACGATGCAGCGCTCCGGCGGGCATTCGTCCAGGTGCACGAAGCGTCGGATGTCCCACATCAGGAAGCCCGCGTCGAGCTGCCCCCGCTTGAGGCGGCTGCCGATCCAGCGCGCGCCCCAGTGGCCCAGCGCCAGCACGATGGGGCGCAGCTCCTCGCCGGCACCGGTGAGGTGGTACTCGGCCGACGTGCCCGTGCCCTGGACGCGCTTGACCACGCCGACCTCCTCGAGCTTGCGCAGGCGCTGCGCGAGCAGCGAGCCCGACATGCGCGGCACCCCTCGCCGGATGTCGTTGAAGCGCGTGCTGCCGCACATCAGCTCGCGCACCACGAGCGGCGTCCAGCGCTCGCACAGCACCTCGGCGCCGCGCGCGACGGTGCAGAACTGGCCGTAATCGATCATGGCGCCAATCTAGCTTTTCGCGCGCCCGGAGGCCAGTACAAATTCTGGACTGGCGAGGCGAGCTCCGCACGGCCATCCTTGCAGCACCAACCCACCTCAAGGAGATCCACCATGAACGCCGTCGCCACCCCGCCTGTCTTCGATCCCGCTGCCTTCAAGACCACCACCCGCGCGCAATGGCAGGCCGCGGCCGAGGCCTGGCACCGCTGGGGCCCCTTCCTCGGCCGCTGGCTCGGCGAAGCGACCGACACCATGTTCGACCTGGCCCGCGTCGGGCCCGGCTC
>DATFFA010000163.1:0-3199 GCA_035250605.1 Variovorax sp. | reverse complement strand
TCGGCCGCACTGGGCGCCGGTGCCGCGCCCGCCGCCAGGCGCTGGAGATAGACCGCGCTCTGTGAGCCTTCCGGCGAGGAGATCGCCGCCAGCGTCGCGTCCGGCTGCTGGGCCACCTGGCGCAGCAGCTCCATGTAGCGCTCCTTGAAGGCGGCGCCGGTCTCGCGCCGGTAGATGTCGGCGTTGTAGACCACGGCGCCTTCCAGGCCCTGGGGCTTGTCCATCAGCCAGATGCCGAGATCGTCGGTCGCGCCGCGCTGCGGCAGGTGCATCTGCCGGTGTGCGAGGCCGCCGATGTCGCGCGGCCGCTCGCGGGCGTCCTGGAAGGAGAACAAGGCCTGGTACAGCCCCACGCCCTGGGCCCGCTCCACGAACTCGGGCTCGCTCACGAGGCGCTCGAAGGGAATCTGCTGGTGGCTCATCACCGCGATCAGCTCCTGCTTGACGTAGCGCATGAACTCGCCGAATCGCAGGGACGTATCGACCTGGAAGGACAGCGGCAGCACGTTGTTGAAGAAGCCCATCACCGGCTCCAGCTCGGGCGCCTCGCGGCCGCGCACCGGCGTCGCGATGACGATGGCCCGGCTGTCGATGATGCTGCTCATCATCAGAATGTAGATGCCCAGCGTCAGCATGTTGAGCGTGACGTCGTTGCGCTGGCCGATCTCGCGCAGGCGCTCGGTGAGCGCCTTGTCGACGTTGATCCAGTGCGCGCCGCCCTGGCCGCTCATGCCGGCCTTGCGCGGCATGTCGGTGCGCGGCGCCTTGGGCGTGGGCGAGTTGGCGAAGCGGTCCTTCCAGTAGCGCAGCTGCGACTCGAACTCGGGCTCGGTCATCCACTTCGCATACCAGTCGGCGTAGTCGCCGTGCGTCACGGCCAGCGGCGGCAGGCCGTGCTGCTCGCCGCGCACCAGGGCGCCGTAGATCGTCGAAAGCTCGCTCTGCAGCACGTCGAAGGACCAGCCGTCCCAGACCAGGTGGTGCGGCACGAACACGAAGGCGTGGTCGTTCTCGGCGATGCGGAACAGCGCCGCGTGGAACATGGGCGCCTGGTGGATGTCGATCGGCCGCTCGGCCAGCGCGTGCATGCGCTCGACCAGCTCGGCCTCGCGCTGGTCCTCCGGCAGCGTGCCCAGGTCGATGACCGGCAGCTCGTAGTTCACCGCGCTCGCGATCAGTGCGGCGGGCTCGCCGGTGGCCGGATCGGGTCCGATGGCGGTGCGCAGGGAGGGCTGGCGCTCGATGATCATCGCCAGCGCGGCCTTGAACTTCGGCACGTCCAGCGGCCCGCCGAGGCGGTGCGCCGAGGGCGCGTTGTAGGTCGGCCGGCCCGGGTGCAGCTCCTCGACGAAGCGGATGCGCTCCTGCATCGGCGTGAGCGGTGCGCTGCGGCGATCGGCCACATGCGCGATCGGCGCGCTGCGCGGCGCGTTGCTGCCGCTCAGGCCTTCGATGGCGGCGGCCAGGCGTTCGGCGGTGGGCGCCTCGAACAGCAGGCGCAGCGGCACCGTCAGGTTCAACTCGCGGCTCAGCAGCGTCGTCAGCCGCGCCGCCAGCAGCGAATGCCCGCCCAGCGAGAAGAAGTCGTCGCGGATGCCCAGGCCCGGCAGGTTGAGCACGCGCTCCATGGTCTGCAGCACCAGCGCCTCGCGCTCGTTGCGCGGCGCCAGGCGCTCGCCCGCTTCCTGGTGCGGGGCACTGGGCTTGGGCAGGGCCTTGCGGTCCACCTTGCCGTTGGGCAGCAGCGGAATGGCGTCCAGCGGCACCACGTGCTGCGGCACCATGTACTGCGGCAGGCGGCTGCGCAGGTGACGGTCGACTGCGGCCAGGTCCACGGTGGCGCCCGGCGAAGGTGCGAGGTAGGCGACCAGGCGCACGTCGCCCGGCTGGTCCTCGCGCGTGATCACCACGCTGCGCGCCACGCCCTCCACCTCGTTGCAGCGGGCCTCGATCTCGCCCAGCTCGATGCGGTAGCCCCGCACCTTCACCTGGAAGTCGAAGCGGCCCATGTGCTCCAGCAGGCCGTCGTTGCGCCAGCGGCCGCGGTCGCCGCTGCGGTAGATCAGCGTCGGCACGCCGTCGATCGCCGTCGTAACGAAGCGCTCGGCCGTGAGCTCGGGGCGCTCCAGGTAGCCCAGGGTCACGCCCAGGCCGCTGATGCAGATCTCGCCGGGCACGCCGATGGGGCAGGGCTGCAGGTTGGCGTCGAGGATCCAGACGCCGGTGTTGGCCATCGGCTTGCCGATGGAAACGCCGCGCGCCGCCACGATCGGCCGCTCCATGCGCCACACCGTGGACCAGACGGTGGTCTCGGTCGGGCCGTAGAGGTTCCAGAGCTCGCTGGTGCGGTCCATCAGCTCGAGCGAGAGCTCGGCCGGCACCGGCTCGGCGCCGATCCAGGCGCGGAAGCCGCGCGGGCCGGACCACTGTGCATCGAGCAGCAGGCGCCACATGCCGGGCGTGGCCTGCAGGATGGTGATGGCCTCGGATTCGAGCAGCGCACGCAGCCGGTTGCCGTCCATCGCGATCTCGCGCTGCACGATCACGATCTCGGCGCCTGCGGCCAGCGGCAGCATGACCTCGGGCACCGCCATGTCGAAGGACAGGGTGGTGACGGCGGCGAGCCGGTCATCCGGCCCGATGCCGGGCGCGCGCTGCATGGTCTGCATCAGGTTGGCGACCGCACGGTGCGGCACGCACACGCCCTTGGGCTTGCCGGTGGAGCCGGAGGTGTAGATCACGTAGGCCGTGTCTTCGGCCTGCGCATCCTGCGGGCCGGCCGGCAGCGCCGTGGCGGGCTGCTGGAGCCACGCGGTGTCGCGGTCGAGCAGCAGCACGCGGGCGGCCGCGTCCTCGCGCCAGGCCTTGGGCGCGGCGGCGATGGCGGACGAGGTCAGCAGCAGGCCGAGCTTCGCGTCCTCGGCGTAGTAGTCGAGCCGGGCCTGCGGGAAGGCCGGGTCCAGCGGCACATAGGCCGCCCCGCTCTTGAGCACCGCGAGCAGTGCCACGAACATGTCGAAGCCGCGGTCCAGGCACAGGCCGACGCGTTCTCCGCGGCTCATGCCGCGCGCGCGCAGCGCATGGGCCAGGCGGTTGGAGCGCTCGTCGAGCTCGCGGTAGCTCAGCTGCCGGGTGCCGTCGCGCAGGGCGGGGCGCTCGGGCTGCGAGGCCGCATGCGCCAGGAAGCCGGCATGCATCA
>DATFFA010000162.1:0-12637 GCA_035250605.1 Variovorax sp. | reverse complement strand
TGGCCTGCAGGTCTGCCCGGGCAAGGAAATGGACGCGCAGGAATGGACCACCATCGCGCCTGACGAGGACGTCATCACTTGCAACATCGGCGACATGCTGATGCGCTGGAGCGACGACCGCCTGCCCAGCAATTTCCACCGGGTGAAGAACCCGGCGCCGGGCGAATACATGGGCTCGCGCTACAGCCTGGCCTTCTTCTGCCAGGCGAATCGCAACACCATGATCGAATCGCCTTCGGGCAAGTACCCGCCGATCAGCGCCGGCGACTACCTGAACCAGCGAATCGCGGCGAACTTCAAGGCGTACTGAGCCCGTCGAGGCGCAACCTAAAATTGCGCCTGTGACAGAAGAAATACTCAACATCGCCGCCTACAAGTTCGTCGCCATCGAAGACGGCCACGAACTGCGCGAACGCCTGCTGGCCAGCGCTCTGGCGCTCGACCTGCGCGGCACGGTCCTGGTGGCCACCGAGGGCATCAACCTCTTCGTGGCTGGCGCGGCGCCGGCCATCGGCGAGTTCCTCGCGCAGCTGCGCGCCGATGCGCGCTTCGCCGACCTGGAAGTCAAGGAAAGCTGGTCGCGGACGCAGCCCTTCCGGCGCATGCTGGTGAAGTTCAAGCGCGAGATCATCCGCATGGACCATCCGGCCATCCAGCCGGCCGCCGGCCGCGCGCCGGGCGTCGAGGCCCGCACGCTCAAGCGCTGGCTCGACCAGGGGCACGACGATGCGGGCAAGCCCATCGCGCTGCTCGACACGCGCAATGCCTTCGAGGTCGACCACGGAAGCTTCGAGGGCGCGATCGACTGGCGCATCCACAAGTTCACCGAGTTCCCGAAGGCGCTGCGCACGCACCGCGAGCAATTGGCCGGCAAGACGGTGGTGAGCTTCTGCACCGGCGGCATCCGCTGCGAGAAGGCCGCGATCCTGATGCGCGAGGAAGGCCTGGCCGAGGTGCTGCAGCTCGAGGGCGGCATCCTCAAGTACTTCGAGCAGGTGGGCGGGGCGCACTACCGCGGGGAGTGCTTCGTGTTCGACGGGCGCGAGACGCTGGCGCCCGATCTGAGTGCGCGCTCGAACCGGGCCAGCGCCCGGGCCGCGGAAGATCCGGACCTGGCGATCAAAGGCTGAGGGATCGCGCTGCCGCCCGCGTGGGCAGCCTTCAAACAGGCGTCGTCTTCACATCCGGCTCCTGCCCCTGCACCTTGAACGGATGCCCCGGCAGCGGGATGAACTCGGTCTCGCCCGGCACCTGGCCCATGCGCTGCGCGGCCCATGCGTCGCCGGCTTCCAGGATGCGCTCGCGGCGGCTGGAGACGAAGTTCCAGGTGATGTAGCGCGGGCCATCGAGCGGTTCGCCGCCGATGATCACGATGCGCACCGCATCGTCGGCCTCGAGCACGCCGCCCTGGCCGTCCGGCAGCGTGGCCATCTGGTGCTGCGCCACCGGCGCGCCGTCGAGCCGCAGGGGCCCGTCGACCGCGTAGACCGCCATCTCATCGGCCAGCGCGGGCAGCTCGAAGCGCGCGCCGGCCGGCAAGGACAGGTCGAGGTAGAGGGTCTTCGAGAAGGTCTCGACGGGCGAGCTCGCGCCGAAGGCCTCGCCCACCAGCACCCGCACCGCCACGCCCTGCACTTCGACGGCCGGGATCTGGTCGGCCGCGGTGTGCGAGAAGCTGGGCTCGACCTCCTCGAAGGCCCGCGGCAGCGCGGCCCAGAGCTGCAGGCCGTGGTTGACGTAGGTGTCTTCCAGCAGCCGCTCGGGCTTGCGCTCGGAGTGCACGATGCCGCGGCCGGCCGTCATCCAGTTGATCGCGCCGGGACGGATCTCCTGCACCACGCCCAGGCTGTCGCGGTGCATCATCGCGCCCTCGAAAAGATAGGTCACCGTCGCCAGGCCGATGTGCGGATGAGGCCGCACGTCATGTTCGTTGCCGGGCCTCTCGGTGGCCGGGCCGAAATGGTCGAAGAACACGAAGGGGCCGACCGAGCGCCGCTTCGCCGCGGGCAGCAGGCGGCGGACCTTGAAGCCGCCGCCCAGGTCCTTGTCATGCGCTTGGAGCAGGAGTGCTTCGCTCATCTTGGTTCTCCGTGGGTCATGCCGGCGAGCGGCCGCGGGATCTTGCCACCTCGGCCACATGCTCGCCGAAGGCGATGGCGGTCTCGAGGTCGCCCTTGGCCATCTCGGCCGGGCTGGAATCGCTCGGCGACGTGGTCAAGAGGCCGTTGTAGCCGCCCACATAGTTGATCGAATCGCGCCGCGCCGCCTTGTCGTTGCTCGGCTTGATGCCGATCGGCACCCACAGCCCGCCGTGCTGGCTGGCAAAGTGCCACAGGTAGGTCAGCGTGGCGTCCTTGTCGCCGTTCATGCCGGCGCTGTTGGTGAAGCCGGCGAAGAGCTTGTTCTTCCAGCCCTGGACGTACCAGACCTTGGAAGAGGCATCGGCGAACTTCTTGAACTGCCAGCTCGCGCCGCCCATGTAGGTGGGCGAGCCCATGATGATCGCGTCGGCCGCGGCCAGCAGATCCCAGCCCTCGGACGGCAGGTTGCCGTCGGCGTCGATCTGCAGCAGCCGGGCCTCCGCGCCATCGGCCACCGCTTGCGCGACGCGCTGCGTGTGGCCGTATCCCGAATGAAAAACAACAACGATGTCGGTCATCGCGGGATTATTGGCGATAGCGCTCTGCGATCAGCGCCTGTCGATGCTGAAGCGCCCTGCGCCGATGGCGGCAAAGGCCAGCAGGCCGCCTGCCACCGCGATGTTCTTGAAGAACATCAGCTGGTTCACGAAGGCCTTGTCGGCCGGCAGGGCCCAGTAGTTGTGGAAGAAGATGCTCGCGGCGACGGTGAACACCGCGAGCACGATGGCCGCGATGCGGGTCTTGTAGCCCACGAGGAACATCAGGCCGACGACCAGCTCGACGACGATCGCGATCACGGCGCCTGCCTGCGGCAGCGGCAGCCCGACCGAGCCGATATAGCCGACGGTGCCGGCGAAGCCCATGAGCTTGCCGAAGCCGGCCGGCACGAACAGCAGCGCGATCAGCACGCGGCCGATCAGGGCCAGCGCGTCCTGTGCGGGGCTGGCGGTGGCCGGTGCGGCAAAGGTCGATGCAGTGGTGGTGGACATGGGAAGAAACTCCTTTGGTTGATGAAAGTAAAAGAAAAGGTGGCCGCGGCCGTCAGGCCGCGAGGTCGAACACCAGCACCTCGGCGTTCTTGCCGGCGCCGAGCGTAAGCTGCGATTCGCGCTCGATCAGCGCGGCATCGCCGGTCGCAAGCTTCGTGCCGTTGACCTCGATCTCGCCCTTCACGAGATGCACATAGCTCTTGCGCTCCGGGTCGAGTGCCAGGTCGGCCTTCTCGTCGCCGTCGAGCAGGCCCGCGTACAGCCGCGCATCCGCATGCACCAGCACCGAACCCTCGGCCCCGTCGGGCGAAGCCACCAGGCGGAGCCGGCCGCGCTTCTCGGCGTCCGGAAAGGCCTTCTGCTCGTAGCCCGGCGCGATGCCGCGCACGTTGGGCTCGATCCAGATCTGCAGGAAATGCGTGGTCTCGTCGGGCTTGTGGTTGAACTCGCTGTGCATCACCCCGCGGCCCGCGCTCATGCGCTGCACGTCGCCGGGCGGAATCGACTCGACATTGCCCATGCTGTCTTTGTGAGCCAGTTCGCCCGAGAGCACGTAGCTGATGATCTCCATGTCGCGGTGGCCGTGCGTGCCGAAGCCGGCACCGGCGGCCACGCGGTCCTCGTTGATCACCCGCAGGTTGCCCCAGCCCATGTAGGCCGGGTCGTAGTAGCCCGCGAAGGAGAAGCTGTGGAAGGAGCGCAGCCAGCCATGATCGGCATAACCGCGCTCCTGGGATTTGCGAACCTTCAACATCTCTGAACCTCCTGCTCCGGCGCCTGAGAATCTGCGCGGAGCCTTCGTATGCCGCGCCGGATGCGCAGCGGATGGGATGAACTTTAGGGCCCCGGCGGGACCTCGAAAGCGCCCGGATTTGATGGCATCATTCGAATTATTTGAAGGCTCTTGGCCATGTCCAGCCCCCGCGACGTCCTCACGCCCGATGCCTTTGCGATGCTGCAGACCGTGGTGGAAGCCGGCAGCTTCGCCGCCGCCGCGCGCCGGCTGGACCTGGTGCCCAGCGCCCTGAGCTACCGCGTGCGCCAGATCGAAGACGCGCTCGACGTGCTCCTCTTCGACCGCAGCGCGCGGCAGGCGCGCCTCACCGAGGCCGGCGCCGAGCTGCTGCGCGAGGCCTCGTGGCTGTTGAACGAGATCGATGCGGTCGCCAACCGGGTCAGGCGGGTCGCGACCGGCTGGGAGCCGATGCTCACCATCGCGATGGACAGCGTGATCGCCCGCGACCCGATGCTCGACCTGGCCACTGCCTTTTTCGCCCTCGACCCGCCCACGAGGCTCAAGCTGCGCGACGAGACCCTGCTGGGCACCATCGAGGCGGTGACCCGAGGCGAGGCCGACATCGCCGTGGGCGCCGTGCTGGACGCGTCCAGCCTGGCCTTCGGCACCATGGGCATCCGCAGCCGGCCGCTGGGCAACCTGCGCTTCGTCTATGCCGTGGCACCGCACCATCCGCTGGCGCGCATCGACGTCCCGCTGTCCGACGCCGTGCTGCGCCAGCATCGCGCCGTGGCCGCTGCCGATTCGACGCGGCTGGGCCGGGGCATGACGGTCAACCTGGTGAGCGGGCAGGACGTGCTCACCGTGCCCTCCACCCAGGCCAAGCTGGCCGCGCAGCTGCACGGCCTGGGCGGCGGCTTCCTGCCGGAACCCATGGCGCGGCCCTACATCGAGGCCGGCCACCTGGTCGAGCTCAGGACCGAGCGCGCGCCGCCCCTGGCCACCATGCACTGCGCCTGGCGCGAGCGCACCGCGGGCAAGCCGGGGCGCGCGCTGAAATGGTGGCTCGATCAGTTCGAGCACGAGGGCACGCGCCGCGCGCTGCTGGAACGCCATCGCGGGCGATGAAGAAATGAGCCGCGCCGGGCCGGTTAGAGTCAGCTCTGCCCGCCAACCACCGACCCGAGACAGCACCATGATCCTTCGCCCGCCCGCCGACCGCCACCGATATCCCGCTTCGCGCCACTACGCCATCGTCGGCGCCGGCATGGCCGGCGTGGCCTGCGCCCGCACCCTGGTCCAGGCCGGGCATCGCGTCAGCGTGTTCGAACGCGAGGCCGCGCCCGGCGGCCGCATGGCGAGCGAATCCACGCCCTTCGGCAGCTTCGACAGCGGCGCCCAGTATTTCACCGTGCGCGACGCGCGCTTCGCCCGCGCCCTCGAAACCGCCGACGCCTGCTGCCGGCCCTGGAGCGCCAACCTCGTGCGCGTGCTCGACGCCCACGGCCGCGTCGCCGAGGCCGCCTTGCCCGGCCTCGAGCAGCACTGGGTGGCGCAGCCCGGCATGGATGCCCTGCTCGCACACTGGGCGGCGCCGCTGGGCGATGCGCTCATCCCCCGCACCCGCGTGACGGCCATCGAGCCCGATGCGCTCGACGCGCGGCGCTGGCAGTTGCGCACCGAGGGCGCCGAGGAGGCGCAGCACGTCTATTCGGGCTTCGATGCCGTCCTGCTGGCCGTGCCGCCCGGAAGTGCGCGCGCCCTGCTCGGCGGCAGCGCGGCGACGGCGAAGCTGCGCGACACCATCGAGGCGGTGCGCATCGCGCCCTGCTGGACCTTGATGATCGCCTTCCCGCAGGCCAGCCAGCCGAGCTTGCCGCACCTGGGCCCGCAGTGGAACGCCGCGCGCAGCAACCACCATCGCGTGGCCTGGCTGGCGCGCGAGTCTTCCAAGCCGGGTCGCGAGCGCATCGAGCGCTGGACCCTGCAGGCCAGCCCCGCCTGGTCCAGCGAGCACCTGCGCGACGATGCGGCGCGCGTCGAGGCCAAGTTGCTGCGCGCCTTCTCCGAGATCACCGGCATCCGCGCCACGCCCTCGCATGCGCAGACCCGCTGCTGGCCCGAAGCGCAGACCCAGGTCCCCGTCGGCGCGCCGCATCTGTGGGACGCCAAGGTCCGCGTGGGTGTGGCCGGCGACTGGTGCACCGGGCACCGCGTGGAAGATGCATTCCTGTCGGGCCTCACCCTGGCGTTGAAGGTGGCTTGAAGCGGGAGCGCGCGCCATGACTGCCGTCGGCCGCTTCGCGCCCTCGCCCACCGGCCCCCTGCATGCCGGCTCGCTGGTCGCGGCGCTCGCGAGCTGGCTCGACGTGCGCGCCCGCGGCCCGCAGGCCCGCTGGCTGGTGCGCATCGAGGATGCCGACACCGAGCGCTGCCTGCCCGGCATGGGCGAGCACATCCTGTCGCAACTGGCCGACTGCGCCTTGCTGCCCGATGCGCCGCCGGTCTGGCAGACGCAGCGCGGTGCGCTCTACGCGCGCGCCCTCGAGCACCTCAAGGCCCTGCAGCTGGCCTACCCCTGCGGCTGCTCGCGCAAGGACATCGACGAGGCGCTGGCGCTGCGCGGCGAGCAGCACCAGCGGCACGGCGAGCGCGTGTACCCGGGCACCTGCCGCGAAGGCCTGCACGGCAAGCCGCCGCGGGCCTGGCGCTTCGCCGCCGAGCAGTACGAGGCGGCCCGCACGTCGAGGCGGCTCTGCTGGACCGACCGCCGCCTCGGCTGCCAATACCAGGACGTCGCGCACGAGGTCGGCGACTTCGTGCTCAAGCGGGCGGACGGGCCCTGGGCCTACCAGCTCTGCGTGGTGGTCGACGATGCCGACCAGGGCGTGACCGACGTGGTGCGCGGCGTGGATCTCGCCGACAACACCGCCCGCCAGATCCTGCTGCAGCGCGCGCTCGGCCTGCCCCAGCCGCGCTACCTGCACACGCCGCTGGTGCTGGGCAGCGACGGCGAGAAACTGTCCAAGCAGAACGGCGCCACCCCCATCGACACCGCCACGCCCGCTGCCGCCGTGGCCGCGCTGAATGCCGCCGCGCAGGTGCTGGGACTGGCTGCAAGCGCGGCATCGACTCCCGCCGAAGCCCTGGGCGGATGGGTCGAGGGCTGGCGCGCTCTTTACAATCCGCGCCCGTGATGACCCTGCCCCACGACGACCCCACCCACGATGGGGACCCGCGCTCCGACGACACCCCGCCGCATCCCCTGCATCGCCGCCTCAAGAGCTTCGTCCGGCGCGCGGGCCGCACCACCGACGGCCAGGCACGGGCCTTTGCCGAGCTGGGCCCGATCTTCCTGCTGCCCTACCGGGCCGAGCCGCTGGACCTCGAGGCCGCCTTCGGCCGCGCCGCGCCCACGGTGCTGGAGATCGGCTTCGGCATGGGCGAGGCCACGGCGCACATCGCTGCGCTGAAGCCCGAGACCAATTTCCTGTGCTGCGAAGTCCACGAGCCCGGCGTCGGGGCGCTGCTCAAGCGCATCGGCGAGCAGCAGCTCTCGAACATCCGCATCTGCGCGCACGACGCGGTCGAGGTGCTCGACCACATGCTGCTGCCCGGCACGCTTGCCGGGGTGCATGTGTTCTTCCCCGACCCCTGGCACAAGAAGCGCCACAACAAGCGCCGCCTGATCCAGGCGCCCCTGGTGCGCAAGCTGGCCGACCGGCTGATGCCCCGCGGCTACCTGCATTGCGCGACCGACTGGCAGCCCTATGCCGAGCAGATGCTGGAGGTGCTGTCGCAGGAGCCGCTGCTGCGCAACACGGCCGATGCCTATGCGCCCAAGCCGGACTACCGGCCGCTCACGAAGTTCGAGAACCGCGGCCTCAAGCTGGGCCACGGGGTGTGGGATCTGGTGTTCGAGCGCGTCTAGCGCTCAGTGGGCGAGCCCGCTGCAGACCTTCTCGGACTGCCGTTCGCCCTGCGCCTCCAGCACGTGCTTTTGCGCCGCCATGATCAGCGCCGCGCGATAGGCCGAGCGGCTCGCGATCTTGGTGTGGGCGATGATGGTCTGCCACTCGCGCTCCAGGGTCTGGGGCGAGCGGTCGACGCTGCGGTTCATCAGCGCCTGGCTCACGTCGATCAGCGCAGCGGCCGAGCTCAGGCAGATGTTGATCGCCGACTGCGCGGCGCTGGTCCGGAAACGATTGTCACCGCCGCTCGACTCGGGCCGCTGCAGGGCATCCAGCGGCTGGTGGGTGGTCGGGCCGAGGTACGGCGCACCTTGCATGTCGCTGTCGGCACGCGCCAGCACCTGCTCGATGGTGGAGAGGGCGCTTTCCAGCAGGTCGATATCAGAGGGCTTTTTCGTCATGAGGTGGCCGGGAGGACATCCGGATCGAGCAGGATGTTGCCATCGCAGCCCTCTTTTGCCGCGTGCAAAAAGCCACGGACCAAATACAAAAGTTAACAATCATCGAGGTGCCCAGGCCACGGAACTGTGGGCCTCAACGTGACTTACTACCTTCGTATAAGGCACCGAAGTTGCTACATTTTTTGATCGATGTAGCGAAAGGTTTCCCATGGATCGGTCACGCAGGCTCTTGTTGGGCAAGGCGGGTGCGGCGCTGCTGCTGGGCGGTGGACTGGCCGGCAGCAGGCTCGCCCAGGCGCAGGCCGCCCGAGCTGCCTCCCGCACCGTGATCCTCGGGCAGTCGGTCCCGCTGACCGGCGCGGCCAGCGAGATCGGCCTGGCCTTCGCGGCGGGCTGCCGGCTCTATGCGACCCAGTTCAACGACGCTCACGCAGCCGGCGGCCTCCAGCTCAAGCTGGTGCAGCTCGACGACGGCTACGACGCCCAGCGCGCGGCGGCCAATGCGCGCACCCTGCTGGTCAACGACAAGGCCGACATGCTGTTCGGCTTTGTCGGCACCGCCAGCAGCGAAGCCGGCGCCAAGGCCGCGGCCCAGCAGGGCACGGTGCTGTTCGCGCCCTTCGCCGCCGCCGACAGCCTGCGCACGGCCACCCATCCGAACGTATTCCATGTACGCCCCAGCATGGCGGACGAGGCCATCAAGATCGTGCGCCAATGCGCGACCGTGGGGCAGAGCCGCATCGCGCTGGTGGGCGACGACGATGCGATGGGCCGCTCCGGCCTGGCCGCGGTGCAGCAGGCAATGAGCGACCAGAAGCTCGGCGCGCTGGTGGCCAGCGCGCTGGTGCCGACGTCCGGCGGCAAGCTCGACGCCGCACTGGAGGACGTGCTGAAGGCCTCGCCGCAGGCCATCGTGCTGGTGTCCCTCTCGGGCACCACCGCCGACGCCATCCGCAAGCTGCGACGCAGCGGCTACGGCGGCAGCTTCATGGCCTTCTCGATCGTCGGCATCGACCCGCTCTACGCGACGCTGGGCAAGGACATTCGCGGGATCGTGATCGCCCAGGTGGTGCCCTCGCCGCGCTCCGCGGCGATCCCGATCGTCAAGGAATACCTCGCTGCCATCGACAACTCGGACCAGACGGCCTCCTACGAAGGCCTCGAAGGCTTCATCGCCGCCAAGGCCGCCGGAGAAGCGGTGCGCCGCGCCGGACACGCGTTCACGGCATCGAGCCTGCAGCGGACGATGGCGGGCATGACCGACTACGACGTCGGGGGCTTCCGCATCAACCTGCGGCCGGGCCTGCGCGACCCGCAGCGCACCATCGACCTGATCAGCATCACGGCCGACGGGCGGGTGCTGCGCTAGGCGCGGCTCACGCAGCCTGCGGGACCGCGGGCATGCGTTGCCAGTGGGACGCAGGCAACGTCCTACGTGACAGCCCGCCGCCCAGCGCATAGGATTTGGCGATCCCGCGGCACCCTCGCCCGCGGCACCCGCCATCCGGGCGCGAAGGACCACACCATGGCCGCACGTTCCATTGCCTCGCTGACGCTGAGTTTCGGGTTGGTCTCCATCCCCGTGCGTCTTTATTCGGCGACCGAGAGCGCCGCCACCATCAGGTTCAACCTGCTGACCAAGGACGGCTCCCGCGTGAAGCAGCAGTACGTGTCCGAGAAGGACCAGAGCGTGGTGCCGCGCGCCGAGATGGTGAAGGGCTACGAGTTCGAGAAGGACCGCTTCGTGCTCTTCACGCCCGACGAGCTCAAGGCGCTCGAGGAAGGCAGCAGCCACATCGTCGAGATCACGGCCTTCATTCCCGAGAGCGCCGTCGATCCCATCTACTACGACAAGGCCTATTTCCTGGCCCCCGACAAGCGCGGCGGCAAGCCTTACGCCCTGCTTTCGGAAGCCATGCGCAAGAGCGGACGCTGCGCCCTGGCCAAGTGGTCGTGGAAAGCAAAGCAGTACGTGGTGCAGATCCGGCCCGCCGAAGATGGCCTGATCCTGCAGCAGCTCCTTTATGCCGACGAGGTGCGCTCGATGAAGGAGCTCGACATCGAGAAGGTCAGCGTCTCCCCGGCGGAGCTGCAGCTCGCGCTGCAACTGATCGACCAGATCTCGGAAGACGAATACGACCCGAGCCAGTACCAGGACGAGGAAAAGAAGCGCGTGCTCGCGGCGATCGACGAGAAGATCGCCGGCAAGCACATCGTCGCCTCCGCACGTGCCGAAGAAACGGGCGGCGGCGGCCAGGTCATCGACCTCATGGATGCGCTCAAGGCCAGCCTCGGCAAGAAGCCGCGCCCCGCAACCGCAGCGCCTGCCGTCCCCGCGAAGACGGCCGCCAAGGCAGCGCGCGAGAACGTCTCGCCCATGTTCGAGGCCGGCGAAAGAAAGTCGGCCAAGCGGGCCGCCAAGAGCGACGAAGCCCCCGCGACGCCGGCCCGCGCGCGGGCCAGGAAGGGGTGACCAGCCTGGGGGAGTCCGTTCGATGAGCGCGGCCCGGTCGCCCGAAGGCGCTCGCACCGCGGCGCGTGGCGCGGAGCTTCCCTTATGAGCGCTGCCGCAGCCGCGTCGCCGTACACCTTGCGGCGCGTACAGCAGATGCTCGGCATGTCGCGCATCGCGATCCAGCGCCTCGTGCACGCGGGCTTCGTCACGCCCACGCGCGGCGCACGCAACGAGTTCCGCTTCAGCTTCCAGGACCTGATGCTGCTGCGCACCGCCCAGGGCCTGCAGGAGGCGCAGATCCCGCCGCGCAAGATCCTGCGCTCGCTGCGCCAGCTGCGCGCGACGCTGCCGGGCGAGCTGCCGCTGACGGGCATGCGCATCACGGCCGTAGGTACCGACGTGGCCGTGCGCGATCGCCACAGCACCTGGGAGGCGGGCTCGGGGCAACTGCTGCTGGACTTCGAGGTTGCGCCGGTCGAGGGCAGCGTGGCCTTCCTGGCGCCGAGTCCGGCCCCGAAGCCCGGCGACGCCGACGCGCGGCAACTGCTGGCCGACGGGGAGGCCCTGGAGAGCACCGACCCGGCCGGCGCCGAAGCGGCCTACCGCGCGGCGATCGCCGCGGCGCCCGACCACGTCGACGCCTACGTGAATCTCGGAGCCCTGCTCTGCGACCTGCAGCGCTACGAGGAAGCCGTCCAGCTCCACGAGTACGCACTGCCCCGCTGCCCGCACTCGGCCCTGCTGTTCTTCAATCACGCGATCGCGCTGGAGGAGCTCGGGCGCCTGCGCATCGCCGCGCTGAACTACGAGCGCAGCCTGCAGCTCGACCCGGACTTCGCCGATGCGCACTACAACCTGGGCCGGCTGCAGGAGCTCTTCGGCGATGCCCGCGGCGCGCTGCGCCACCTCAATGCGTACCGGCGACTGACCCGTTGAGCCTCCCCGGCCGCGCTTAAGTTTCCCCTAAGACTGGGGGCACACACTGCGTACCGGCAGCCCGTTCTCCTCCTCCCTCCTCCCTCAATCAGGGCTGTCCTTCACCCGCTTCGGCGGGTTTTTTCTTGGCTGCTCGAAATGTGCCGGGGCTGGTACGGTCAGCTAGAAGCTTTCCCAGTCGCCGCCGGCAGGCAGGGCCGCCGCAGGCTTGGGCGGTGACGCGGCGGCGATCCGGCGGACGGGCGGCTTCGTGCGCGCAGCCGCTTCGGGCGCCGGCCGGATCTGCACCGGCATGACCGACATGACCGGCGCGGACGGCGCTTCGCCCTCATCGAGCTTGAAGGTGCCGACCACCTGCGAAAGCTTGCCGGCCTGCTCCTGCATCGATTGCGCCGCGGCCGCGGCTTCTTCGACGAGTGCGGCGTTCTGCTGCGTCACCTGGTCCATCTGGGTGATGGCCTGGTTGATCTGCTCGATGCCCTGGGTCTGCTCATGGCTCGCCGCGCTGATCTCGCCGACGATGTCGGTCACCCGGCGGATGCTGCCCACGATCTCTTCCATGGTCTTGCCGGCTTCGCCCACCAGCGCGCTGCCGGCGTCCACCTTGCCCACCGAGTCGTCGATCAGGCCCTTGATCTCCTTGGCGGCGGCAGCGGAGCGTTGCGCCAGGTTGCGCACTTCGGAAGCCACCACCGCGAAGCCGCGGCCCTGCTCGCCGGCGCGCGCCGCTTCCACCGCGGCATTGAGCGCCAGGATGTTGGTCTGGAAGGCGATGCCGTCGATCACGCCGATGATGTCGACGATCTTCTTCGACGACGCATTGATCGAGGCCATGGTGCTCACCACCTGGCCCACCACATCGCCGCCCTTCACCGCCACTTCGGAGGCCGACAGCGCCAGCTGGTTCGCCTGGCGCGCGTTGTCGGCGTTCTGCTTGACGGTGGAGGTCAGCTCTTCCATCGAGGCGGCGGTCTGCTGCAGCGAGCTCGCCTGCTCCTCGGTGCGCGA
>DATFFA010000161.1:0-7944 GCA_035250605.1 Variovorax sp. | reverse complement strand
CTCGCCGGCGCGTGCCGCTTCGACCGCGGCATTGAGCGCCAGGATGTTGGTCTGGAAGGCGATGCCGTCGATCACGCCGATGATGTCGACGATCTTCTTCGACGAGGCATTGATCGAGGCCATGGTGCTCACCACCTGGCCCACCACATGGCCGCCCTTCACCGCCACGTCGGAGGCCGACAGCGCCAGTTGATTCGCCTGCCGCGCGTTGTCCGCGTTCTGCTTGACGGTGGAGGTCAGCTCTTCCATCGAGGCGGCCGTCTGCTCGAGCGCGCTGGCCTGCTCCTCGGTGCGCGAGGACAGGTCCTGGTTGCCGGCGGCGATCTCCCGCGACGCGGTCACGATGGAATCGGTCGACGCCTTGATGCGGGTCACCACGTCGGTCAGCGTGTCCTCCATCTCGCCCATGCCTCGCAGCAGGCGGCCGAACTCGCCCCCGCGCTCGGTCTCGAATTCCTTGCTGAGGTCGCCGGCCGCCACCGTCTCGGCGATGAAGATGGCCTCGTCCAGCGGCCGCACGATGCTGCGCACCAGCCCGACGGTCCAGCCGATGCCCGTCGCCAACGCCAGCAGGCCCATCCCGATCAACAGCCGGCGCGTGCCGTCGATGGACTGCTCCAGCTCGGCAGCCGCGGCCCGATCCTGCCGATCCTGCAGCTCGGCCAGGGCCGTGAGCTGCTTGTGCATCGCATCCGGCGCCGGGGTGCCCTGCGCAAGCTGCCGGATGCCGTTCTGCAGCGCTTCCTGCTGCACGGCCCGGGCCCGTTCGTGGATCTCGGCCATGCTGCGCAGACGCACCATCCCGATCGTGATCGCCACTGCCATCAACAGCAGGACGATCCCGAAACCCCACCCGAGGCGGGTCGCGATCTTCATATTCCGCATGCTTGTTCCTCCACGGCCGCCGAATGCGGGGCCTGGTCATGGAGGCTTATCGGCAGGCAGGCTGCGGAACTTGAGGGCCTGAATCTAGGTAAAAACCCTTGTCGACGAGGCGTGAGGGCAACCCGGCGGCGACGCAGCGGCAGCTAGCCGTCCAGCGGCACGCCGCCGCCGAAATGGACGACCCACTGGTCCCAGAGCTCCTGATTGACGGCTGCGAAAGGCCGCTGCCAGGCGGTCAGCATTTGCAGCTGGATCTGCTGCGCCTGCATCAGGCTCTGGATGATGGCGGCCTGCAGGTCGAGGACCGGCTGGAAGCTGCCATAAGCGCTAGGGGGCAGGTCGGCGGCGGCAATGGTCATGGCGGAGGGTCTCCATGGGAATTTGGATGGACGGCAGTCGTTGGCACGCAAGGCCGCGCCGCCTTGCGCCGAGTCGAAACATGAAGCCTAGTGGATGCCTTCCGCCGCATCAAGCCGTTTCGACAAGCACGCGCTGCACCTTGCCGCTGGCGCCTCGGCATTCGCGCTGCCCGCTCTTGCAGTGGATGTGCACGCCGTCGGCGCCCAGGCGCAGCAGGTAGGCCGACAGCGCCATGCGCGCGCGGCGCAGGCCCTCGACTGCCGCCTTGCCTTGCAGGCCGGTGCGCAGGAGCAGCTCGCAGGGGCCTTGCTGAACCAGCTGGAAGTCGAACAGGCCCGCATCGTCCTCCAGCACCGTGCTCACCGCCAGCGGGGGCACGCACACGGCGCGCCCGCCTGGCCGGCCGAGGCGCAGCGCATCGTCGTTGCGGCCTTCCACCTCGATCACGGGCAAGGCAGAGCCGCAGGGGCACGCCGCGGGATCGTGCCGGATGCTGTCCCCGAGCTCGTAGCGGATCAGCGGCTGCACATGGTTGGCGAGATTGGTCAGCAACGAGGTGGCGCCACGTTCGCCCGGCGGGACCGCACGCCCCTGCGCGTCCACCGACTCGAGGATCGCCCAATCGCTGTTGAAATGGAGCCGGCCGTGGCGGCATTCGCTGGCCAGAGTCAGGAATTCCGAGGCGCCGTAGTTGTCGATCACCGGGCAGCCCAGCGCCTGCTGCACGAAGCCGCGCCGCGTTGCCGACAGTTCCTCGCCGCCGGTCCACATCTCTTTCGGCACCGCGTTCAGCCGGCCGGCCAGGCGCTCCTCGGCCAGCAGCAGCGCGACGCTCGGATAGGTGGCGACCACGGTGGGCCGCAGGGCGTCGAGCTCGGCCGCAAGCGCCTCGGGGGATTGCAAAAAGGAGACGCCGCGCAGGCTCATCGAGAGGGCGGGGTTGAGCCGCCGCAGGCGCTCCATCGAAACCGTGCTCGCGAAATGCCCGTCCGTCGCCCCGACGAAGACGATGCGCTCGCCCAGCCCGAAAGGGTTCATCAGGCGCTCCAGCGAGCGCGCCGCCGGGCGGCGCAGGTATTCCAGCGCGTCGTAGACCGCCATCGCGTGGGCGTCCTGCACGAAGATGCCCGGCTCGCCGCTGCTGCCGGAACTCTCCCACACCACGTAGCGGCCGGCGAAGGGATCGGCGATGCGGGAGCGGTCGGCGGTGAAGCGGCGCAGCGCATCGAGCCGCAGCGCCGGGTCGGCGACCCAGTCGTCGAAGGCGTGCATCAGCTCGGCCTTGCGCACCACCGGCAGCTGGTCCAGCCGCGCGCGGGCCGGGTCCAAGCCTTGGAACCGTCGGCGATAGAAGGCAGATCCGCGCACGGCGGCGCGCAAGAGATCGGTCAGCCGCCGCGCCTGCCGCTCGGCCAGCCCCTGGGGGCCGGCCTGCGAGGCCGCGGCCGCATCGAGGGCGATGCGGCTCGTCAGCCAGGGATCGAAGGGCGGGAGCATGGGCACGGTGGAAAGGCAGAACCCGCCATGGTGGACGCGGCCGCCCGGCTTGCCAAGGAATATCAGCGCGGCGCGGCGGGCGATCCCGCGGCTGCGAGGTCCGTCAGCGCGCTTCGCGCCGCGCAAGCAGCACGTTGCCGCCGGTCGTGTTGAAGGAAATGGTCGGTGCGCTGAAGTCGCTCAGCGGCGCGCCCAGGCCGATTTCGCCGCTGCCGTGCAGCACGCATTCGTCGCGCCGCAGCGCGATCTCGCCGCTGGCGCCGGCAGTGCCGTGGAAGCGGACCCAGGTCCCGTAGGTGCTGATATCCACCAGCACGCAGCTGCCCTGCCGCGCCTCGATGCGCGCATGCAGGCGCGACACCCGCGGATCGTTGACGACGAACTGCGCCTCGTCCACGCGGCCCAGGTGGATGGGCAGCTCGGCGGCGCGGAACATGGAGCGCACATCGAGCCAGGCGAGCTCGATCTGGCCGAAGGAGGAGTCGGCCATGCGCGCGGACACGGGGAGCGAGGCCGGCATGGTGAGGAATTCGGTGACCTCGTCCTGCCAGTCGATGCGGTGAACGACCGGCATCTCGTTCTTGCCGCGGATGTTGATCGGGCCGAGGCTGCGATGCCGCACCTCGCCGCCCTGCAACTGGTCGATGACGGATTCGGTCGCCCAGATCTGGCTCGGGCCGGCCAGGTCGCTGAGCCGGGATGCCAGGTTGACGGCGTCGCCGTAGCAGTCGCCGTCGACCTCGACCACGTCGCCGCTCGCGACGCCGATCTGCAGTTCCATCCGCAGCGGGGCGGGCCAGGTCTGCAGGCGCTTCTGATGGTTGCGCTGGAGCTCGAGCACGGCGCGCGTGGCATTGATGCCGTTGGTAAAGATTGCAAACACGCCGTCGCCCAGCGACTTGACGACACGGCCGCCGTGCGCCTCGCAGACGCCGCCGATCCATTGGATCAACCGGGTGACGGTCTCCGTGGCCCTGGCATTGCCCATGGCCTCGAAGACCCGCGTGCTCCCCGTCAGGTCAGCGAAAACGACAGTGGAATGACCGGTCATTTGTGCAATTTTTGGTAGCTCGCGCCGAAAGGATTATGGCAAAGCACGGTTCAAAGGCGCCGGAGGGGATCCAATCCAATCCGGTCCATTTCGGGCCGAGCGACCTGCATTTTCGTCGGAAACATTGGTTTACGTACGATGAATGTCGTCATTACAACTTAGGTATCACTTCTTCGCGCAGTGCATGAAGAAATTTGTGAAGTATGTTGTTTTTGATAATGAAATCTGGCGACTACTCTTGTGCGGTGAGATTTGTGGCCTTAACGTTGTAATCCTCTGGGCTCCTGGCAACCGCCTTAGTGACATGGCATTAATCCAAAGTATTCTTCGCGTTGTTTCGTTCCCTGTTTTGGGCCTGCGCCGCTCATCGGAGCGGCAAATGGGACAGATTCGCAATGCCATGCTGTCGCTGTTGCAGAACCATGGCGGCCATGGCGCCCAGCGCGTGGCACAGCGCGTTCGGTTCGCGGGCGATATGGAAGCGCTCTGGTACCTGCGCCAGGACGTGCTGACCGCCCTGAGCGCGGTCGACGGCGAAGCCGCCGCCCGGCGCCAGATGCGCCAGATCAACCGCCTGTTCAAGGGTGGCCTGCCCGGCGCGATGGTGCCGCGGCCGCATCACCGCATCACCACCTGAGCGCCCACCGCTCCCGCAAAGGCCGCTGCCCGTGCAGCGGCTTTGTTTTTTGGGGATGCGTTCAGTGCGCGTGCGCGTGCCGGTGGCCCCACACCATGAAGACGTCCCGCCCATCGGCCGCGAGCTCGACCTGGGCGCCGACCGGCAGCAGCACCTTGGTCGGGACATGGCCGAAGGGCAGGCCCGTGAGCACCGGCGCCTTGATCAGCGTGCGCAGCCGCGCGACCACCGTCTGCAGGTCGAAGCCCCGGTCGTGCGGCACCTTGCGCGCGCCGGTGAAGTGGCCGAAGAGCACGGCCTTCTGGCGCGCCAGCACGCCGGCATGGCGCAACTGGTCGAGCATGCGCTCCACCCGGTAGGGGTGCTCGTTCACGTCTTCCAGGAAGAGCACGCCCTTGTCGATGGCCGGGAAGTACGGCGTGCCCAGCAGGCTCGCGAGCACGCAGAGATTGCCGCCCCACAGCGTGGCGCCATGCAGGCCGCGAAAGCCGTCGAGCGAATCGGCGTCGCGCTTGGACACGCGCCATCCGGTGCCTTCGCCCTGGCCGTGCAGCAGGTCGTCGAAGCAGGCTTCCATGATGTCGTCGGCACCGTCCTCGGCACCGAAGTCCTCGCCCACCGCGGGCCCTTGCCAGCTCACCGCGCCTGTCTTCGCCAGCAGCGCGCTCTGCAGCGCGGTGAAGTCGCTGAGCCCGACGAACTCGGTGCCGCGCTCGATGGCCTTGGCGAGCGCCTTGTAGGGAATGGCGTCGAGGATGCGCGTGAGGCCATAGCCGCCGCGCGAGATCAGCGCCACATCGGCCCGGCTGGCCGCAGCGCGCGCGATGGCCGCCAGGCGGGTCGCATCGTCGCCCGCAAAGCGTTGATGGGTGTCCAGTGCGGTCTCGTCGACCTCGACGTCGTGGCCCAGCGCCTGCAGGCGCTTGATGCCGCGCCGGAATGCGGCCTTGTCGCGCACGGCGCTGGAGGGGGAGTAGATATAGATGTGCTTCTTCTTCACGGGCCGAAGTATCCCATTGCCTCTCGAGCGATCAGCGAAGCCTGCTCCGGGGTGGGACCGGAGACCTCCTGGGGAATGGGGCCGAGCGCGCGCAACGCGGCCTCGTAGCCTCGGTCGGGAAAGGGCGCACGCCAGGCGGCCGCCGCATCTCCGTGGCCATCGGGCGCAGCCAGCGCCAGGCCGAAGCGCTCCGGCGCGGCCTGCGTGAGCAGCGTCGCGAGTTCGGCGGCGCCGGCGCTGTACACCAGCGCGAGCGGGCCCGGCTCGAGCCGCTCCAGCCATTCGAGCAGCAAGGCGCAGTGCCAGTCCCAGCGATGAATTGCCTCGCGCTTGGGCTTGTCGCTTCGGCCGAAGCCGATCAGGTCGGGCACCAGGACGCGCAGCCCGGGCACGCGCGCGAGGTGCCGGAAGAAGTAGCTCCACTCGCCCGGCCCGTGCAGGCACAGGCAGGCCCAGGCAGCGTCGGCGGGGCCTTCGTCGAGGTAGTGCATGCGCCAGCCCTGCTGGCCGGGCAGGTCGCTGACGTAGCGCGGCGCGAAGCCGTAGTCCGGCAGTGCATCGAAGCGCTCGGCAGGCGTGCGCAGCGCATCGTCGCGCAAAGGCTCGGCCGCCTCGCGCGCGGCGCTGCGGCGTCCCTTGAAGAAATCCTGCAGCAGCGCCTGGCACTCGGCCGCGAGCACGCCGCCCTGCACCTGGGTGCGGTGGTTGAGCTGCTGCAGGGCGAACAGGTCGAGCACCGAGCCGGCCGCGCCGGTCTTCGGGTCGGCTGCGCCGAACACCACCCGCGCGAGCCGCGCGTGCAGCAAGGCGCCCGCGCACATCGCGCAGGGCTCCAGCGTCACGTAGAGCTCGCAGCCATCGAGCCGGTAGTTGCCCAGCGCCGCGCCGGCGGCGCGCAGCGCGTTCATCTCGGCATGGGCGCTGGGATCGCTGGACGCGACCGGCGCGTTGCGCCCGGTGGCGACCAGCCGGCCTTCCTTCACGAGCACGGCGCCGACAGGCACCTCGCCGGCTTCCGCGGCGCGGCGCGCCTCGACGAGCGCGAGGCGCATCCAGTGCTCGTCACCTGGCGTCATCGGGGAGCGGTCGCGCCTGCTGCATCGCGGCGTCCATCGATTGCTGGAACTGCTGCTGGACCTGCCGGGGCTGCGACACCGGCGCGCGCCCGTCGGCGGCGGCCGGTGCGCCGACGGCCATGCCGCCCATCTGCTTCTTCACGAGCACGCCGACGATCACGAGGGCGAGCACCAGTCCGATCAATCCGAGCGTGCGCATCCTTCAGCTCTCCTGCGCCTGCGCCGCATCGGTCTTCATGCCGAGCCGCTGCATCCAGGCGGCCAGCGCCTGCTCGTCCGGCGTGCCCGCGCTGTAACGCGCCCAGGTCGCGGCATGCGCCTCGCGCCGGTGCTGGTTGAGCTTGAGCTTGCATTGCAGCTGCGTCACCTGCAGTTCGAAGCCGACGATGCCGCCCAGCATCTTCAGTTGGAACTCCTCTCCCAGGTCGCGCCACTGCTGGGCATAGGCCGGCTCGTGCTCGCCGATCAGGCGCTTGAGCAGCGCGTCCTTCTCGACCGGCGTCTCGATCAGCCGGGCCTCGACGGTGCAATGCACGGCCAGGTAGTTCCAGGTGGGCACGCGCGCCAGATCCGGGTAGACCGAAGGCGACAGGTAGGCATGCGGCCCGAGAAAGGTCGCCACCGCCCTGGGCCGCGCCTGCAGGTGGCGCCACTGCGGATTGGGCTTGGCGCAATGGCCCAGCAGCGCGAAGCCGCCCTCCTCGCCGCGGTCATCCAGCACCAGCGGCAGGTGCGTGACGAAAGGCAGGCCCTCGTCGTCGGTCGAGATCAGGCTGGCGAAGGGATGGGCGCGCATCAGTTCCGCGGCGATGGCGCGGTCCTGGCTGTTGAACTGGGGCGGCATGTACATGGGGCGGACCTCCTCGTGGGATCGCCCATTGTCCGCGAGGCGCTCTATTTCGCGCCGGCCGCCTTGAGTTTGTCGACCATGGCCGCGTAGCCCCGTTGGCGCGCCAGCCGCAGGGGCGTGTTGCCCTGCCGGTCGGCCAGCTGCAAGTTGGCCCCGGCATCGACCAGGGCCGCCAGCGTACGCTGGTGCCGCGGCCCCCCATCGCCGAGCACGATGGATTCGATCAGCGCGGTCCAGTGCAGGTTGTTGACATGGTCCAGCGGCGCGCCGGCTGCGATCAGGCGCCGCACCACCTCGTCGTGCCCGAGGTGCGCTGCGGCGATCAGCGCGGTGCCGTCGTAGCGGCTGGTGATCTGGCGCGGGCTGGCGCCCAGCGACAGCAGCAGCGAAAGCGTGGCCGGATCGTCGGCCACGGCCGCGATGGTGATCGCGTCGTAGCGGTCGTCCTCCAGCACGTCGAGCTTCGCGCCGGCCTGCGCGAGCTGGCGGATCGCCTCGCGCTGGCGCGCATGCGTCGCCACATGCAGGGCCGTGCGGCCGCGGCCATCGCGCGCCTCCAGGTCGGCGCCGGCCGCGACCAGTGCCTGA
>DATFFA010000160.1:0-2149 GCA_035250605.1 Variovorax sp. | reverse complement strand
CCTTGCGCACGCAGTACGCGCAGGCGCTCGAGCGGCTCGAGGCCGGCAAGGCCACCGTCGACGACAGGGCGCTGCTGGCCACCGCACCCGAGGTGGGGCGCGGCACCCAGTACGCCGGCGCGCTGCGAGGACGCGTGCTGCGCAACGTGCCCGGCGCCGATCGCGCGCGCTACCGCGAAGCCGTCGACACGCTGAGCACCCGGCAAGGCGACGTCAACGCGGCGCTCCGGACGCTGGAGGGCATCCCGCTCGACACGGTGCAGCGCCACACCACCGGCGCGCGCGGCGCGGTGCGGGGCATCACGAAGGCGGACCGCCAGAGCATCGCGATGGCGGCGGAGACGCTGCGCGTCAACGCCGCGGACGAACGCTCGCAAGCGGTGCTCGAAGGCAGCCCGGGTGCACTGACCTCGGCCAACTCGCCGCTGGGCCGCGCACTGTTCGGCGCGCGGGTGCTGAGCTTCGGCCTCAGCCATTCGGCCGGCACGCGCCTGTACCTCAACCCCTTCTTCGACGGCGCCGCGCAGCAGTGGACCTGGAACATCACCAGCCTCGATGGTGCGCGCCAGTGGATCGGCAACGAGGGCAGCCTGCACTACGCCATCGGCAATGCCACCGGCCTGGGTGCGAGCGTGGCCGGCCGCTACGCCAACATCCAGAAGGCGAAGAACGGCCTGGACATCACCGAGCGCGGCGAGACGCCGCCGGCCGCCGGCACCACGCCCGACCCGACCGCGGTCCCGCTGGGCAAGAACGGCAAGCCGGTGCCGGTCTACAAGGCCACCGACAAGAATTCCTGGTTCGTGCGCTTTCTCAAGGGGCTGGGCAATCCGGATGCGGTCAAGCACGCGGGCGTGGACGCCGACGGCAAGCCGATGGTCAAGCCTTCCTTCGTGCAGCGGCTGCCGCAGTATTCGTCGTGGGGCGACTCCAGCGGCACCATCGCGCTCACCATCGCCGACGGGATGCAGGGCCTGATCTACGCCAAGGCCGGGCAGTGGGACCTGGCCGCGCCGCAGGTCCTCAAGGTGCTGTCGGACGTGGGCATCTTCCGCGGCACGCAGAAGGACTATCTCGACGAGTACGCCTCCAACCGCAAGATGGGGCCGCGCGTCTACCACTCGCGCCTGACCAATTACGTGAACGCGCCGCTGGGCGAGGCCAAGCTCACGCCGACGAAGATCTCCGACGGCTGGATCCGCCGCGGCTGGCCGCCGCTGGTGCTGCTGGGCGTCGCGGTCGGCGGGCGCGTGCTGGCGGAGGAGTGGTCGCTGCACGAGAAGGACAAGGCCGTGGCAGCCGGCATCACGCCGGGCGTGCGGCAGACGCCGAAGGTGCCGGACCCGAGCCCGAGCTCGTCACCCGGTGCGACGCCGTCGCCCGGTGCCACGCCATCGCCCGGCACGAGCGCATCGCCGAGCCCTGCGCCGACGCCAAGTCATACGGCCACGCCGACGCCGACACCGTCGCAGCCACCCAGGCAGCCAACGAACCCGCCCACGCAACAGCCCGATCCCGAACCCGATCCCGAGCCGCGGCCGGAGTACTGGATCGTCGACGGCCGCGTGCGCGAACGCTCCAGCTTCAGCCGCATGGCCGAAGCCAAGGGCGAGCGCGACGCCATGGGCTACGACGAGGCCTTGGCGCAACTGTTCAACCTCAATCCGCAGTACCGGCGCTCGCTGATGGACGGCTACGTGGACCCGGTGCGGCTGGACGACCCGGACGCGCTCAACGACGGCACGCGCATCCGGGTGGGTAGCCTGCCATGAGGGGCTTTCTCTGAAATCAGCTCGCCAGGATCGGCTCAATTCGTGGGTATCGGCTCAAGACTGAGCCGATACTGGCGGAATCGGCTCGGTTTGGGCAGAATCGGCTCAAATTATCGAGCCGATTCATGCCTTCGCATCACCGAGTGACTTTCGACGAATTGTTGGAAACCCTGGCCGCCCTCGCGTCTGACGGGCACGAACACGTCTCGTCTGCCCAAGTGGCCAAGGCCGCAGGCTCGAGCCTGCCTTCCGTCAAGCGCATGTTGTCGAAATTGTTGGCGGACCAGCGAATCGAAGTGACCGGAAAGGCTCGAGCGACCCGCTATCGCCTGCTGGCACCGGGTGCGTCTGCTGCGGTTGGAAAGACTGCGGCTCAG
>DATFFA010000159.1:0-5531 GCA_035250605.1 Variovorax sp. | reverse complement strand
CTGGCGAGGTCGATGCCGCTCTTGAAGGTGTGGGGCTTGTAGCTCGGGTCGAAGACGAACCAGCTGCCGTTGATCTTGGCCTTGACCCAGACGTGCTCGATGGACACATCGGTCAGGGCGGCCACGGTGCCGGGGCAGCTGCCGGCGCTGGTGGCATTGATCTCGTAGACGGGGATCTGGGCCTGGCCGAGCAGCGACAGAACGCCGCAGGCGTTGGCGGTGCTCACGCCCCACCACTCGGCCAGCTGCGCGGCGCTGAGCTTGGCGATGCCGCGCACGTAGTTGGCCTCGACGCCGGAGGCACGCAGGAGCTCGACCATCAAGGTGGCCTGGTCGTGGGCGGTGGCCTGGTTGTCCAGCACGGCGCCGAGGGCCCCCTTTTGCGATCCGAAGACGGGGTAGTACTCGATGTTGTTGCGGACGTACTGGTAGATCAGGTCGGGGTGGTGGCGCAGGGAGCGCGCGAGCTCGGCGATGGAGGCCGGGCCCAGGGCGTTGGCGTCGCCGGAGATCTTCATGACCATTGAGGTCGAGGTCGAGGCCGAGGTCTTGCTGGTCTTGGGGACTGCGGTGACGCCTTGATTGAGGTTGGCCGGAAGGACTCTCGCCTTCAGGATGCGCTGGGCGTCGGCGAAGCTGACGGGGGGCATGTTGGCGCGCAGGACGCCGGGGGCGGGAGCGAACTCGCTGGTGCCGGCGGTGCCGGCTGCGGCGGCACCGCGGGCGGCAGCACCGGCATCCTTGGCACCGTCCTTGACGGCCTCGCGCCGCACCGGGTCCTTGGCCGTGGGCAGGTCGTCCGGCAGGTAGCGCAGGGCGGGCTGGCCGCTGACGAAGTTCAGCGAGCTGCCCGAGCCCGCCGTGGCATTGGAGGATGAGCGCTGGCTGGCATTGGCCTTGGCATTGGCGACGGGAACGCCGAGGGCAACTGAAGGCGGTGCCGCCTTGCGAGCCACGCCGCTCTGGATCTGTGCGGCAGCGATGCCGCCTGCAAGCGATGTGGCAACGGCAACGACAACGGCGCAGGCGCGCGCGAGCTTGGACATGGGAACTCCCCGAGGTTTTTTGTTGGAAAGGAAATGAGCAGCCCTGCCCTCCCGGGCCGGGACTGCGACAGCGCGCCGCCGCTACGGCGAGGTGGTCACCACCGAGGTGCGATTGCCCCCGGGGTCGTAGCTGTAGGTGATCGTGGTGGTGGAGCTGCCGTTGCTGTAGACGGTGCTGGCCAGGCGGCCCAGCGCGTCATACGTGTGGTTCACGGAACCGGCATGGGCTGCGAGAGCAACGCCGAACAGGAAAACGGCAAGGACTGTGCGGCTCGACATCCGCGCCGGCAGATGGCGATCGGATGGCATCGATGCGTGCGACATCGATGCAAGCGCTGGCAATGCAGCGATCTTTTTATTCATTGGGGGAGCCCGTTTGTTTTTGGTGCCGCGGACTGTAGTCGAGCCGTTGGCAAACAAAAAATCGTTTTTTGTCGCGCGAATCTGACGGACGCCGTCATACCCCGGCGACCCGCGGAGAAGGTGAAGGCCGAGCGGCCGAGGGCAAAGCCTTGCGACCCAGTCAGCGCTGAGCCGCCCCTACTCCCTTGGCATGGCCTCCAGCGATGCCGCGGACACGGCGAGCCCGCGCAGTATGGGCTGCGCCACCTTAGCCGGGAAGCCGGCAGGCAACTGCGCCTTCATGCGGGCGATGACCCCGGGCGTGCGGTCGAGCACGGAGGCGACGACGTCCTCCGCGTCGGGTCCATAGCCGCACAGACGCGCCGTGGCATTGAAGTGGCGCCGCTGGATGGTCGATCGCCGGTAGTGCCTGCTCTTCCCCATCATGGCCATCGCCAGCTTCGCGTCGTGTCGCGAGAACTGGTTGGGCCCGGCGCCCTCCACCGGCCAGTTCGACATGACGTCATAGAGCGGCGCGAGCCTGAAGCGTCCCTCCGGCAGCAGATGAATGCTGAAGTTCTTGGCGTGGCCGTCCGGCGCGGCGAGCATCCAGAAGATCAGTTGTGCGGCGAGCAGGGTCCGCAGGTCTTCGCGCGCGTTGACCGACTGCCGCAGGATCCTGGCCAGGTCCAGCACGCCCGGGCCGCCGTCCGCCTCGTACTTCAGGTGCGAGGGCACGCCCAGCGCCTGGCAGAAGTCTTCCTGCGGCAAGCGCATCAGCCAGCGTCCCGACGAATGGAGCTGCCGGTCGAAGCGCTCGACGGCCAGCACCTTCTGCGTGCCGAAGGCGAGGATGGCGCAGCGGGGAACCGCGAGCCCGTAGGCCTGGAGGATGTTCAGGCACAGCCATTCGTTCTCCACCGAAGTGCTGAAGTCCGCCTGGCGATGCCCCACGAGCCCGAGCGGCAGCTTCAGGATGTGCGTCGTCGGCGTCGCGCCGTGCGGCCGCATCCATTGCTGGTCGTGCCACAGGAGCGCGGTCTTTTCCTGCGCGCCGGCCAGCGAGATGCGCAGCGCGTCCGCCTCTTCGAGCAAGCCGCCGAGGCGGCCCGGGGTCACGGTCTGGAGGAGCAGGGCCTCGACCTCCTCGACCGACATCGGGGTGCCTGATATCTGCCCGAGGTCCGCGGGCGCTTCGTCTTCGGCGAGGAGCTGGATGGCGCCGATGCAGTCGCGCCCCAGCGCCCGCAGCAGCTCGAACGCGTTCGTGGAGGCCGTTCCGAAGCGCGTGGCCAGCCGCTCGCGGATGGCGCGGCTGTCGGGCAGCAGGTTGTCGAAATAGCTGTTGACGACAGAGCCCTTGAGCCCACCCGCTGCCAGCGGAAGCGACAAGGACAGCGGGCGCCCGGCCGGCGAAGCCATCCATGCCGGATCGTAGACGAGCTCGGGCTCGCCGCGCCCGGGGATCCGCCAGACTCCGACCCGCTCGCCGTTGGCCCAGATGGATAGGGCCTGCGAATGGGACCTACGGCCCATGCCTCACCATTCCTGCGCCGGCTGCGCGCCCGACTTCGACTGGACCATGAGCTCGATGCCGAGCAGGCCGAAGAGCGCGAGCAGCTGGTCGAGGCTCACCGATTCGGGGTGCAGCTCCATGTGCGAGATGCGGCTCTGGCTGATGCCCATTCGCCTGGCCAGATCGGTCTGCGACAAGCCGGCGGCCCGGCGACCGGATTTCAGGAGCGGGCCGAGCTGGGAGGGGGTGGAGAGGACCTGGCGCATCGCTTTTGCCCATGGGACGGATATCCTGCATCTTACTCATAGGACAGGTAATTTCAAAATACCCATTTAATGGGTAAATGAGGTTTACTTGTCGCACGGGCAATGCGCAATGCCCCCGAAGGCCCCGCCGCGCACCGCGTGCCGGGCCTGCATTCCAACGCCGGCCCCCGGCGTACCCCTCAGCGCCCGTTGTCCAGCCGCCCTGCCGCCAGCCGCAGCACGCGATCGCAGCGCTTGGCCAGCCCCTCGTCGTGCGTGACCACCACGAAGGCGGTGCGGCGCTCGTGCGCCAGCTTCAGCATCAACGCGAACACCCCGTCGGCGGTGTTGCGGTCGAGGTTGCCGGTGGGCTCGTCGGCCAGCACGCAGTCGGGCTGCGTCACCAGCGCGCGCGCGATCGCCACGCGCTGGCGCTCGCCGCCGGACAGCTCGGCCGGCCGGTGATGCACCCGCTCGGCCAGCCCCACCGCAGCCAGCATCGCGGCGGCGGCCTCGGCGGCCTGCTGGGGCGGCGTGCGGCGGATCTTCAACGGCATCGCCACGTTGTCGAGGGCGCTGAACTCGGGCAGCAGATGGTGGAACTGGTAGACGAAGCCCAGGTGCGCGTTGCGCAGCCGGCCCTGCTCGGCCGCATCCACATGCGCGATGTTCTTGCCGTGCAGCTCCACGCTGCCGGCCGTGGGCGCATCGAGCCCGCCCATCAGGTGCAGCAGCGTGCTCTTGCCCGAGCCCGAGGCGCCGACGATGGCCAGCGTCTCGCCGGCGCGCACGTCGAGGTCGACGCCGTGCAGCACCGTGAGGTCGATGCGGCCTTCATGGAAGCGCTTGGTGAGGCCGCGGACTTGCAGGACGACGCCGTCGGCCGCCATCCCGGGGGGCATCGCGGATGCGCCGGCGCCGAGCAAAGGGGCCCTGTCATTCATAGCGCAGCGCCTCCGCCGGGTTCACGCGGCTCGCGCGCCAGCTCGGATAGAGCGTGGCCACGAAGGACAGCGCCAGCGAGATCAACGCGATCGGCAGGATGTCGCCCCGCTGCGGATCGCTGGGCATCCTGCTGATCAGGTAGATGTCCTGCGGCAGGAAGCGCGCGTTGAACAGCCGCTCCAGCGCCGGCACGATCACGTCGATGTTGTAGGCGATGCCCAGGCCCAGCAGCAGCCCGGCCAGCGTGCCGATCACGCCCACCATCGCGCCCTGCACCACGAAGATGCTCATGATGCTCCTGGGGCTCGAGCCCAGGGTCCGCAAGATGGCGATGTCGGCACGCTTGTCGGTCACCGTCATGACCAGCGTCGAGACCAGGTTGAAGGCCGCGACCGCGACGATCAGCGTGAGGATGATGAACATCATGCGTTTCTCGACCTGCACGGCCGCGAACCAGGTCTTGTTCTGGCGCGTCCAGTCGCGGATCAGGAACTCGCCGGGCAGCGTGACCGCCAGCTCATCGGCCACCTCGCGCGCCTGGTGCAGGTCCTTGAGCTTCAGGCGCAGGCCACTGGGCCCTTCGAGGCGGAACACGCGCGCGGCGTCCTGCTCGTGGATCATCGCCAGCGCCGAGTCGTACTCGTAGTGGCCGGAGTCGAAGGTGCCGACCACCGTGAACTGCTTCAGCCGCGGCACCACGCCGGCCGGCGTGACCTGCCCGCCCGGCGCGATCAGCGTGACCTGGTCGCCCACCTGCACGAAGAGCGAGCGCGCCAGCTCGACGCCCAGCACGATGCCGAACTCGCCCGGAACCAGCTTCGCCAGCGCGCCCTTTTGCGCGGTGGTGGAGATGTCGGTCACCTGCGGCTCCAGCGAGGGCTCGATGCCGCGCACCAGCGCGCCCTTCATGTCCTCCCCGCGCGCGATCAGCGCCTGCGCGGCGATGAAGGGCGCCACGCCGACCACGTTGGGGTTCTTGCGTGCCGCCGCGGCAATGGCGTCGATGTCGGCCAGCGCCTGGCCGTCGCGCGAGAAGATCTCGATGTGCGAGATCACGCCGAGCATGCGGTCGGTCACTTCCTTCTGGAAGCCGTTCATCACCGAAAGCACGATGATCAGCGCGGCCACGCCCAGCGCGATGCCGAACATGGAGACGCCGGAGATGAAGGAGATGAAGCCGTTGCGCCGCGTCGCCCGGCCCGCGCGGGTGTAGCGCCAGCCGAGCTGCAGTTCGTAGGGGAGTCGCATAAGGGGAGGATTGTGGCACCCGCGCCTTGCCCCAGTCCGAAATGGCCCCTGGCAGGGCGTGCCTCAGCCCCAAGGCTCCGATTCCGGAATTCGCACATCAACCTCGAGGTCCCACTCCGGTGCCGGCGCCGGCACCGGCGGTTCTTGAAAGTAGAACGGAGCGAAAGGCGACGGCACGAAAGGATTCAG
>DATFFA010000158.1:0-27544 GCA_035250605.1 Variovorax sp. | reverse complement strand
CCACGCGTGCGGCGCGCTTGCCGCCGAGCTCGAGCGGGATGTTCAGCTGCGCGGTGGTGGTGCGCGTGGCTCGGCGCTCGTCCTCGAGCAGCACGGCCAGCTCCGGGTTGGGCGGCAGGTCGGCCTGGCGCACCTCGGCCTCGCTGGCCTCGAGCTCGCGACGGGCGGCCGACACGCTCGGGCTGTACGCCTCGGCGAGCGCGGTGGCGGTGGCCAGCGACAGCGGAGCCGCTGCGCCGGCCGAAGTTGTGGGTGTGGAAGTCTCAGGCTGGGCCTGGACGGCGAATGGACTGGACAGGGCGGCCGCCAGTCCGAGCGGCCATAGAAGAAGTCTTCGCATCGAATCTCATAGGGTTGATCCAGGGATTCGGCGAGACGGGAACGAGGGGAAGGTGTTGCGCGTCTCGCCGGTCAAGCGAGACGCGGCCACTGGGGCCGGTCGGGAGCGCGCGGTTGCGCGGAGAGGTAGGTGTGCCGTGGCGGCGGCCCGTGCAAGTGCTTGAGGTCCGCCGCGGGGAGGGGATGGGCAGGCGACAGCAGCAAGGGCACGCAGGAAGCGTGGCAGCTGCCGCAATCGGCGTCGAAGGCGGCCTGGCTCTTGGCAGTCTTCGTCGGTTCTGCCTTGTGGACATGCTCGTGGTGCCCGATGTGTGCGGCGTGGCCCGGGTTGCTCTCGTGCGCGCAGTACGCGCTGGCGACGGACCAGCTCAACTGCAGCGGCAGCAGCAGTGCCAGCAGGAGCCAGAAGGGTCGGAATCGGCGCATGGGCAGCGAGTATAGGTGCGGCTTTTTACTCGGCGTGGCGGAAGGGGCTGCGTTCGCCGAGGTGGTCGAGGTAGTTCGCGATGCCTTCGTCCTCGCGTTCGAGAAAGCGCTCCACCGCGTCGGCGAAGGCAGGGTGGGCCAGCCAGTGCGCGCTGGTGGTCTTCGCCGGCATCAGGGCGCGCGCCATCTTGTGCTCGCCCTGTGCGCCGCCCTCGAAGCGCTGCACGCCATGATCGATGCACCAGGCGAGCGGCTGGTAGTAGCAGGCCTCGAAGTGCAGGCAGTCCACCCGCTCGAGTGCGCCCCAGTAGCGGCCGTAGGCGACGGAGGCATCGTCGGACAGCGCGATCAGGCTGCTGGCGATGGGCTTGCCGCCGCGCTCCGCGATGAACAGCAGCCAGGCCTCGGGCATGTCCTCGGCCATGCGGCCGAAGAATTCGGGCTTCAGGTAGGGCGGGTTGCCGTGCTCGCGGTAGGTGCGGGCATAGCAGCGGTAGAAGAAGTCCCAGTCGGCTTCGCGGATGTCGGCGCCGCGGGACCAGCGGAAGCGCACGCCGGCGTCGTGCACCTTGCGCCGTTCCTGGCGGATCTTCTTGCGCTTGTCGTGGGAGAGGCTGGCGAGGAAGGCGTCGAAGTCCTTCCAACCGACGTTCTTCCAATGGAATTGCACCGTGTGTCGAAGCATCAGGCCGGCATCGGCGCAGGCCTCGATGTCCTCGTCGGCGCCGAAGAGCAGGTGCAGCGACGACAGCTCTTCTTCCCTGCACCAGGCGAGCAGCGCCTGCACCAGAAGGGCGCGGCTGGCGGCGTCGCGCGCCAGCAGGCGCGTCCCCGGTACCGGGGTGAAGGGCACCGCCACCACCGCTTTCGGGTAGTAGGCCAGCCCGTGCTGCTGGTAGGCGTTGGCCCAGGCCCAGTCGAACACGTACTCGCCGTAGGAGTGGCCCTTGAGGTACATCGGGCAGGCCGCCATCAGCTCGCGGCCGCGCCACAGCGTGAGGAAGCGCGGCGCCCAGCCGCTCCGGGGCGAGGCGCTGTCGCTCTGCTCCATGGCGTCCAGGTAGGCATGACGCATGAAGGGGGAGGGCGCGGCCTGCGCGGCCAACAGGCCGTCCCAGGCGGCGGCGTCGATCTCGGAGGCGGCGCCGTGGATGCGGACGACGGGGTCGGTCAAGGGCGTGCGTTCCGTCAGCGGCCCCGAGGGCCGGTGGTCTCGGCGATGTAGATGCCGCCCAGCACCAGGGCCAGCGCAACTGGGTGGTAGGCCGACAGCGGCTCGCCGAGCACGAGCACCGCCAGCAGCGGCCCGAAGATCGGCACCAGGTTGAGGAAGACGCCCGCCCGGGCCGGGCCGATCAGGCCGACCGCGTGGATGAAGGTGACCTGCGAGATGAAGGAGGGCAGCAGCCCGACGAAGAGGATCAGCGCCCAGCCCTTGGACGTGGGGACGAAGAATCCGCCCGTGGCGATTTCCGCCACGAGCAGCGGCACGGACACCAGGCAGGCCACCGCCGCGGTCGCCGCGAAGAAGACGATCGCCGGCACGTCCGGCCGGCGGCGCAGGCCCAGCGCATAGGCGGCATAGAGCAGGCTGGCCAAGATCATCCAGACGTCGCCGATGTTGAAGCCCAGCGCGGCCAGCTGCGCCGGATGCCCGCCCGAAGCCACCACCACGATGCCCGCGAGCGTGATCGCCACGCCCAGCGACTGCAGTCCGCCGATGCGCGTGCGGAAGAACAGCAGGCTGCCGAGCAGCACCAGCACCGGGATGGTGCCCTGGATGATCGCGATGTTGATGGCCGTCGTGTGATGGGCCGCGGCGTAGAACAGCGCGTTGAAGCCGGTGAAGCCCAGCGTGCCCATGAGCGCAATGAAGCGCCACGAGGGCAGCAGGGCGCGCCAGTGCTGGGCGATCTGCTGGCGCGCGCACAGGCCGAGGGCCAGGCAGCAGACGATCCAGCGCGAGAAGGTCAGCATCATCGGCGAGACCTCGCCCACCGCGAGCCGGGCGGCCACGGCGTTGGCGCCCCAGATCAGCGTGGTGAACACCAGCAGCACGTAGGCTTGGTTGTGGAGCCAGGGGAAGAAGGACGAAAAAAAGCCGGGGGAGGAAGAACCTGGGCGCATGGCCCGCCGAGCGTAGCAGCCCCTGCGATCGGGCGTGCGGCGCATCTTCCAAGCCATCGGCGCGCGGGGGCGAATGACATAATCTTTTCGACTCCCTGGCACGCAACATGCTCGGCGACGAAGCCATCGCGGGCATCCGGGTAGGCCATCGCGGCGTCGGCGTCGATTGGCGCTACCCTATCGCGAGCAATTCATCGAAACCGCCGGAAGAAAGAGACCTATGAAGCAAATCACCGCCATCGTCAAACCCTTCAAGCTCGACGACGTGCGCGAGGCGCTGGCCGAAGTCGGCGTCACCGGGCTCACCGTCACCGAGGTCAAGGGCTTCGGCCGGCAGAAGGGGCACACCGAGCTCTATCGCGGCGCCGAGTATGTGGTCGACTTCCTGCCGAAGATGAAGGTCGAGGTCGTGGTCAACGAGGCGGACCTGGACCGCTGCGTCGACGCCATCGTCACCGCCGCGCGCACCGGCAAGATCGGCGACGGCAAGATCTTCGTGACCAATGTCGAGCGCGTGGTGCGCATCCGCACCGGCGAGGAAGACGAGCAGGCCGTGTAGGCTTTCAGAGCACTGCGGCGAGCTTGTCGCTGCGGGGGTGGCGGCCGGCTTCCTCGATCAGCGCCTCGAGCAGGGCCGGCGCTTCGTTCCCCGACCGGATCAGGCCCATCTGCCATTCGCCCATGAAGCCCTCGCGCACGCTGTGTGCCAGGAAGTCGAGCAGGCCGGCATAGTAGCCCGCCGCATCGAGGATGCCGATCGGCTTGTCGTGGTAGCCGAGCTGGCGCCAGGTCCAGATCTCGAACAGCTCCTCGAAAGTGCCGATGCCGCCGGGCAGGGCGACGAAGGCATCGGCGCGCTCGCCCATCATGGCCTTGCGCTCGTGCATGGTGTCGACCACGTGCAGCTCGTCGCACAACGGATTCGCGAGTTCCTTGTCGACCAGGGCCTTCGGGATGATGCCGACCACGCGGCCCCCGGCGTTGCGGGTCGCCTCCGCCACCGTGCCCATGAGGCCGGTGCGGCCGCCGCCGTAGACCAACTGGCCGCGGCGCTCGCCGATCCAGCGGCCGACCGCCTTGGCCACCGCCAAGAATTCCTGCCGCTCGCCGGGGCGCGAGCCGCAATAGACGCACATCGAAAAAGTAGTAGGAGTCATGCCCGGATCATGCCGCCATCGCATGACGTGCGGCTTGCACGAAGGTGCGTGTCAGGGCCTATCCCGCGAAGCGGTGCCACAGTGCGGCAAACCACACGCCGCAGCACAGGATGATGGACAGCAGCACCGCGGCGCTGCCCACGTCCTTGGCGTTCTTGGAAAAGGAATGCCATTCCGGGCCCACGCGGTCGACGGTTGCCTCGATGCCGGTGTTGAGCAGCTCGACGATCATCACCAGGACGACCACCGCCGCGAGCAGGGCAGTCTCGACCCAGGTCCGGCCGATCCAGAAGGCGGCCGGCAGCATGACGATGGCGCACAGGACCTCCTGGCGGAAGGCAGCTTCGCCCCAGCCGGCGCGGAAGCCATCGAGCGAGATCAGGGCGGCGTGCCAGATGCGTTCCAGGCCGCGTCGCGACTTCTGCGGATTGACGGGATTGTCGACGGTGCTCATCGGCGGTTCATTGGAAGACCTTCGCCTTCGGTTGCGGTGCGAGCGCCGTCGGGCGGCCGGGCGGCGCTCATGGGTGTGGAAGGGATCAGGCGGGTGCCGGACCAGGCGTCGTGCCAGAACTGGCGTTCGGGATGAAAGCGCGAGAGTAGCGCCCAGACGATCACCCAGCCGAAGATCAACACCGCCGACTCGCCGCCGCCCAGCTTGAAGGGCGCGATGGCGGCCAGCGGCGGCAGGAACCAGATCCAGGAGAGCAGGTAGCGCAGCAGCGCGCGCCCTTGGGTGACCGGGCGGCCGAGCCGGTCGACCACGCGGATGCCCCAGGTCTTCATGGCCAGGGTCTGGCCCTTGGACCAGAACCAGACGAAATAGACGCCGAACACGACGAACAGGAAGGCCTGCAGCAGGTGCCGGCGCGAGTCCATGGCGTCGCGCATCTGGCCCAGCGTGCTGAACAGCCACCCCGCGACGAACACCACGGCGAACAGCAGCATGCCCTCGTAGAGCCAGCAGGCCATGCGCCGCCACAGGCCGGGCGCGCTCAGGCCGGCAGGAGCGGAGGGGACGGAGGGATCAGGAAGGGGCGCGGCGGGGGCGCCGGCGCTGTCGGAGGGACTGGAAGCCATCGGCAGCTTGTATCACGGTGCGGCGGAGGGCTGATCGCTGGTGCGTGTCTGAGGCGTGGCGGAGACCGAGGTATCCGCCGGAGCAATCGTGGCGGGAGGCGGCGGCACTTGCGCCTCGGCAGTGACAGGCTGCCCGGCTGCCGGGCTCGCCGCAGGCAGGCGTGCGAGAGACGGCTGCGGCATGGACGCCGGCGGCGACAGCTGGATCCGCGGCGTGTGTGCAGCGTCGGGCGTCGCGGCTGGCAACTGGACCAGCTTCTGGGCCGGCACCGGCCGGATCGCCACCGCGGCGCCGGGGCGGGGCTTGGCGCGCGCGGCCAGCTCGCGTTTTTCTTCCTCGCTCAGGGCCTGGTAGGCCTCCCACTTGGCCTTGCGTTCGTCGACAGGGACCTGCTTGACCTCGGCGAAGTTGAGCCGAGCCTGCGAGCGCTGCTGGTTGCTCAGCGTGGCCCACTCGGTCATCCGGCTGTGCAGGACCTCCTGCTCGGCCGGCGAAAGCTTGGCGTAGTTGCGCGAGAGGGCCAGCCACTTGCGCTTGTGGGGTTCCGTCAGGCTGTCCCACTGCAGCGCGAGCGGCTCCAGGGCGCGCTGCTGCCGGGTGCTCAGGTCGCGCCACAAGGGCTTGGAGACGGCAGCCGGCTTCGCCGTGCTCGCGGAGGCCGCCGAGGTCGTGCCATGGGCCCGAACCTGTGCGCCGGCGGGCACCATGGCCGCTCCGGCGAGCGCGAACACCAGCAGCACGCACGCGGCCCCGGCTGCCCGCGGCAATGGCCGGCGCAGCGGAAATGGCGCGTTGGAATGAAGGCGTTGCGGCATGCGAGCGGGCAAAAGGAAGTGGGCTTAACGCTGGGCGGTGCCTTCGGTCTTCAGGAACTGGGCGAAACCGGGGTCTGTATAGGCGGCAGGCGGCAGGTCGTCGGTCAGCAGGGCGGCATCGACTTCGGCCAGTTCGTCGGTCCGGTTGTCCTCCTGCAGGGTGGTGATGACGATGAGCCCGGCCACCAGTGCGATCAGCGGAATGACGGAGCCGATCCGCGTCCACCAGCCACCGCCGAGGGCCGCGCTGCCGCCGTTCGGCACCACGGCAGGGGCCGTTTGCAGCACCTGCACCACCTTCCGGCGAGCCACGGCCTGCATGCGCGCGGCGCGCAGGCGCTCGCTGATCTCGTGCGGCAAATCCTGGGTGCCGGCCGAAAGCCGTGCGGCCACCTGGCGGCCGAATTGCGCCTCGGCCTCTGCAGAGATGGTGGAAAGCGTTGTATTCATAGCGAAATTCCCTTGGCCTTGAGCGCCTTGCTCAGGGCGTGAACGGCGCGCGAACAGTGGGTCTTGACGCTGCCTTCGGAGCAGCCCATCGCAGCGGCAGTCTCGGCGACGTCCATTTCTTCCCAGTAACGCATTAAAAAGGCCTCGCGTTGACGACCCGGCAAGGCAGCGATTTGTTCCTCGATCTGATGAAAAATCTGGGCGCGCCGGGTGCTGTCCTCGGCGCTTTCGCTCTCACGGGTGTCGGTGCCGGCCGTGAAATGCTCGAGCAGGTCGAATTCGCCGTCCTCGTTCGAGGCCTCGAAGTCGCTCATGTTGGAGAAAAGCGCCCGCCGGGTCTTCTGGCGCCGGAACCAGTCCAGCGTGCAGTTCGAGAGGATGCGCTGGAACAGCAGCGGGATCTCGTTGGGCGGCTTGTCGCCATAGTGCTCAGCCAGTTTCATCATGCTGTCCTGCACGATGTCGAGGGCGGCTTCCTCGTCCCGCACGTGGTAGATCGTGCGCTTGAAAGCACGCCGTTCGACGCCTTTCAGGAAATCGGAGAGTTCTTGTTCAGTTGCCAAGCGAGTCCGGCACAGGGCGCGCCGCGTGGGAGGTGTCTCGGGGACGAGATGCTGTTTTTTGTCGCCGCGGATTATGCCTGTGCGCCTGTTACAGCCGTGCCTCGGGTCTTGGCTGGTTTTCCGATGTCATAATCCGCGCTGCAAGTCAAAAGGCAAACGGGTCACGGTCCGGCGGTACGACAAGTCCGCTCATGGCTTTGGCCTCAAGTTTCGACGCGGCTTCACAAGAGCTTGCGAAGAGGCACCCAAGGTTTTTCGTTCCCGAAAAAACACAAAGGTTGATCATGGAAATGTCAAAAGCGGAACTCGCTTCCGCAGCAGCCGTCACCGGCAGTCAAACGCAAGAACTCATGGGCGCCGAAGTGCTGGTCAAGGCACTGCAGGCCGAGGGCGTCCAGTACGTCTGGGGCTATCCCGGCGGCGCGGTTCTCTATATCTACGACGCGTTCTACAAGCAGGACACCATCCAGCATGTGCTGGTGCGCCACGAACAGGCGGCGGTGCATGCGGCGGACGGTTATGCGCGTGCCACCGGCGAGGTCGGCGTAGCGCTCGTCACCTCGGGCCCGGGCCTGACCAATGCTGTCACCGGTATTGCGACTGCTTACATGGACAGCATCCCGATGGTGATCATCTCGGGCCAGGTGCCGACCGCGGCCATCGGCCTGGATGCGTTCCAGGAATGCGACACCGTCGGCATCACCCGCCCGATCGTCAAGCACAACTTCCTCGTCAAGGACCCCAGGGACCTGGCAATGACGATGAAGAAGGCCTTTCACGTCGCGCGCAGCGGGCGTCCGGGCCCAGTGGTGGTGGACGTGCCGAAGGACGTCTCCTTCAAGAAGGTCAGCTACAGCGGCTATCCCGACAAGGTCGAGATGCGTTCGTACAACCCCGTGCGCAAGGGCCATGGCGGCCAGATCCGCAAGGCGCTGCAGCTGCTGCTCTCGGCCAAGCGCCCCTATATCTATACCGGCGGCGGCGTGCTGCTCGGCAACGCGACCAACGAGCTGCGCGCACTGGTCGACATGCTGGGCTATCCGGTCACCAACACGCTGATGGGTCTGGGCGCCTATCCCGCTTCCGACCGCAAGTTCCTCGGCATGCTGGGCATGCACGGCACCATCGAGGCCAACAATGCGATGCAGAACTGCGACGTGCTGCTGGCCGTTGGCGCGCGCTTCGACGACCGCGTGATCGGCAACCCGAAGCATTTCGCGCAGAACGAGCGAAAGATCATCCATGTCGACATCGACCCCTCGAGCATCTCGAAGCGGGTGAAGGTCGACATCCCGATCGTCGGCGACGTGAAGGAAGTGCTGACCGAGCTGATCTCGATGATCAAGGAAAGCAGCACCAGGCCCGACGCGGGCGCGCTGGCCGGCTGGTGGGACACCATCGAGGGCTGGCGCAGCAAGGATTGCCTCAAGTACGACCGCGGCAACAAGGACGTGATCAAGCCGCAGCACGTGGTCGAGACCCTGTGGAACATGACCAAGGGCACCGACACCTACATCACCTCGGACGTCGGCCAGCACCAGATGTGGGCGGCGCAGTACTACCGCTTCGACGAGCCGCGCCGGTGGATCAACTCCGGCGGGCTGGGCACCATGGGCGTGGGGATTCCCTACGCGATGGGCATCAAGCTGGCAAAGCCGCAGGCGGAGGTGTTCTGCATCACGGGCGAGGGCTCGGTGCAGATGTGCATCCAGGAACTGTCGACCTGCCTGCAGTACAACACGCCCATCAAGATCTGCTCGCTCAACAACCGGTATCTGGGCATGGTGCGCCAGTGGCAGGAGATCGAGTACTCGGGCCGCTACAGCCACAGTTACATGGACGCGCTGCCCAATTTCGTGAAGCTGGCGGAGGCCTATGGCCATGTGGGCATGCTGATCGAGCGCCCGCAGGACGTCGAGCCGGCGCTGCGCGAGGCGCGCAAGCTCAAGGATCGGACCGTGTTCATGGATTTCCGCACCGACCCCACCGAGAACGTGTTCCCGATGGTCAAGGCGGGCATGGGCATCACCGAGATGCTGCTGGGCTCCGAGGATTTGTAACGGACGACAGGCCGGTCCGCAGGCGGGCCGGCTCCTTCATTAACTTTTTTGCGGATGAATCTATTGTCCGTCGAGCCCGCGCATTACCGTGCACGGGGGAGGGCGGCGAAAAGAGGAATCCCTTTCTGACATGAAACACATCATTGCCGTGCTGCTCGAGAACGAGCCCGGCGCACTCTCCCGCGTCGTCGGCCTTTTTTCCGCCCGCGGCTACAACATCGAATCGCTCACCGTCGCGCCCACAGAGGACGCGAGCCTGTCGCGCATGACCATCGTGACGGCCGGCTCCGACGACGTGATCGAGCAGATCACCAAGCATCTCAACCGCCTGATCGAGGTCGTCAAGGTCGTCGACTTGACCGAGGGCGCCTACACCGAGCGCGAGCTCATGATGGTGAAGGTGCGCGCAGTCGGCAAGGAACGCGAGGAGATGATGCGCATGGCGGAAATCTTCCGCGGCCGCATCATCGACGTGACCGACAAGAGCTACACCATCGAGCTCACCGGCGACCACGGCAAGAACGATGCCTTCCTCGAGGCCATCGACCGCGGCGCCATCCTCGAGACCGTCCGTACCGGCGCCAGCGGCATCGGCCGTGGCGAGCGCATCCTGCGCGTTTAAAAAACCCCACCCACACATCCACCGAATCTACGAAGGAGCAACACCATGAAGGTCTATTACGACAAGGACGCCGATCTCAGCCTGATCAAGGGCAAGACCGTGGCGATCATCGGCTACGGCAGCCAGGGCCATGCGCACGCGCAGAACCTCAACGACAGCGGCGTGAAGGTCGTCGTCGGCCTGCGCAAGGGCGGCGCCTCCTGGCCCAAGGTCGAGAAGGCTGGCCTGAAGGTCGCCGAAGTGGCGGACGCTGTGAAGTCGGCCGACGTGGTCATGATTCTGCTGCCCGACGAGCAGATCGCCAACGTCTACAAGAACGACGTCGCTCCCCACATCAAGGAAGGCGCTTCGCTGGCGTTCGCGCACGGCTTCAACGTGCACTATGGCTTCGTGCAGCCGCGCGCCGATCTCGACGTGTGGATGGTGGCGCCCAAGGCCCCCGGCCACACCGTGCGCAGCACCTACACCCAGGGTGGCGGCGTGCCGCACCTGATCGCGGTGCATGCCGACAGGAGCGGCAAGGCGCGCGACCTCGCTCTTTCGTATGCGACGGCCAACGGCGGCGGCAAGGCCGGCATCATCGAGACCAACTTCCGCGAGGAGACCGAGACCGATCTGTTCGGCGAGCAGGCCGTGCTGTGCGGCGGCACCGTCGAGCTCATCAAGGCCGGCTTCGAGACGCTGGTGGAAGCCGGGTATGCGCCCGAGATGGCCTACTTCGAGTGCCTGCACGAACTCAAGCTGATCGTCGACCTGATCTATGAAGGCGGCATCGCCAACATGAACTACTCGATCTCGAACAACGCCGAGTATGGCGAGTACGTGACGGGCCCGCGCATCGTGACCGAGGAAACCAAGAAGGTCATGAAGCAGGTCCTGCGCGACATCCAGACCGGCGAATACGCCAAGAGCTTCGTGCTGGAGAACGCAGGAGGCGCGCCCACGCTGATAAGCCGCCGCCGCCTGAACGCCGAGCACCAGATCGAGGTGGTGGGCGAGAAGCTGCGCGCCATGATGCCCTGGATCAAGAAGAACAAGCTGGTCGACCAGACCCGCAACTGATCGGACTTTCCGACGCGACAAGGGCCACCCGCTGGGTGGCCCTTTTCTTTGATGCCGCGCGAGCGGCTGAACTACACTGCGCCGATCCATGCATGACGACACGCTCCCCGAAGATCTAGCGCCGCGCAAGCGTCGCAAGGGCATCTATATCCTGCCCAACCTGTTCACGCTGGCGGCGCTGTTCGGGGGCTTCTACTCGGTCGTGATGGCCATGAACGGCCGCTTCGACCTGGCCGCGCTCGGCGTGTTCGCCGCGATGATCCTCGACAGCCTGGACGGCCGCGTGGCGCGCATGACCAACACGCAGAGCGCCTTCGGCGAGCAGATGGATTCGCTGTCCGACATGGTGTCCTTCGGCGCCGCGCCGGCGCTGATCGCCTACGAATGGTCGCTCAAGGGCCTGGGGCGCTGGGGCTGGATCGCGGCCTTCGTCTACTGCGCTTGCGCGGCGTTGCGGCTGGCGCGCTTCAACGTCAACACCGGCGTGGTCGACAAGCGCTGGTTTCAGGGCCTGCCTTCGCCGGCGGCCGCGGCGCTGGTGGCCGGTTTCATCTGGCTGATGACCGAATGGGGCAAACGCGGCGGCGAGGTGCTGTATCTGTCCTGGCAGCAGATCACATGGATCACCTTCGGCTTCACGCTCTATGCCGGCCTCACGATGGTGACCAACGTACCTTTCTACAGCTTCAAGGACGTTCAGGTGAAGAAGAGCGTGCCCTTCGCCGTGATCGTGCTGATCGCGCTGGCCATCGCGGTGATCAACATCCATCCGCCGACGGTGCTGTTCGGCGTGTTCGTGGCCTACGGCCTGAGCGGCTACGTGGTCTACGGCTGGCGCAAGGCCAAGGGTCAGCACGTGAGCGTCATCAGCACCTCGACCGAGGAACCCGACGAGCGCGGCCTGCACAAGTGATTGGGCCTGTGCTACATTCGCCACTCCCATGAACAAGATTTCGCTGGCCCTACTACTGATCCCCCACGGGCGGAGAAGGTAGCACGCGCAAGCGATTCCATCACACGGCCCGTTCGCACCAGCAACGGGCCGTTTCACTTGGGGTTGCTGGTTGTCCATCCAACCACAGCGAGAAATACAGATGTTGAAGCAACCCGACCGCAAGTACCGCGCCTTTGCACCCATCGGCCTCAAGGACCGCAGCTGGCCCGATGCCGTGCTGACCCAGGCCCCGATCTGGCTGTCGACCGACCTGCGCGACGGCAACCAGGCGCTGGTGGAGCCGATGGACATCGAGCGCAAGATGCGCATGTTCGAGACCTTGGTGGCCATCGGCTTCAAGGAAATCGAGGTCGGCTTCCCCTCGGCGTCGCAGGTCGAGTTCGACTTCGTGCGCAAGCTCATCGAAGAAGACCGCATTCCCGACGACGTGACGATCCAGGTGCTGACGCAGGCGCGCGACCACCTGATCGAGCGCACCTTCGAATCGCTGCAGGGCGCGCCGCGCGCCATCGTGCACCTGTACAACGCGGTCGCGCCCGTGATGCGCCGCGTGGTGCTGGGCATGGACGAGGAGCAGATCGTCGAACTGGCGACCTCCCACGCGCGCATGTTCAACGTGCTCGCGGCCAGGCAGCCGTCCACGCAGTGGACCTTCCAGTATTCGCCCGAGATGTTCTCCGGCACGGACCTGGCCTTCTCAAAGCGGGTGGTGGATGCAGTCACCGAGGTGTGGGCCCCGACGCCGCAGCGCAAGTGCATCGTCAACCTGCCCTCGACGGTCGAGCACGCCACGCCCAATATCTTCGCGGACATGATCGAATGGATGCACCGCAACCTGGCACGACGCGACTCGATCGTGCTGTGCGTGCATCCGCACAACGACCGCGGCACGGGGACGGCCGCCGGCGAGTTCGCGCTGATGGCAGGCGCCGAACGCATCGAGGGCTGCTTGTTCGGCAATGGCGAGCGCACCGGCAATCTCGACGTGGTGAACGTCGCGCTCAATCTGTACACACAGGGCGTTTCGCCCGGCCTGGACTTCTCGAACATCGACGAGATTCGCGCCACGGTCGAGCACTGCAACCAGTTGCCGGTACACCCGCGTCATCCCTACGTGGGCGACCTGGTTTACACCTCCTTCTCGGGCTCGCATCAGGACGCGATCAAGAAGGCCTTCGCGGCCCGCAAGGAAGGCGACATCTGGGACATGCCCTACCTGCCGATCGACCCCAAGGACGTGGGCCGCAGCTACGAAGCCGTGATCCGCGTCAACAGCCAGTCGGGCAAGGGCGGCATCGCCTACCTGCTCGAAAGCGAGTTCGGGCTCGAGCTGCCGCGCCGCCTGCAGATGGAGTTCAGCCAGGTGGTGCAGCGCGTGATGGACGTCGCAGGCAAGGAGCTCACGGCGGCCGATCTCTGGCAGCTTTTCGAACGCGAGTACCGCATCGGCAATGAAATTGAGCCCCAGCACCGCGTGCTCGAGGAGCGGGGCGAGGGGGCCGACGCTTCGGTAGTGCTGCGCGCCGACCTGCCCTGGGCCGGCGAGGTGCGCCGCATCGAGGGCCGGGGCAATGGGCCGATCGACGCCTTCATCCACGCGCTGGCCGGCGCCACCGGGCATGCGATCCGCGTGATCGACTACCACCAGCATGCGATCGGTGCCGGCGCCGATGCGCAGGCCGTGGCTTATCTCGAGCTGCGGGTCGACGAGACCCGCACGCTGTTCGGCGTCGGCAAGGACGCTGACATCGTCTCGGCCTCGCTCAAGGCCATCGTGTCGGGCCTCGAGCGGGCGCGAGCGCAGGGCGCCCGCAGCGCACAATCGGCGGTTGAAGCCGCCTAATTCAAGGACCAAGGAGACCCGCGATGGCCGACAAACTCATCATCTTCGACACCACCCTGCGCGACGGCGAACAGTCGCCCGGGGCCTCGATGACCAAGGACGAGAAGCTGCGCATCGCGCGCCAGTTGGAGCGCCTGCGGGTCGACGTCATCGAGGCCGGTTTCCCGGCCAGTTCGAACGGTGATTTCGATGCCGTCGCGGCGATCGCCGGGGCCATCAAGGAGTCCACGATCTGCGGTCTCTCGCGGGCCAACGACCGCGACATCTCCCGTGCCGCAGAGGCCTTGAAGGGCGCGGCCAGCAGCCGCATCCACACCTTCATCGCGACCTCGCCGCTGCACATGGAAAAGAAGCTGCGCATGACGCCCGATGAGGTGTTCGAGCAGGCCAAGCTCGCGGTGCGCTTCGCCCGCAACCTGGTCGGCGACGTCGAGTTCAGCCCCGAGGACGGCTATCGCAGCGACGTCGACTTCCTGTGCCGGGTGCTCGAGGCCGTGATCCACGAGGGCGCGACCACCATCAACGTGCCCGACACCGTCGGCTATGCGGTCCCGGAGCTCTACGGCAACTTCATCAGGACGCTGCGCGAGCGCATCCCGAACAGCGACAAGGCAGTCTGGTCCGTGCATTGCCACAACGACCTCGGCATGGCGGTCGCCAACTCGCTGGCCGGCGTGAAGATCGGCGGGGCGCGGCAGGTGGAATGCACCATCAACGGCCTGGGCGAGCGCGCCGGCAACTGCTCGCTGGAAGAGATCGTGATGGCGGTGAAGACACGAAGGGATTACTTCGGGCTGGACCTCGGCATCGACACCCGGCACATCGTGGCGGCGAGCCGCATGGTCAGCCAGACCACCGGCTTCGTGGTGCAGCCCAACAAGGCAGTGGTGGGCGCCAACGCCTTCGCCCATGCCTCCGGCATTCACCAGGACGGCGTGCTCAAGGCGCGCGACACCTACGAAATCATGCGCGCCGAGGACGTCGGCTGGACCGCCAACAAGATCGTGCTGGGCAAGCTCAGCGGCCGCAACGCTTTCAAGCAGCGCCTGCAGGAACTGGGCGTGGCGATGGAGAGCGAGGCCGACATCAACGCCGCCTTCGCTCGCTTCAAAGAACTTGCTGATCGAAAAAGCGAAATATTTGACGAAGACATCCTTGCACTTGTAAGCGACGAGGAGCATTCGCACGTTGCGGAGCAGTTTGGCTTTGTATCCTTGTCACAGCACAGCGAAACCGGCGAGCGCCCCCAGGCGCGCATCGTTTTCACGGTGCATGGCAAGGAAGTCACGAGCGAGTCGGAAGGCAATGGCCCGGTCGATGCTTCGCTGAAGGCCATCGAGGCCCGGGTGAAGAGCGGGGCGGAGATGGTGCTCTATTCGGTGAACGCCATCAGCGGGTCGACGGAGAGCCAGGGCGAGGTCACGGTCCGCCTGCAGAACGCGGGCCGGGTCGTCAATGGCGTCGGTGCCGATCCGGACATCGTGGTGGCCTCAGCCAAGGCTTATTTGAGTGCGCTCAACAAGTTGCAGAGTCAAGCTGAGAGAGTGGCAGCACAAGGTTAGTTGTTTGGGGGATCCTTTGTTTCGAATGAAGAAAAGGATGCAAGTAACTGATATTGCGTGTCTTTTTTGATTTCGATACACTGCGGTCCTGCTAATCGCCGCTGGAGTTTTTTGATGCCCGATGCCCCTTCCTGCCGAGTGTCCAGCCAGCGGTTCCTTCCCGCTCTTCGCCTCGTCGCCGTTGCGCTTTGCGCCACGGCGTTTTTGTTGCCCGCAGCCCAGGCCGCCAAGAAGGCGCCGGCCGGCAAGAAGGCCGAGGTCGCCAGCGAGAGCAAGAAGCGCAGCACGGCCTCCAAGCGCAGCGCCAGAAGCGAGCAGGCAGACAAGGTGGTGAGCGGCGGGCGCAACGTGGTGGCTTCGATCCGCAAGCGGGGCGGCAAGACGGTCGTGGCGGTGCAGCGGCGCTCCGTGGTGCGCGTGCCCGAGGTCGCGGCGCGTCAGTCCTTCGGCCAGCTCGCCGGCCTGCATGGCACCGAAGATGCGCTGGACCTGAAGTCCAGCGTGGCCCTGGTGATCGATCAGGACACGCGCGAGGTGCTCTTCAGCAAGAACGACAGCGTCGTGCTGCCCATCGCCTCGCTCACCAAGCTCATGACCGGGCTGCTCATCAGCGAAGCCCACCTGCCTTCCGACGAACTGATCACCATCACGCAGGACGACGTCGATACCGAAAAAGGCAGCCGCTCGCGGCTGACCGTCGGCAGTACGCTGCCCCGCGGCGAATTGCTGCACCTGGCGCTGATGTCCAGCGAGAACCGCGCCGCGCATGCCCTCGGCCGCACCTATCCTGGCGGCCTGGCGACCTTCGTGAGCGTCATGAATGCCAAGGCCAAGATGCTCGGCATGAAGGACACGCGCTACGTCGAACCCACCGGCCTTTCGAGCCGCAACCAGTCGAGCGCGCAGGACCTGGCCCTGCTCGTCAACGCCGCCTATGCCGACGCCACCGTGCGCGAGCTTTCGACCTCGCCCGAGTACCAGGTCGAAGTGGGCAACCGCGTGCTGCAGTACAACACCACCAACCGTCTCGTGAAGAGCCCCGACTGGGACATCGGCCTTCAGAAGACCGGCTATATCTCCGAGGCCGGCCAATGTCTGGTCATGCAGGCCCGGATCGCCGGTCGCAAGCTGATCATGGTGTTCCTCGATTCCGCCGGCAAGTTCGGCCGCATCGGCGACGCCGAGCGCGTGCGGCGCTGGGTCGAAGCCAACCCCCACATGATCAACCCTGCAGCGGCGACGCGGCAGCCCTCCCTCGCCGCGGCCCACGTCGCGAGCTGATCTCCCCGATGTCCAGAGCCGGCCGCAGCGCCGGCCCGGCGGCGCCTCAGGCGGCCGGCGGCGCACCGGCGGCGTTGTAGCCGAGCGCGCTGGAGATCTCGTTCGCGGTGGCCTGCAGCTTCGGCAGCCAGCCGTCGTCGAGCCGGTCGGCCGGGGCCGAGATCGACAGGCCTGCCACCAGCTTCCCCTGATCGTCGTAGATGCCGGCGGCCATGCAGCGCACGCCGAGCTCCAGCTCCTCGTTGTCCCGGGCGATGCCGTACTGCCGCGCCTTGGACAGCTCCCGCTCCAGCGCCGGCAACTGCGTGATGCTGTTGCGCGTGTGGCCGGCAAGGCCGGTGCGGGTGGCGTAGCTGCGCACGCGCTGGGGCTCGTCCACCGCCAGGAACAGCTTGCCGGTGGAGGTCAGGTGCAGCGGGGCGCGCCCGCCGATGGCGCGCACCACCTGCATGCCGGAGCGCTCGCTGTAGGCGCGCTCGATGTAGACGATCTCATCGCCCTGGCGCATGCTGAGATTGACCGGCTGCTGCGTGAGCTTGTGCAGCTCGCGCATCGGCACCATCGCGGCGTCGCGCACGTTCAGCCGGCCCTTCACCAGGTTGCCCAGTTCCAGCAGGCGCATGCCCAGCCGGTAGCTGCCGGCTTCAGGCCGATCGACGAAGCGGCCGACCGCCAGGTCGTTCAGGATGCGGTGGGCCGTGGAGGGATGGAGGCCCGTCTTCTCGCTGATCTCCTTCAGCGAGATGGCTTCCTCGCGGGAGGCCAGCACGTCGATCAGCGAGAACATGCGCTCGATCACCTGGATGACAGGCGTGGCCGGAATATCTGATTGGGGTTTTCTCATGGGCAACGCGGTGGGGGGAACCGGTTGCGATTTTACTTGGTGAAATCGGCCGGCGCTCGCCAGTGGCCGCCGACCAGCACTTCATGGGGCGTGAAGCGCGCCTTGTAGTTCATCTTGGCGCTGCCCTTGATCCAGTAGCCCAGATACACGTGCGCCAGGCCCAGCTTGCGCGCCTGTTCGATCTGCCACAGCACGCTGTAGTTGCCGTAGCCGGCGCCCGGCTCGGGCTCGTAGAAGGTGTAGACGGCCGACAGTCCGTCGTTCAGCACGTCGAGGATCGACACCATCTTCAGTGCGCCGGCGCTGCCGTCCGGCCGGGTCTCGCGAAACTCCACCAGCCTCGAGTTGACCCGGCTCTGCAGCAGGAACTGGGTGTACTGGTCGATGCTGTCGTGGTCCATGCCGCCGCCGGCATGGCGGCCGTTCTGGTAGCGCAGGTAGAGCTGGTAGTGCTCGGGCACGAAGCAGAGCTTGAGCACGCGCGCCTGCAGGTCGGCATGGCGCGCCAGGGCGCGCCGCTGGCTGCGGTTGGGCTTGAATGCGTCGGCCAGCACGCGCAGCGGCACGCACGCGCTGCAGCCGTCGCAATGGGGGCGGTAGGTGAACATGCCGCTGCGGCGGAAGCCGCTGAGCACCAGGTCCGAGTAGGCGTCGTTGTGGATCAGGTGGCTGGGCGTCGCGACCTGCGAGCGGGCCTGCCGGTCCGGCAGGTAGCTGCACGGATAGGGCGCCGTCGCGTAGAACTGCAGCGTGTGGAGCGGAAGATCCTTGAGGTGCGTCACGTCGAAAGAGAGGTTCGCGCAGGCAGGAGTTCAGACCAGTATACGGGCTCGAAACGCCACTGCGGCCCCGCCAGATGACGTGCCCTTGCCACGTGTGAGAGAAAGCGCGCGCGCGGCATTTCAGAGGCGCCCAGGCTCGCCAGGTGGCTGGTGTTCTGCTGGCAGTCGATCATCGCGATGCCGTGCCGGCGGCAGAAGCTGACCAGCGCGGCCAGCGCGATTTTGGAGGCGTCGGGCCGGCGCGCGAACATCGATTCGCCGAACACGGCGCGCCCGATCCCCACGCAGTAGAGCCCGCCGGCGAGCTCGCCGTCGATCCAGGTCTCGACGCTGTGGGCGTGTCCGGCCCGGTGCAGGGCCGTATAGGCGCGCACCATCTCGGGCAGGATCCAGGTGCCGGTCTGGCCGATGCGCGGGGCCTGCGAGCAGGCCTGGATCACCGACTCGAAGCCGTGGTCGATGCGGATTTCGAAGCCGGGAGTGGCGAGCAAGCGCTCCAGGGTCTTGCGCAGCGAGCGGTGCAGCCTGAAGCGTTCCACCTGCAGGACCATGCGCGGGTCCGGGCTCCACCAGAGGATCGGCTGGCCCTCGCTGAACCAGGGGAAGATGCCGTGCGCATAGGCCTGCAGCAGGCTCGGAACGTCGAGGCCGCCGCCCGCGGCCAGCAAGCCGGGAACGGGATCGGACTCGCCCCACGCCGAGGCGGCGTCGGGCAACGGGTCACCGGGTGCGAGCCAGGGCAGTTGCATGGTCGGAGGTATACACGGCTTCGGCGGGGCGCGATGTCGTCGGAAGCCGAATGCGCGAGATGCCCATATAGTGTCCCTCCCTGAGAAGCTGAGTGGCGGCCAACACAAACGGAAAGAGGACCAAGGTGACAGCAGAAACAACGAATCCCGCGCGCTTCGGCAGCGGCCAGGCCGTCCGGCGGCTCGAGGACGAGAGCCTCCTGGCCGGCGCCGGGCGCTACACCGACGACGTCGTGCTAGCGCATCAGACTCATCTGTACTTCGTGCGTTCCCCTTATCCGCATGCGCGCGTGGCAGCGATCGATGCCGCCGCCGCGGCCGCGATGCCCGGCGTCTTGCGCGTGCTGACCGGCGCCGATCTGCAGCAGGCCGGCGTCAAGCCGATGCCGGGAGCCGTCGCTTTCAAGCGCGCCGACGGCTCCGATTGCGCCTCCCCGCCGCGGCATGTGCTGGCGATCGACACGGTGCGATTCGTCGGCGAGCCGGTGGCCGCGGTGATCGCCGAAACGGCGGCCCAGGCGCGTGACGCGGGCGAGGCGGTGGTGGTCGACTACGAGGAACTCCCGATGGTGGCGGACACGCAGGCCGCCGCCGCGGAGGGCGCGCCGCTGGTCTGGGCCGAAGCCGCCGGGAACATCGCCGCCGAAATGCGCCACGGCAGCGCCGAGGCGGCCAGCGAGGCCTTCGCCCGCGCCGACCACGTGGTGGCGCTGGACGTCGTCAACCAGCGCGTGGTTGCACTCACGATCGAGCCGCGCTCCGTGCTCGTCGATGTCGATCCGGCCTCCGGGCGCCTCACGATCCGGATGAGCACCCAGATGCCCTCGGGCGTGCGCAATTCGGTCTGCGAGGCCATCGGCCTGCCGAACGAGCAGGTGCGCGTGGTGGTGGGCGACGTGGGCGGGGGCTTCGGCATGAAGACCGGCGCCTACCCGGAAGACATCGTGGTGGCCTTCGCGGCGCACACGCTGAAACGCCCGGTGAAATGGGTGGCCGACCGCAGCGAGGAATTCCTCTCCACCTCCCACGGGCGCGACATCGAGGCGCGCGCCGAACTCGCGCTCGATGCCAATGGCAAGATTCTCGCGCTGCGCATCCGCACGCTGGCCAACGTGGGCGCCTACGCCACCGCCACCGGCGTCGTGATCCAGCTGCTGATCGGCCCGTGGGTGCAGACCAGCGTCTACGACATCCAGACCATCGACTTCGATTTCCTGGCGGTGCTCACCAACACCGCGCCGACCGGCGCCTACCGCGGCGCCGGCCGTCCCGAGGCGATCTACACCATCGAGCGGCTGATGGACGAGGCCGCGCGCCAGATCGGCATCGACCGCATCGAGCTGCGCCGGCGCAACTTCATCCAGCCGGCCCAGATGCCCTACACCAACCCGATGCAGCAGACCTACGACACCGGCCGCTTCGAGTCGGTCATGGACCAGGCCCTGGCCCTGGCCGACTGGCAGGGCTTCGACGCGCGGGCCGCCGAGTCGAAGCGGCACGGCCGTCTGCGCGGCCTCGGCATCGCCACCTTCCTCGAGTGGACCGGCGGCAACGTGTTCGAGGAGCGCGTGACCGTCGCGGTGCAGGCCGACGGCGTCATCGAAGTGTTCTCGGCCGTCAACGCCATGGGGCAGGGCATCGCGACCACCCTGGCGCAGCTGGTGGTCGATGCCTTCGGCGTACCGATCGAGAAGGTGCGCATCGTGCTGGGCGACACCGATCGCGGCGACGGCTTCGGCAGCGCCGGCTCGCGCTCCATCTTCACCGGCGGTTCGGCCGTGCGCGTGGGTGCCGAGCGCACCATCGACAAGGCCCGCGCGCTGGCGGCGCAGGAGCTGGAGGTGGCACCGGAGGACGTCCGCTACGAGGCCGGCGCCTTCAAGGTCGCCGGCACCGACCTGGCGCTGGACCTGTTCGCGCTTGCCGGCCGCCAGCCCGAGGGGCAGATCTTCGTCGACTCCACCAGCACCGTCGCCGGGCCGACCTGGCCCAACGGCTGCCACATCTGCGAGGTGGAGGTCGATCCGGAGACGGGCGAGATCGGCGTCGTGGCCTATGCGTCGGTCAACGACGTCGGCCGGGTCATCAACCCGATGATCGTGCGCGGCCAGCTCGAGGGCGGTGCCGTGCAGGGCATCGGCCAGGCGCTGTGCGAGCGCGTGGTCTACGACGCCGAAACGGGCCAGCCGCTGACCGGCAGCCTGATGGACTACGCGGCGCCGCGCGCCGACATCATGACCGCGATGTTCAAGACCGAGATGGACCAGAGCACGCCCTGCCTGAACAACCCGCTGGGCGTGAAGGGCGTGGGCGAGCTCGGCACCATCGGCGCCACGCCGGCCGTGGTCAACGCGGTCGCCGACGCCTTCGCGCGCAACGGCATGGCGGGGCTCACGCCGCGCCTGGACATGCCGCTGACGCCCGCGCGCGTCTGGCAGCTCATGCAGCCAGGGCCCTGAGGCCCCCTTCGCTACCCCCCAAGGGGGAGCCTCGGCCGCCCTGCGGCGGCCCGGCGGCGGCCGTGAGGCTCAGAAGTCCTCGAGCGGCAGCCCGACGTAGTTCTCGGCCAGCGAGGTCGATGCCGCGCGCGAGTGCACCAGGTAGTCGAGCTCGGCTTCCTGGATCTTCTGCCCGAACTCGCCGGTGTCCGGAAAGCGGTGCATCAGCGAGGTGAGCCACCACGAGAAGCGCTCGGCCTTCCAGATCCGGCGCAGGCACAGCTCGGAGTAGTGGTCGAGCGCCGATGCGCTGTGCTCGCGGTAGAAGACCTGGAGGGCGCGCGACAGATAGCCGACATCGGCGGTGGCCAGGTTCAGGCCCTTGGCCCCCGTGGGCGGCACGATGTGGGCCGCATCGCCCGCCAGGAGCAGGCGCCCGAAGCGCATCGGCTCGGCCACGAAGCTGCGCAGCGGCGCGATGCTCTTTTCCAGCGAGGGTCCGGTCACCAGATGCTCTCGGGCCTCGGGGTCCAGGCGCAGGCGCAGCTCGTTCCAGAAGGCCTCGTCGCTCCAGTTCTCCACGCGCTCCTCCACCGGCACCTGCACGTAGTAGCGGCTGCGCGTGGGGCTGCGCATGCTGCACAGCGCAAAGCCGCGCGGCGTGTTGGCGTAGATCAGCTCGTGCGACACCGGCGGCACGTCGGCCAGCACGCCGAGCCAGCCGAAGGGGTAGACCTTCTCGTAGGTGTGGATGGCCCCGGCCGGCACGCTGGCGCGGCTCACGCCGTGGTAGCCGTCGCAGCCGGCGATGAAGTCGCATTCGATCTCGTGCGTGGCGCCGTCCTTCTCGTAGCGCACCGTCGGGCGCTCGCCGTCGAAGCCGTGCAGGCTGACCGGCGAGGCGCCGTAGATCGTGGTCAGCCCCTCGGCCTCGCGGGCGTTCATCAGGTCGTGCGTGACCTCGGTCTGGCCGTAGACCGTGACCTGCTTGCCGCCGGTCAGCCCATGCAGATCGATGCGGTGGCGCGCGCCCTTGAACAGCAGCTCGATGCCCTCGTGCGGCAGGCCCTCGGCCTTGGCACGGGTGTCGACGCCCGCTTGCGCCAGCAGGTCCATCGTGACCTGCTCCAGCACGCCGGCGCGGATGCGGCCCAGCACGTAGGCGCCGGTCTGGCGCTCGACGATGATGTTGTCGATGCCGGCCTTGAAGAGCAGTTGTCCGAGCAACAGGCCGGCGGGGCCTGCGCCGATGATGGCGACCTGGGTACGCATGGGGGTGTCTCCTGGAATATTGAGCCAAGCGTAGGGCGAAGCGGCCGCCATGGCATCACCTGCAGACCATCCTCTGTGCGATGATGAGGCCGCCTGCGCGATGATCGCGCAACACCTGAATCCCGCCGCCGCCATGACCATCGCCAAGCCGGACTTCATCGAGGGCATTGCCAAGGGAATGGCCGTGCTCGAGAGCTTCGACACCGAGCGCCAGCGCCTCAATGCCACCCTGGCGGCCGAGCGTGCCGGCCTGACGCGTGCCGCCGCGCGGCGCCACCTGCTCACGCTCGCCCACCTCGGCTACCTCGAGACCGACGGCAGCTACTTCTGGATGTCGCCGAAGGTGCTGCGCTTCTCCGGCAGCTACCTGGCTTCCTCGCGGCTGCCGCGCGCCCTGCAGCCCACGCTGAACCGGCTCGCGGCGCAGACGGGGGAGTCCTTCTCGGCCGTGGTGCTCGACGGCGAGGCGGTGGTGATCATCGCGCGCAGCGGCGCCTACGTCACGCCGACCCGCGTGCTGGCCTACGGCCTGCACCTCGGCGCGCGCCTGCCCGCGCACGCGACCTCGACCGGCTGCGTCATGCTGGCGTCCATGAGCACGGCGCAGCTCGCGCAATGGCTCAAGGGCCGCGTGCTGCCGCGCATCACGCCGCACACCATCACGCAGGCGCGCGTGCTGCGCCAGCGCATCGCCCAGGTCCGCAAGGACGACTTCTGCTTCGCCAGCGAGGAGCACGAGCTGGGGGTGCAGGCACTGGCGGTGCCGCTGCGCGACATGCAGGGGCACACCGTGGCCGCGCTCAACGTGGTGCTGTCCGGCGGCCGCTACCCGGAGGAAGCCCTGCGCCGCGACATGCTGCCGCTGCTGTTCGAGGCGGCGCGCGAGCTGCGCTCGCTGCTCTGAACTTCGCCCGGGCTACGATCTCGAACGATCCTTTGCCGGATGATTCCACCATGCGACTGCTGCTGCTCGAAGACGACGTGATGATCGGCGAGGCCGTGCTGGACCTGTTGCGGGCCGAGAACTACGCGGTCGACTGGGTCAAGGACGGCGAGGCTGCCGACACCGCGCTGCGCACCCAGCAGTACGACCTGGTCCTGCTCGACCTCGGCGTGCCGCGCCGCGACGGCCTCGACGTGCTGCGGGCCCTGCGTGCGCGCAAGCAGCGCATGCCGGTGCTGATCGCGACCGCGCGCGACTCCGTTCAGCAGCGCATCGAGGGCCTGGATGCCGGCGCCGACGACTACGTGCTCAAGCCCTACGACCTCGACGAGCTGCTGGCGCGCATCCGCGCCTTGCTGCGCCGTGCCTCCGGCCGCGCCGAGCCGGTCTACGAACACATGGGCGTGAGCATCCATCCGACGACCCGCGAGGTCACGGTCAACGGCCAGCCGGTGGTGCTGTCGGCGCGCGAATGGGCGGTGCTCGAGCCGCTCATCGCGCGGCCCGGCATGGTGCTCTCGCGCGCGCAGCTCGAGGAAAAGCTCTACGGCTGGAAAGACGAGATCAGCAGCAACGCCGTCGAGGTCTACGTGCACGGGCTGCGCAAGAAGCTCGGCGCGGACTTGATCCGCAATGTCCGGGGGGTGGGGTACATGGTGCCCAGGGAATGAAGTCTCTACGTGCCCGGCTCCTCTGGTTTCTGCTCGCGGCGATCGTGCTCGCCGCCGGCTCCCAGGCCTTCGTCGCCTACCGCACGGTGCTGAACGAAGCCGACCAGATCTTCGACTACCACATGCAGCAGATGGCGCTCTCGCTGCGCGCCGGCCTGCCGCCCAGCGCGGCCGTCAGCGGGCTCGGCGACGGCGACGAGAACTTCGAGTTCGTGGTGCAGGTATGGACGATCGACGGCCAGCGCATTTTCGAATCGGCCGCGCAGGCCGCCTTGCCGCAGCGCGCGGTGCTGGGCTTTTCGAACGTCCGGGCGCGCGGCACCACCTACCGCGTGTTCTCGCTGCAGAGCCGCACGCTGGTGATCCAGGTGGCGCAGGACATGGCGGCACGCCGCCACATGGCCGGCACGCTGGCGCTGCGCACCGTCGGGCCGATCGCGCTGGCCGCGCCGCTCCTGATGCTGGTGGTGTGGTGGGTGGTGAGCCGATCGCTGGCTCCGGTGGCGCGGGTGCGCGGCCAGGTCGCGGCGCGGCAGGCCGACGACCTGTCGCCGGTGAGCGAGAGCGGCCTGCCCGAGGAGGTGCGCCCGTTGGTGCACGAGCTCAACCTGCTGTTCGAGCGCGTGCGCCACGCCTTCGAGGCGCAGAAGCACTTCGTGGCCGATGCCGCGCACGAGCTGCGCTCGCCGCTCGCCGCGCTCAAGCTGCAGGTGCAGAGCCTGAAGCGCGCGCCCGACGAGGCCACGCGCGAGCTGGCCGTCAACCGCCTGGCCGCGGGCATCGAACGCGCGACGCGGCTGGTCGAGCAGATGCTGGCGCTGGCGCGGCAAGAGGCCAGCGCCGGCGTCCAGATGCCGCCCGAGCCGGTGGAACTGCAGGAGGTCGCGCGGCTCGCGCTCTCCGATGCCATCGCGGCCGCCCAGGCGCGGCGCATCGACATCGGCATCGCCGGCGCCGATGCGTCTCGGGTGCGCGGCCGACCGGAGGCCCTGCGCACCCTGCTGCGCAACCTGCTCGACAACGCCGTCAAGTACACGCCCGAAGGCGGTCGCGTCGACATCCGGATCGCGCAGCAGGCGGGCGGGGCCGAACTGGCCGTGGAAGACAGCGGCCCGGGCCTGCCGCCCGAGGAGCGCGAGCGCGTGCTCGACCGCTTCTATCGCTCGGGCGAGTCGCAGGCGCCGGGCAGCGGCCTGGGGCTGGCCATCGTGAAGTCCATCGCCGACCAGCATGGCGCGACGCTGGACATCGGACGCTCGGAGAGCCTGGGCGGCCTGCGGGTGAGGCTGCGCTTCCCTTCCATCGTTTAAGGCGGGCCTAAGCGAACGCATCGACATTCCCTTCATCGTGTTTTCCACCGACACCTCGAAAGGAATTTCCATGAATGTCCGTCTGAACTCGCCCCGTGCCCTCGCCGCTGCCCTGGTGGGCGCCGGGGTGATCGGCGCCGTCGGCGCGGGCGCCTACACCAGTGCCACTGCCGTGGGCACGCCGGCCGCGGCGCCCGCTGCGGCGGCGCCGCTGGTCACCATGCCCGACTTCTCGACCATCACCTCGCGCGACGGTCCGGCCGTGGTCAACATCAGCGTGACCGGCACCACCAAGACCTCGATGGGGGGCATGGCCGGCATCGATCCGGACGATCCGATGTTCGAGTTCTTCCGCCGCTTCGGAGGCCAGTTCGGCCAGCGCGGCCCGCAGCGCGACGTGCCCGTGCGCGGCCAGGGCTCGGGTTTCATCGTGAGCCCCGACGGCATCATCTTGACCAACGCCCACGTGGTGAAGGATGCCAACGAGGTCACCGTCAAGCTCACCGACCGCCGCGAATTCCGCGCCAAGGTGCTGGGCTCGGACGCCAAGACCGACATCGCCGTCCTCAAGATCGACGCCAGGAACCTGCCGACGCTGACGCTGGGCAACACCAAGGACCTCAAGGTCGGCGAATGGGTGCTCGCCATCGGCTCGCCTTTCGGCTTCGAGAACACGGTGACGGCCGGCGTGGTGAGCGCCAAGGGCCGCTCGCTGCCCGACGACAGCTATGTGCCCTTCATCCAGACCGACGTGGCGGTGAACCCCGGCAACTCGGGCGGGCCGCTCCTGAATACGCGCGGCGAGGTGGTGGGCATCAACTCGCAGATCTACAGCCGCAGCGGCGGCTACCAGGGCGTGTCCTTCGCGATCCCGATCGACGTCGCAGTCCAGGTGAAGGACCAGATCGTCGCCACCGGCAAGGCCAGCCATGCGCGGCTGGGCGTGGCGGTGCAGGAGGTCAACCAGGCCTTTGCCGATTCCTTCAAGCTCGACAAGCCCGAAGGTGCGCTGGTGTCGAACGTGGAGAAGGGCGGCCCGGCCGACCAGGCCGGGCTGCGCTCGGGCGACGTGATCCGCAAGGTCGACGGCGCGCCCATCGTCGCCTCGGGCGACCTGCCGGCCCTCATCGGCCAGAAGAAGCCCGGCAGCCGCATCACGCTGGACGTGTGGCGCCAGGGCGAGCGCCACGAGATCAGCGCCCGCCTCGGCGATGCGAGCGAGAAGATCGCCACCGTGGCCAGCAGTGACGCCGGCGCGGGCCACGGCAAGCTCGGCCTCGCGCTGCGCCCCTTGCAGCCGCAGGAGCGGCGCGAGGCCCATGTGGACGCCGGCCTGCTGATCGAGGATGCAGGCGGCCCGGCGGCCCTGGCCGGCGTCCAGGCCGGCGACGTGCTGCTCGCCATCAACGGCACGCCCGCCAGGAGCGTGGAGCAGGTGCGCGAGGTGGCGGCGAAGGCCGACAAGTCGGTCGCGCTCCTCATCCAGCGCGACGGCGACCGGATCTTCGTGCCGGTTCGCCTGGGCTGAAAAGCGGGCGCCGCGCAACTGCGGCGCCCTTCACGCTATGGCCACCCGGCCTACCTCCGCTGGAGGAGGCATCGTGCAAAAGTGCCTTGGCCGATATTCAACGGGCTGTAACAATTCGCGACATCAAACAAGAGGATTCCCTATGCCGCTACGTGATCTTGCCCTGACGGTTCTCGAACTCGAACCCCATGAATTTCATTGGGTGTTGATGGAAGCGGTGCAGGCGGATTCCGACGAGTGCCTGGTCTACCGGCCGGTGGATTCCTCGACCCGGGGCGTCCCCGATTACTCCGAGGCGCTGATCCAGGGCGCATCGGCATTGCGCGTGGTGCAGGGCCTGGCGCCCTTCGGCAAGCCTCCGAAACCGGTGGGTATCGGCGAGGGGGAGGCGCCGCCGGTCACGCGAAGCGCTGCCCTGCGCGACACGCAGGAGCCAGGGTCGGACGAGGACTCCTGCCTGTTCACCACCGATCACTCGATCCTGTAGGCGGCCTGCGCCGCAGCGCGGTCAGCCGGCCGGCAGTTCGCGGCGGCGCGGCATGTCGGCGCCGCGCCGCGAGCAGGTGATCGCGGCGGCGTGGGCGGCGAAGCGCAGCAGGGCCGAAAGGCGCAGCGCATCGAGCACCTCGAGGCCCCGGAGGTTCAGTGCCTGCTGTTCGTCCAG
>DATFFA010000157.1:0-2838 GCA_035250605.1 Variovorax sp. | reverse complement strand
CGACGCTTCGCCTCGCCGCGCTGGAGCCAGCCGATCACGCTCGCGCGCACACGCTCGCGGAAGCGGTCCCAGCCCGTCGGGTTGCTCACGATCTGCGCCTTGTAGAAAGAGGGGCAGAGCACGGCGGCATGCGAGACATCGCCGCAGTTGCCGCAGCCCACGCAGCTGTCGAGCACGGTGGCGACGGGATCGACGCGCAGCGGATCGGGGTTGGACTTGATCGACAGCGAGGGGCAGCCCGACAGCCGGATGCACGAATGGTCGCCGGTGCAGGTGTCCTCGTCGACGCCGAACTTGTCGCGCACCACGCGCTTGCCTTCGGCGATGGCCTTGCGCACCAGCGGCTTCTCGCGCCGCTGCTTGTTGAGCATGCATTCGGACTGCGCGATCAGCACCTTGGGGCCCTTCTGCTTCGTCGTCAGCGCCTCCTTGATCACGTCGCGCATGCCGGCGACGTCGTAGGTGCGGCGCATCGTGCGCACCCATTGCACGCCCACGCCGCGCACTGCGCGCTCGATCGCATGGCCGGTGCTGCGGGTCGCGTTCTGCGCCTTCGACGAGAGGATGTCCTGCCCGCCGGTCGCCGAGGTGTAGTTGTTGTCGACGACGATCGTCAGGTTGTCGCTCTTGTTGAAGACCGCGTTGGCCACGCCGCTGGTGAGGCCGTTGTGCCAGAAGCCGCCGTCGCCCATCATCGAGATCGCCCGCTTGCCCGCCGGCGCATTGAGCGCCGCCGCGCCGGCGCCGCCCAGGCCGTAGCCCATGGTGGTGTTGCCGATGTTGAAGGGCGGCAGGATGGAGAACAGGTGGCAGCCGATGTCGGCGCTCACGTGGTGCGGGCCCAGCTCGCGCTCGACCAGCTTCATGGCGCTGAAGATCGGACGCTCGGGGCAGCCGGTGCAGAAGCCCGGCGGGCGCGCATGCACGCTGTCGCCCAGCGGCAGGGCGGGCTCGGGTGCGGCGTCGACGCCGATCTCGGCGACTTCCTTGAGCGGGATCACCTTGCGCACCGGCGCGGGGACCGGCAGCGGCTGCAGCCGCCCATAGCGCTCCCCGAAGGCGCGCGCGCCCTTGAGCAGCTCGGCTGCCGTGTATTCCCCTGCCACGGGCAACATGTCCTTGCCGTGCAGTGCGGTGGTGGAGCCGGCCTGGCGCAGGATGGTCGCGAGGTTCTGCTCGACGAAGTTGGGCTGGCCCTCTTCCACCACCAGCACCGCGCGTTTGCCCATGCAGAAGCGCAGCACCTCGTTGTCGACCAGTGGATACGCCACGTTCATCACGTAGAGCGGCACCTCGGTGCGGCCGTAGACATCGGCCAGGCCCAGGCGCTCGAGGGCGCGCAGCAGGGTGTTGTAGCTGCCGCCCTGCACGATGATGCCGATGTCGTCGGCATCTTCCGAGAAGAACTCGTTGAGCTTGTGCTCCTCGATGAAGCGCACCGCGGCGGGCCAGCGCTCCTTCACCTTCTCCTGCTCGTGCACGAAGCTGGCCGGCGGCAGCACGATGCGGCTGACGTCGCGCTGCGGGTTTTCCAGTGCGTCCTTCAGCGTGAACTCGGCGCGGCGGTTGGCGCCCGCCACGAACTGGCCGTGCACGTGGCAAGCGCGAATGCGCAGCTGCAGCATCACCGGCGTGTTGCTGGCCTCCGAGAGTTCGAAGCCCTTCTTCACCGCATCGACGATGGAGGGCAGGTTGGGGCGCGGGTCGAGCAGCCAGATCTGCGACTTCATCGCGAAGGCGTGGCTGCGCTCCTGCATGATCGAGGAGCCCTCGCCATAGTCCTCGCCCACGATGACGAGCGCCCCGCCGGTCACGCCGCCCGAGGCCAGATTGGCCAGCGCGTCGGAGGCCACGTTGGTGCCCACCGTCGCCTTGAAGGTCACGGCGCCGCGCAGCGGGTAGTTGACCGAGGCAGCCAGCGTCGCGGCCGCCGTCGCCTCGCTGGCGCTGTTCTCGAAGCGGATGCCCTGCTCGGCCAGGATGTCCTGGGCATCGGCCAGCACGTCCATCAGGTGCGAAATGGGCGCGCCCTGGTAACCGGCGACATAGGAAACACCCGATTCGAGCAGTGCCTTGGTGACTGCCAGAATGCCCTCACCCCGAAACACCTCGCCTTCGGCAAGCCGGAGCTTCTTCACTTCCTCGACGAACGATCGCTCAGCCATGGTTCTGTATCTTTCCGTGCCGGCATGGAAGCCGCTTCATCGCATGGTTCCTATAATGTTCAGAAGTGAATGTATCCACAATCATGAATAACCCTAGACACGCAAGCTGCGTGCCTGAATCAGCCGAGGGGACGCTTCATGGCCACTGCCGCTTCTAAGAAGAATTCCTTGCGCTTCGTCGACGACTACCTGCCGGCGCTGCTGGCGCAGGCCAGTCAGCTGATTTCCTCGGAGTTCCACGTGGTGGCGCGCCAGCACGGCTTCTCGGTGTCGGAGTGGCGGGTCATGGCTTCGCTGGCTGGCGGCGAGCCGGTCAGCATCGGCCAGCTGGCGCAGGTCACGGTCACCAAGCAGCCGACCGTCACCCGCCTGCTCGACCGGATGGAATCCAAGGGCCAGGTCGAGCGCCTGCCCCATGACAGTGACCGGCGCATCACGCTGGTGCGCATCACGCGCAAGGGCGCCAAGACGGTGGAGCAGCTGATGGAGCTGGCGCGCGAGCACGAGCGGCGCGTGCTGGAGCCCTTTGGCCTGCTGCGCGCCGAAGAGCTCAAGACCACCTTGCGGCAGATGATCGAGCTGCACGCCCGTGCGCCTGGAGAGGCGGAGGAGGCGGAAGAGGACTCGCAGCCGTAGCGGCTTCGCTGCGCACGATCTAGGCTGCGTATAAATC
>DATFFA010000156.1:0-32457 GCA_035250605.1 Variovorax sp. | reverse complement strand
TGCTCCACCTGCACGCGCGTGTTCATCTCGATGAAATAGAACTCGCCGTTCTCGAACAGGAACTCGAAGGTGCCCGCGCCGCGGTAGCCGATCTTGCGGCAGGCCTCGGCGCAGCGCTCGCCGATCTTCGCGCGCTGCTTCTCGGTGAGCTCGGGGGCGGGCGCCTCCTCGATGATCTTCTGGTGGCGCCGCTGCATCGAGCAGTCGCGCTCGCCGAGGTAGAGGGCGTTCTTGTGGCTGTCGGCGAGGATCTGGATCTCGATGTGGCGCGGGTTCTCCAGGTAGCGCTCCATGTATACCGTGGGGTTGCCGAACGCGGCCTGGGCTTCGCTGCGCGTCATGTTGACGGCGTTGAGCAGCGCCGCCTCGGTGTGCACCACGCGCATGCCGCGGCCGCCGCCGCCGCCCGCGGCCTTGATGATGACCGGGTAGCCGATGGCGCGCGCGATGCGCTTGTTGATGGCGGCATCGTCGGACAGCTCGCCCTCGGAGCCTGGCACGCAGGGCACGCCGGCCTTGATCATGGCCTGCTTGGCCGACACCTTGTCGCCCATGATGCGGATCGACTCGGGGGTGGGGCCGATGAACTGGAAGCCGCTCTGCTCGACGCGCTCGGCGAAGTTGGCGTTCTCGCTCAGGAAGCCATAGCCGGGATGGATGGCTTCGGAGTCCGTCACTTCGGCGGCCGAGATGATCGCCGGCATGTTCAGGTAGCTCTGGGATGACGGCGCCGGGCCGATGCACACGGCCTCTTCGGCCAGCTTCACATACTTGGCTTCTCGATCGGCCTCGGAATAGACCATGACGGCCTTGATGCCCAGTTCACTGCAAGCCCGCTGGATACGAAGTGCGATTTCACCTCGGTTGGCGACCAGGATCTTCTTAAACATTGCGCCCCCCGCGGCTCATCGCCCGTGCGCTGGTGCGCACGAGTGCAATTTGCCGGGCTTGGCGCGTCCGCGCCCGGGCGCCAACCCCGCGATTGGCAACGAGAATCTTCTTGAACATGGTCACTCGATGATGAACAGCGGCTGGCCGTATTCGACCGCCTGACCGTTTTCGCCGAGGATTTGTGTGACGGTGCCGGACTTGTCGGCCTCGATTTCGTTGAGGATCTTCATCGCCTCGATGATGCAGATGGTGTCGCCCTCTTTCACCTGGCTGCCCACTTCGACGAAGGCCGGAGCGCCGGGGCTGGAGGAGCGATAGAAGGTGCCGACCATGGGCGACTTCACGACGTGGCCGGACGGCGCGGCCTCCACGGGAGCCGCAGCCGGAGCCGGGGCTGCGGCGATGGCGCCCACGGGTGCCGCGGCACCGACGCCAGGAGCCGGCGCAGGCATGGCTTGCACATACTGAACCGGCGCTGCGATTCCGCCCTTGACGATGCGGACCTTGCCTTCGGTTTCGGTGATTTCCAGTTCGGAAATATTCGATTCGGACACCAAGTCGATCAGTGTCTTGAGCTTGCGCAGATCCATGGGACTCCAGCGCCGGGGTTGCCGGCTATGAGGATTTATTCGGTCTGAAAGTCGGTGTACTTCTGTGTACTTCGGTGTACTTCGGCGTTTAGCCGTCAACACCCGACGAGGGGACCGGATTCTAGCTGGTGAACTAGGCCCGCCGCCACGCTTGGAGGTCGGCCGGTTCGATCTTGCCCATTTTACGCGCCGCGATCACGCCTCCAGCGTCCAACACGATGCTGAAGGGCAACCCACCGGCCGTGTTGCCGAGGTTTTTGACCAGTTCAGTCCCCTGCAAGCCCGCCAGCCCGACAGGATAGCTGACCGGTGTCTTGGCCAGGAACTTGCGCACGGCGCTGGGTTGATCGATGGCCAATCCGATAACTTGCCAACCGTTCGGGGCGTTTTCGCGGAAAAAGGCATCGATCATCGGCATCTCCTCGATGCACGGCGGGCACCAGGTCGCCCAGAAGTTGATCAGCAAGCGCTTTCCGCGAAGTTGCTCCAAGAGCAGTTCCCCGCCCTCCGGCCGCTCGAAGCGCTGCGCCCAGAAGGCGGCGTCGAGCTGTTCGCCGCCTCCATTCGCGCGCCGGTGCCAGACCGCGCCCCCGAATCCGGCAATGGCCGCCGCCGCAGCCACGCCCCCAAAGAGCCAGCCACGGCGCGTAGGGCTGGCAGTCATCCGTTTTCCTTTTCGATCAGCCGTCTGAGCGCGGCCAGATTGCCCCGGGGCACACGGCCCTGGGTGTCGGGCTTGAGGGCGCCGCGCAGGTCGTCGAGGTCGTAGATCAGGAGGTGTACCCCGATCTCTTCGCCCAGGGTGCGGCTCGCCACATGAATGCTGAGCGCCTCGACCTGCTCGCCATGGAAGCCGGTCACCATGCGCGGCTCGTAGTCGACGTGGTGGTCGATGAGCGCGATTTCGGCCGACTTCGGGTCATCGCAGAACAGCTGGATATAGATGTCCGATAGCCGGGTCGCCGTGCCGTGCCAGACGGCGCCGCCGATATGAGGGCGGAACTCCGCCATGTGCTCCATCCATTCGAGCGCCAGCACGCGCAGGGCGTGGAGTTCCTTCGGCTGGGTGTCGGCGCAAAAGAGCTGGATGTAGTCCCGCACCTCGTTTTCGACCTCGTCGTTGTGCGGCAGGGGCGTGCGCGCGGGCAGGCCCAGGTCGCGCAGCGCGCGGCGCTTGGCCGGGCCGTACTCCAGCCCCTCCTCCACGATGAGGCGCGCGGCGGCGGCGGCGATTTCCTGTTTGGGCACATCCATCGGCCCATTTTGCCCAAAGGAAGGCGTGCGCAGAAGAGCGATCCCCGGGCATCCCTAGAATCGACCGATGCACATTCACATCCTCGGCATCTGCGGCACCTTCATGGGCGGGCTGGCCGCACTGGCGCGCGAGGCCGGGCACCGGGTCACCGGCTGCGATGCCGGCGTCTACCCGCCGATGAGCGATCAGCTGCGCGCCCTCGGCATCGAGCTGATCGAAGGCTTCGGCGCCGATCAGATGGCACTGCAGCCCGACGTCTTCGTCATCGGCAACGTGGTGTCGCGGGTCCGGCTTGCGGACGGAACGCCCAAGTTCCCGCTGATGGAAGCGATCCTCGATGCCGGCGTTCCCTACACCAGCGGCCCCCAGTGGCTGGCGGAACAGGTGCTGCAGGGCCGGCATGTGCTGGCGGTGGCCGGCACCCATGGCAAGACCACGACCACCTCCATGCTGGCCTGGATTCTCGAGCGCGCCGGCCGCTCGCCGGGCTTCCTGGTGGGCGGGGTGCCGCTGGACTTCGGCGTCTCGGCGCGGCTGGGAAGCGGCGCGCAGAAGCTCTTCGTGATCGAGGCCGACGAGTACGACACCGCCTTCTTCGACAAACGCAGCAAGTTCGTCCACTACCGTCCGCGCACCGCGATTCTCAACAACCTGGAATACGACCACGCCGACATCTTCGACGACCTGGCGGCGATCGAGCGGCAGTTCCATCACCTCGTCCGCACGGTACCGGCCAGCGGCCGGGTGGTCGTCAATGCGACCGAGGACAGCCTGCGGCGCGTGCTGATCCAGGGCTGCTGGAGCGAGCTGGCCCGCTTCGGTGCGGGCGGCGAATGGCAGGCGCGGGGAACGCACGACGCCTTCGACGTGCTGCGGCAAGGCGAGGCCGTCGGCCGCGTGGAGTGGACGCTATCCGGGCTGCACAACCAGATGAATGCCTTGGCCGCCATCGCCGCGGCCGAGCATGTGGGCGTGGCGCCGGCCGAGGCGGCGGCGGCACTGGCGGGCTTTCGCAACGTCCGCCGGCGCATGGAAGTGCGCGGCACGGTCGAGCGGCACGGCGGACCGATCACGGTCTACGACGACTTCGCCCACCACCCGACCGCCATCCGCACCACGCTCGAAGGCCTGCGCAACAAGCTCGACGCAGGCGGCCATCGGGACGAGCGCATCCTGGCCGCCTTCGAGCCGCGCAGCAACACGATGAAGCTGGGCACCATGGCGGCCCAGCTGCCCTGGAGTCTGGAGCAGGCCAACCTCGCCTTCTGCCACAGCGGCGGGCTGGACTGGGACGCGGCGGGCGCGCTCGCGCCCATGGGCGAACGCGCACGGGTGGCCGGTGCGATCGAGCCCCTGGTGGCGCAGATCGTGGCCGCCGCACGGCCCGGGGACCACATCGTCTGCATGAGCAACGGCGGCTTCGGCGGCGTCCACGAGAAGCTTCTTTCGGCACTGCGCGCGACAGGCGCGGCACAATGACCGGATGCGCGCGCAGCAGCTCATCGACACCCTGAATCTGGCGCCCCATCCCGAGGGCGGTTGGTATCGCGAGCTGTTCCGCTCCGAGGCGCAGGTGTCTCCGGGCGACGGCAGGCCGGCACGCCAGGCACTCACGACCATCTATTTCCTGCTGCAGGCCGGCCAGCATTCACGCTGGCACCGGGTGCTCTCCGACGAAGTCTGGGTTCACCTCGAAGGTGCCCCCCTCTCGCTCTGGACCAGCGATGCCGCGCTTCGCACGCCACCTGCACATGTCCGGCTGGGGCCGGTCGACGTGCATGGCACGCATCCGCAGCACACCGTGACGGCCGGTCGCTGGCAGGCCGCCAGGCCGCTGCTGACGCCCGAGAGCGCCGACTACACGCTGGTGCATTGCACCGTCGGTCCCGGCTTCGACTTCAACGACTTCTCGTTCATGCAGCCCGACGGCGAGGAGGCGGCTTTGCTGCGCCACCACTGGCCCGCACTGGCCGAACTGATCTGACCGGAAGGCCTCAGCCCCTGCGGGCCTTCACCGCCTGCGACAGCAACTCCAGCACGTGCGCCGAATCGTCCCAGCCCAGGCAGGCATCGGTGATGCTCTTGCCGTACTCGAGGTTGGCGACGTTGTCCTTGCCGGCGCTGAATTTCTGGGCCCCTGCGCTCAGGTGGCTCTCGACCATCAGGCCGAAGATGCTGCGGCTGCCGTGCGCAATTTGCGCCGCGATGTCCTTCGCCACGTCGACCTGCTTCTGGTGCTGCTTGCTGCTGTTGGCGTGGCTGCAGTCCACCATCAGCGTGGGCGGCAGCTTGGCCGATTCCAGGTCCTTGCAGGCGGTGGCGACGCTGGCGGCGTCATAGTTGGGTGCCTTGCCGCCGCGCAGAATCACGTGGCAGTCCTTGTTGCCGTTGGTCTGCACGATCGCGACTTGGCCGTTCTTGTGCACCGAGAGGAAGTGATGGCCGCGTGCTGCCGCCTGGATCGCATCGGTGGCGATGCGGATGTTGCCGTCGGTGCCGTTCTTGAAGCCGATCGGCGCCGACAGGCCCGAGGCCAGTTCGCGATGCACCTGGCTCTCGGTGGTGCGCGCGCCGATGGCGCCCCATGAGATCAGGTCGCCGATGTACTGCGGCGAGATCACATCGAGGAATTCGCTGCCGGCCGGCAGCCCGAGGCGGTTGATCTCGATCAGCAACTGGCGCGCGATGCGCAGTCCTTCGTCGATGCGGTAGCTCTCGTCGAGGTAGGGGTCGTTGATCAGCCCCTTCCAGCCCACCGTGGTGCGGGGCTTCTCGAAGTACACGCGCATCACGACCTCCAGCGTGCCGGCGTACTTCTCGCGCTCCACCTTCAGTCGCCGGGCGTATTCGAGCGCGGCGATCGGGTCGTGGATCGAGCAGGGGCCCATCACCACCAGCAGCCGGTCATCCTTGCCGCTCATGATGTTGTGGATGGCGTGGCGGGTGCCGGTGATGAGCGTTTCGACAGGCGTACCGCGAATCGGGAAGAAGCGGATCAGATGTTCGGGAGGCGGGAGCACGGTGATGTCCTTGATGCGTTCGTCGTCGGTTCGGCTGGTTTTCTCGACGCTCGCATACCAGTTCTCGGTGCCGGGGAGATTGCTCGTGCTCATTGGGTCATTCCTTCAAGGGTGTGAATCATCGGGGCATAAAAAAACCGCCGGGGCTCGGGGCGCCGGCGGTCTTGGGAGGTGTTCAGTGTGCTTTACGCGCTCGCCTCTCGTCCGCCGGAGTCCGGGAACCAAAAGTACGAAAAGAAAAACGCGGCGCGCAAAGACATAAGGGCCGAATGTAGCACAGCAAGACGAGCCGGCCGCTGCGCGAACGCCTCAGGCCGTGCCGCCGACGGTCAAGCCATCGATGCGCAAGGTGGGCTGACCCACGCCGACCGGCACGCTCTGGCCCTCCTTGCCGCAGGTTCCCACGCCGGAATCGAGCGCCATGTCGTTGCCGATCATGGTGACGCGCGTCAGCGCATCCGGGCCGTTGCCGACCAGGGTGGCGCCCTTGACCGGGTACTGGATCTTGCCGTTCTCCACCCAGTAGGCCTCGCTCGCCGAGAACACGAACTTGCCGCTGGTGATGTCGACCTGGCCGCCGCCGAAATTCGTGGCGTAGAGGCCCTTCTTGATGCTGGCCACGATCTCGGCCGGCACCTTGTCGCCTCCCAGCATGTAGGTATTGGTCATGCGCGGCATCGGCACGTGCGCATAGCTCTCGCGGCGGCCGTTGCCGGTGGGCTTGACCTTCATCAGCCGCGCATTGAGCGAATCCTGGATGTAGCCCTTCAGGATGCCGTCTTCGATCAGCACATTGCGCTGGGTGGCGTTGCCCTCGTCGTCGACATTGAGCGAGCCGCGGCGGTCGGCGATGGTGCCGTCGTCCAGCACGGTCACGCCCTTGGCGGCCACGCGCTCGCCGATGCGGCCCGAGAAGGCGCTCGACCCCTTGCGATTGAAGTCGCCTTCCAGCCCGTGGCCGATGGCTTCGTGCAGCAGGATGCCGGGCCAGCCCGGGCCCAGCACCACGGTCATCTCGCCCGCGGGCGCCGGACGCGAATCGAGGTTGACGAGCGCCTGCTTGACCGCCTGGTCGACGAATTCGGCAATGCGCGCCTCGTCGAAGTAGGCGAGGCCGAAACGCCCGCCGCCGCCGCCGGACCCCACCTCGCGCCGGCCGTTCTGCTCGGCGATCACCGTGAGCGACAGGCGCACCAGCGGCCGCACGTCGGCGGCCAGGGTGCCGTCGGCCCGCGCCACCAGCACCACGTCGTATTCGCTGGCCAGCCCGGCCATGACCTGGGCGACCCGAGGATCGCGCGAGCGTGCAAGCTTCTCGACCTTGCCCAGGAGCTCGACCTTGGCGGCGCTGTCGAGCGTCGAGATCGGGTCCACGCCACCGTAGAGCGTGCGGCTGGTCGCGACCTTGCGCGTCGGCGCTTTCACGCGGCCGTTGCGTCCCGCGGCGGAAATGGTGCGGACCGTGCGCGCCGCATCGAGGAGGGATGCCTCGGAAATGTCGTCCGAATAGGCGAAGGCCGTCTTCTCGCCGCTGACCGCGCGCACGCCCACGCCCTGGTCGATGCTGAAGCTGCCAGTCTTCACGATGCCCTCTTCCAGGCTCCAGCCCTCGCTGCGGGTGTACTGGAAGTAGAGGTCGGCGTCGTCCACCTTGTGGGCGGTGATCTCCGCCAGGGCGCGCAGCAGGTGCGATTCGTCCAGGCCGAAGGGCGTGAGCAGGAGCTGCTGCGCCGTGGCGAGGCGCTCGAGGGTGGGTTCGCGGGAAATCATCGGGGGATTCTAGGCTCGCCCTCCGAACGATGCTCAGCTTTGCATCAGGCGCTTGGCTCGCGCGATCGACATCAGGATGCCCAGGCCCAGCCCCAGCGTGACCATCGCGGTGCCCCCGTAGCTGATGAAGGGCAAGGGCACCCCCACCACCGGCAGGATGCCGCTGACCATGCCCATGTTCACGAAGGCGTAGGTGAAGAAGATCATGGTCACCGCACCGGCCAGCAGGCGCGAGAACAGCGTGGGCGCATCCAGCGCGATCGCCAGTCCGCGGAAGATGAGGAAGATGAAGCCGGCAATCAAGGCCAGGTTGCCGGCCAGGCCGAACTCCTCGGAGTAGGCGGCGAAGATGAAGTCGGTGGTGCGCTCGGGGATGAACTCCAGGTGCGTCTGCGTGCCCTGCATGAAGCCCTTGCCGCCGACACCGCCGGAGCCGATGGCGATCATGCCCTGGATGATGTGGAAACCCTTGCCCAGCGGGTCCTTGGTGGGGTCGAGCAGCGTGCAGATGCGCTGCTTCTGGTAGTCGTGCAGGATTCGCCAGTCGAGGCCGTCGGCGCACAGCTGCGACTCGAAGCCCACGATCAGCGACACCGCGACCAGCCCGATGATGACGGGCGGCACGATCAGCTTCCACGACAGGCCGGCGAAGAAGATCACCGACAGGCCTGCCGCCAGCACCAGCAGCGAGGTGCCCAGGTCAGGCTGCTTCATGATCAGCCCGACCGGCACCGCCAGCAGCAGCGTCGCCACCACGTAGTCGAGGGTGCGCAGCTGGCCTTCGCGGCGCTGGAACCACCAGGCCAGCATCAACGGCATGGCGATCTTCAGGATCTCGCTCGGCTGGATGACCACGCCCACGTTGATCCAGCGCGTCGCGCCCTTCTTCGTGATGCCGAACAGCATCACCGCCACCAGCAGCGACACGCCCACCACATAGACGGGCACGGCAAAGAACATCAGCCGCTGCGGCGGCACCTGCGCCACCACGAACATGATGAAGCCGGCCAGCAGCATGTTGCGGCCGTGGTCCATGAAGCGCGTGCCGTGGTCGTAGCCCGACGAGTACATGGTCAGCAGCCCGGCACAGGCCAGCAACAGCACGGCGAAGGCGAGCAGGCCGTCGAAGCCCTGGAACACGGGCGCGATGCGGCGCGCAAGGGACGGCTGGTGGAACACGGCGGACATGGGCGCGAATTATCCGCCCGCGGCAGCCGTGCGCGAGCTTCACGGACAATGGCCGGCGCATCGATGCGCTCGCTATTTAAGACAAAGGCATGACTTCCGCGCCCACCACCCACCTGCTGTACCTCCATGGCTTCCGTTCCTCGCCGCAATCGACCAAGGCGCGCCAGGTGGCACAGCGCGTTCGGGAGCGGCATCCGCATCTGCATTGGTGGTGCCCGCAGCTGCCGCCCTCGCCGCACGAAGCGATCGAGCTGATCATGCAGGGCATCGCACCATGGCCGCGCGACACGATGGCGGTGATCGGCTCCTCGCTGGGCGGCTTCTACGCGACCTACGTCGCCGGCATGACCGGTTGCCGCGCCGTGCTCCTGAACCCGGCCGTCCACCCGGCGCGCGACCTGGCGAAGCACATCGGCGAGCAGACCTCCTGGCACGACCCGGCCGAGCACTTCCATTTCCGGCCCGAGTACATCGACGAGCTGCGCGCCCTCGACGTCGGCCCGCTGGCGCGACCGGAACGCGTGTTCGCCATCATCGCCAAGGGCGACGAGGTGCTGGACTGGCGCGAGATGTCGGCCCGCTACCCCGGAAGCCGCATCGAGCTGCTGGAAGGCAGCGACCACGCCCTGTCCGATTTCGAGCACCGTCACCTCGACGAGGTGATGGCCTTCGTCCACCCCGCCTGAGCGCCGCCCGGCCGCCCCAAGGCGCTCGCACCGCAGCCGAAGGCGAAGGCACTCCAGCGAGCCCTGCGCGCGCGGCGGCGCATGGGACAATCCGCCCCATGTTTGTTTTGTTCGAAGAAGCCGGCAAGTACCTGGGCGGACGCGTGCTGTCGGAGGCCGAGGCCTCGGCGCAGGTCGAGCTCGATTCCGGCAAGCGGGTCAAGGTAAAGACCGCCAACATCGTGCTGCGCTTCGAGAAGCCGGCGCCGGCCCAGTTGCTGGACGAGGCGCGCGCCCTCGCCGCCGGCATGGACCTCGACCTGGCCTGGGAATTCGCGCCCGAAGGGGAGTTCGCCTTTATCGAGCTGGCCGCCGACTACTTCCAGGCCCAGCCCACGCTGGTCCAGCAGGCCGCATCGCTGCTGGCGCTGTTCGAGGCGCCGCACTACTTCCGCCGCGCCGGCAAGGGCCGCTTCAGGAAGGCGCCGGCCGAGATCGTGCAGCAGGCGCTGGCCGCCATCGAGAAGAAGAAGCAGGTCCAGGCCCAGATCGCCGAATGGGCCGCGCAACTCGGCGCCGGCGAATGTCCGGCGCCGGTGCGCGAGCAGCTCTACAAGATTCTCTTCAAGCCCGACAAGAACGCGCCCGAGTACAAGGCCGTGGTCGAGGCCGCGCGGGCCACGCAGCGCCCGCCCCTCGACTTGCTGCAGCAGGCGGGAGCGATCGATTCGCCCTACCAGTTCCACTGGCGGCGCTTCCTGTTCGAGAACTTCCCCAAGGGCACCGGCTTCCCGGCGCTCAAGGCCCCGGCCATCGCCGACGAGCTGCCGCTGGCCGAAGTGCAGGCCTTCTCGGTCGACGATTCGCAAACCACCGAGATCGACGATGCACTCTCGGTCACCGGCCTCGGCAGCGGCACCGTGCGCGTCGGCATCCACATCGCCGCGCCGGGCCTGGCGCTGGCGCCGGGCGGCCCGATCGACCAGGTCGCGCGCGCCCGCATGTCCACGGTCTACATGCCGGGGCACAAGATCACCATGCTGCCCGACGAGGTGGTCGAGATCTACACCCTGCAGGAAGGGCGCGACTGCCCGGCCGTCTCGCTCTACGCCGACTTCGACGAGGCCACGCTGGCGCTGAAGACCACCGAGACCCGCCTCGAGCGCGTGCCCATCGTCGCCAACCTGCGTCACGACCAGCTCGACGGCTTCATCACGCAGGCCTGGCTCGAGGACGCCGCGGTCGACAACGCAGGCACGCCCGAGGTCGCCAGGCGGCTGCGCGAGCCGCTGTCCTTCCTGTTCCGCCTCGCCAGGCAGTTGAAGGCGCAGCGCGAAGTGGTTCGCGGCAAGCCGGAGAGCTTCAACCGGCCCGACTACAACTTCCGCCTGCCCGATGCCCAGGGCGAGCCCACCGGCGAGGAGCGGGTGCAGATCACCACCCGCCAGCGCGGTGCGCCGCTGGACCTGATCGTGTCGGAAGCGATGATCCTGGCCAACAGCAGCTGGGGCGGCTGGCTCGGCGAGCTCGGCGTGCCCGCGCTCTACCGCAGCCAGGCCAGCCTGGCGCCGGGCATCAAGGTGCGCATGGGCACCCGCGCCCTGCCGCACGCCGGCCTGGGCGTGAAGAGCTATGCCTGGAGCACCTCGCCGCTGCGCCGCTACACCGACCTGGTGAACCAGTGGCAGATCATCGCGGCCGCGCGCCACGGCAAGACCGCCGCGCTGGCGGCGCCCTTCAAGCCGAAGGATGCCGACCTGTTCTCCATCCTTTCGGGCTTCGATGCCGCCTATGCCGCCTACAACGCCCACCAGGGCGGCATGGAGCGCTTCTGGACCCTCAAGTACCTGGAGCAGGAAAACATCACCGAACTCGAGGCGACGCTGATCAAGGACGTGCCCAACGGCGCCTTGGCGCGCGCCGATACGCTGCCGCTGGTGTTCCAGGTCACCGGCACGCAAGGCCTGGCGCGCGGGGCACGCGTGCGCGTCAAGCTCGGCGAGGTCGACGAGATCGCGCTCGACGTGCACGGCACCGTCATCGAGCGCCTCGACACGACGCCGGCCGAGGCGGCTGCGGAAGACGAAGGCGAGGAAGAAGAAGTCGCCGGACCGATCGCCATTGCCGTGGACCTGGCCGACAGCGACGAGGCGGCCCCACCGGAGAAGATCACGGCATGAGCACGGCACGGTCGCCCGAAGGTGCTCGCCCCCTCCTTCAGGAGGGAGTGCGCGAAGTACGTGAAGTGACGAGCGTGGGGGAGGTCGCCTCGTGAACCTGCGCGACTTGAGCAGCCTGCAAATCGCGCTCGGCATTTCGGTCGCCGCGCATGCCCTGCTGCTCGCGTTCCGCTTTGCCGACCCCGAGTCCTTCAACCGGGTCTTCACCGAGACGCCGCTCGAAGTCATCCTGGTCAACGCCAAGAGCAACGAACGGCCCGAGAAAGCCCAGGCCATCGCCCAGAGCTCGCTGGCCGGCGGCGGCGACCTCGAGCGCGGCCGCGCCACCAGCCCGCTGCCGCCCTCCACCTTCACCGCCATCGGCGACTCGATGGAAGACGCCCAGCGGCAGGTCGAGGCCATGCAGGCCCAGCAGATGCTGCTGCTGGCGCAGATCAAGCAGCAGCTCGCCGCGATGCCGCTGCCCGATCCGCGCCACCAGGGCAACCCCAGCGAGTCCAAGGCGCGCGAGGAAAGACGCCGCCAGCTGATCGAAATGCTGGCCGAGATCGAGCGCCGGGTGAACGAGGAGAATGCGCGGCCCAAGAAGCGCTACCTCAGCCCCGCCACGCGCGAGGCCACCTATGCCGTCTACGTCGATGCTTTGCGCCGCAAGATCGAGGCGCGCGGCACCGAGAACTTCCCAGAGCTCTCGGGCAAGAAGCTCTACGGCGAGCTCACGATGCTGGTGACCGTCAACTTCGACGGCGCGATCCTCGGCACCGAGGTCGTCGAGGGTTCGGGCAATGCGACCCTGGACCGGCGCGCACAGGCCATCGTGCGCAGCATCGGCAGCTTCGGCAAGTTCACCGACGCCATGCGGCGGCAAACCGACCAGATCGTGCTGCCTTCGCGCTTCAAGTTCACCCGCGACGAGACGCTCGAGACCCAAGTCTCCTCGTCGCCGTCCAAACAGTGAGCCGGACGCCATGGACCTCTATTGCGTGATGGGCAATCCGGTCGAGCACAGCCGCTCGCCCTGGATTCATGCGCGCTTCGGCGAGCTCACCGGCCAGGTGCTGGACTACGGCCGCCGCCTGGTGCCGCGGGACGGCTTCGAGGCCGCGGTGGCCGCCTTTCGCGCCGAGACGAGCGGCACGGCGCGCGGCTGCAACGTCACCGTGCCCTTCAAGTTCGAGGCCGCGGCGCTGGCCCAGCACCTGAGCCCACGCGCCATGCTGGCGCGCGCGGTCAACACGCTGCGCTTCGACGAGGACGGCATCCACGGCGACAACACCGACGGCGCAGGCCTCGTCGCCGACATCACGCAGCACGCCGGCGTGCCACTGGCCGGGAGCGAGCTGCTGCTGCTGGGCGCGGGCGGCGCTGCGGCCGGCGTGCTGGGCCCGTTGCTGGAAGCCGGACCGCGCCGTGTGGTGGTGGCCAACCGCACGCTGGCCAAGGCCATCGACCTGGTGCGGCGCCATGCGGCGCTGGCGCTGCAGCATGGCATCGACCTGGAGGCGCACGAACTGCAGTCCGTGCCCGGGGAGTTCGATGTGGTGGTGAACGGCACCGCCTCCAGCCTTGCGGGCGGCGAGGTGCCGGTGGCGGCCCGCGTGCTCAAGCGCGGCGCGCTGGCCGTCGACATGATGTATGGGCCGGCCGCCGCGGGCTTCATGGACTGGGCCCGCGAACACGGCGCGGTGCCGCGCGACGGACTGGGCATGCTGGTCGAACAGGCCGCCGAGTCCTTCGCCCTCTGGCGCGGCGTGCGGCCGCCTTCGGGCCAGGTGCTGGCCGAGATGCGCGCGATGGTCGACGGCAAGTGAAGGCTCTTCTGCGCTGGGTGCTGTGCCTGCTCTTTGCAGCCGTGGCGCTCGAAGTCTTCTTCATCGGCCGCATCGCCGCGATGGCGGTGATCGATCCGCAGTCCACCGCCTTCCAGCGTTCCGAGGCCTGGCAGCTCGCGAGCGAGGGGCGCAGCAACGGCGAGCGCGGCTGGAAACAAGCATGGGTGCCTTATTCGCAGATCGCCGACAGCCTGAAGCGCGCGGTGATCGCGAGTGAGGACAGCGAATTCATCTATCACAACGGCGTCGAGTGGGAGGCCGTCGAGCGCGCGCGCCAGCGCAATGCCAGGGCCGAGCAGATCGCGGCCCGGCGGGCGGCGCAGATGCGCGCACGCGGCAAGGAGCCGCGGCCGGTGCAACTGCGCGGCGGCTCGACCATCACGCAACAGCTGGCCAAGAACCTGCTGCTGTCGGGCGAGCGCACGCTGCTGCGCAAGGGCCAGGAGCTGCTGCTTTCGGTTGCATTGGAGCTGCTGCTGGACAAGCAGCGCATCCTCGAGATCTACCTCAACAGCGTGGAGTGGGGCGAAGGCATCTTCGGCGCAGAGGCGGCCGCGCAGCACTACTTCAAGAAGCCGGCCTCGCGGCTCGGCGCGCACGAGGCGGCGAAACTGGCGGTGATGCTGCCGAGCCCGAAGTTCTTCGAGCGGCGGTCCGGATCGGCCTACCTCGCGGGCCGCACGGCCACCATCGTGGCGCGCATGCCGTCGGCCGAGCTGCCCTGATCTGCAGGGGCAGCGCGCGCATCGAGGAGGGGAATCTGGAGCGGGAAAAGAGTCTCGAACTCTCGACCTCAACCTTGGCAAGGTTGCGCTCTACCAACTGAGCTATTCCCGCGTTTGAAGGGTCCGAATCATAGCGGATTCACGAGGCCTCTTCGGCCGCGGCACGAGAAAAACCTGCATGCGCCGCCCGTATCATCGCCGCCATGCTTGCAAAGTTCACGGGGTGGGTGCTGCTGGGCCTGATCCGGCTCCTCACCGGTGCCCAGGCGCGCTGGTGGGGCTGCCCGCCCAAGGCCGAGCAGCGCATCTACTTCGCCAACCATCAGAGCCACCTGGACCTGGTGATGATCTGGGCCGCGCTCCCCGAGGAGCTGCGCAGCATCACCCGGCCGATCGCGGCGCGCGACTACTGGGCCACCACGCCCTTCAAGCGATGGATCACCACCGAGGTGTTCAATGCGATCTACGTGGAACGCGGCGGCAGTGCGCCCGCCCCTGCACCTGCACCTGCGCCGGCCGCGCCCCGCGAGCGCATCGAGCCCGTGTTCGAAGAAGCGATGCCCCTCGTCGATCCCGAGCCGGTCGACGCCATGCAGGGCGAGCTGCCGCTGGCATCGCCACCGGCCGATGCGCCACCCGCGCCACAGCCGGGCAGCGCCGAAGCGCTGCTGCCGCTGCAGCCGCTGATCGAGGCGCTGCAGAGCGGCGACTCGATCATCATCTTTCCCGAGGGCACGCGCGGCAACACCGGCGAGCCGCAGAAATTCAAGTCGGGCCTCTACACGCTGGCGCAGATGTTCCCCGAGGTGGTGCTGGTGCCGGCCTGGATCGACAACGTGCAGCGCGTGATGCCCAAGGGCGAGGTCGTGCCGGTGCCGATCCTCTGCTCGGTCACCTTCGGCGCGCCGATCCGCCTCGAGGACAGCGAGGAGCGGCGCCCTTTCCTCGACCGCGCGCGCGAGTGCGTCATCGCATTGCGGTACGTATAGATGAACGAATACCTCCGACAGCTCTCGCCCACGCACCAGGTGGCGGCCCTGTTCTTCATCGTCTTCGGCCTGCTGGTGATGGTGAGCATCGCGGCCTTTTTGCTGAGCTTTCGCGAGCGCCGCAACCCGCGTCACGACGAGCGCTGGCAGCGCGAGCTGGCGCATTTCCGCCGGCTGCTGGGCACCACCTGGTTCATGGCGGTGATCTTCTGGATCGGCTGGGCGCTGGGCGAAACGATGGCCACCGTGCTCTTCGCGCTGATCTCCTTCTTCACGCTGCGCGAGTTCATCACGCTGTCGCCGACCCGGCGCGGCGACCACCGCAGCCTGATCCTGGCCTTCTTCGTGGTGCTGCCGCTCCAGTTCTGGCTGGTGGCGACGGCGCGCTTCGACCTCTTCACCGTGTTCATCCCGGTCTACGTCTTCCTCGCCATCCCGGTGGTGAGCGCGCTGGCCGACGATCCCAACCACTTCCTCGAACGCAACGCCAAGCTGCAGTGGGGCATCATGGTCTGCGTCTACGGCATGAGCCATGTGCCGGCACTGCTGCTGCTCTCCTTCCCGGGCTACGAGGGCAAGAGCGCGTTTCTCGTGTTCTTCCTGGTCTTCGTGGTGCAGACTTGCGTGCTGGTGCAGCACCTCATCGCGCGGCGCAGCAGCCTGCCCGGCGAAGAAGCGCCGGCGGAAGCCGCCGAAGCGACCGGCCGGCGCCTGCAGCGCGTCGGCGACTGGCTCTTCAGGGATGCGCCTGCCGCGCCGCATGTGAGCCGCAGCTTCAACTGGCGCAGCTGGGCCATCGGCATGGCGATCGCGAGCGTCGTTGGCGCGCTGTTCTCCTTCATCACGCCCTTCCGCTTCGGCCAGGCGCTGGCCGTCTCCCTGCTCGCCTGCGTGGCCGGCTCGATGGGCCACCTGGTGATGAAGGCGCTCAAGCGCGACCGCGGCATTCCGAACTGGGGCCGGCGCGGCGTGGGCGTGACCGGGGCCAACGGCCTGCTGGACCGCGTCGATGCACTGTGCTTCGCGGCCCCGGTGTTCTTCCATTCGGTGCGCTGGTACTTCGGTGCCTGAGGCGCGGCCCGGCATGCGCATCCTCGGCATCGACCCCGGCCTGCAGACCACCGGCTTCGGCCTGGTGGACATGGACGGCCACGCGCTTCGCTACGTCGCCAGCGGCACCATCAGCACCCGCAGCGTGTCGCAAGGCGAGCTGCCGGCGCGGCTCAAGGTGCTTTTCGACGGCATCGGCGAGATCGTGGCCCGCTACCAGCCGGACGCGGCGGCGGTGGAGATCGTGTTCGTCAATGTCAACCCGCAATCCACCCTGCTGCTCGGCCAGGCCCGCGGCGCCTGCCTCACGGCGCTGGTGACGAACGCGCTGCCCGTGGCCGAGTACACCGCCCTGCAGATGAAGCAGGCCGTCGCCGGCCACGGTCGCGCCGCCAAGGCGCAGGTGCAGGAAATGGTGCGGCGCCTGCTGCAGCTGCCCGGCGTGCCCGGCAGCGATGCGGCCGACGCGCTGGGCATCGCCATCACCCATGCGCATGTGGGCAGCTCGATGGCCCGGCTCGGCCAGGCGGCGGTGCTGGCGCGCAGCACCAGCGGGATGTATCGGAAGGGGCGGACGCGCTGAGACCGGCCGTTCGGCGCGTCGGTCAGCGCAGCAGCTGATGCGTCGACGTCTTGGCTGCCTTCTTGCCGAAGGTCAATATGGGCGCGTGGCCGGCAGCCTGTGCGCTCGCGGCCAGCAGACATCCATCTCTTCCACGGACAGCGCGCGTCCGGGGCACGCCAGGAGGCCGCGCAAGTTCTTGGCGGGCTTCGAGGGCGGCCGCTTCAGGATGATGGTGTCGTCATCCACCACCGTCACCAAGAGCCGGTCGCCCGCTTCCAAGCCGAGCCGAGCCCGCGCCGCGCTCGGCAGCGTCATCTGACCTTTGGATGTCAGCGTGGTTTGCACAACATTCCTTACAAAGAGGTAAGGAAATCACTTCAGAGCGCGCGCTCGGCAATCAGCACCGCGAAGAACCCGAAGGCTGCCAGCAGCGTCCACTTGAGCACGATCCACCCGAAGCGCTTGTACTTGGGCTGGCCGGTCCCGGCATAGAAGGCAAAGGAAACGCCGGCCGCCAGCAGGAGCAGCAGGATGGCCCAGCGGAACAGCAGCATCGGTCGCTTGCCTACCAGGCCCGCGCGACTTCGGCGAAGCCGGCCGGCGCCTGGCGCTGGTCGTCGAAGCTGACGATCTCGTAGGCGTCTTTCTGGGCCAGCAGCTCGCGCAGCAGCTTGTTGTTGAGCGCATGGCCGGAGCGGAAGGCGCTGTACGCCGCGAGCAGCGGGCGGCCGATGACGTAGAGGTCGCCCATGGCGTCGAGGATCTTGTGCTTGACGAACTCGTCGTCGTAGCGCAGCCCGCCGGCATTGAGCACCTTGGTGTCGTCCATCACGATCGCGTTGTCGAGCCCGCCGCCCAGCGCCAATCCCTTGGAGCGCATGTACTCGACCTCCTTGGTGAAGCCGAAGGTGCGCGCGCGCGCGATGTCGCGGCTGTAGGAGCCCGAGCCCAGGTCGAACTCGAAGCGCTGGCCGCTGGCGTTGACCACGCGGTGGTCGAAGTCGATCTCGAAGCTCAGCTTGAAACCGTGGTAAGGCACCAGGCGCGCCCACTTGAGGTCGTGGCCCTCGCCCTCGCGCACCTCGACCGGCTTCGTGACCTTGATGAAGCGGCGCGGCGCATCCTGCAGGACGATGCCCGCGCTTTGCAGCAGGAACACGAAGGACGAGGCCGAGCCGTCGAGGATCGGCACCTCGTCGGCCGTGATGTCGATCTGCAGGTTGTCGATGCCCAGGCCCGCACAGGCCGACATCAGGTGCTCGACCGTCTGCACCTTGGCGCCGTTGGTGGACACGGTGGAGGCCAGCCGCGTGTCGGTCACGGCCTCGGCGCGCATGGGGATCTCCACCGGCTCGGGCAGGTCGACGCGGCGGAACACGATGCCCGCATCGATGGGCGCCGGCCTGAGCGTCAGCTCGACGCGCTGGCCGCTGTGCAGCCCCACGCCGACCGCGCGGGTGATGGATTTCAGGGTTCGTTGTTGGAGCACGGCAGCGATTTTAGGAGCGCGAGGCATCCGGCGCGCCGTGCGCCTCGCTATCTCCGCAATAGCCACCATGTCAGGCCGTTCAGTCGGCTTGACGACGCAGGAAGGCGGGGATCTCGATGTCGTCCATCCCGCCCGTCGACAGCGCGTCCACCTTGGCGGCGGCCATGGTGCGGTTGGTGCGCCACACGCTGGGCACGGCCATGCCGTCGTAGTTCGGCTGGCTGGGGTGGCCCTGCACGGTGCCGCCGAGGGTCGGCACGCCGAACGGGATGTTGTCGGTGCCGGTGCGGATGACCTCCAGCGTCGGCGCCTGGCGGCGCGCGTCCTGGCGCGACAGGCCGGTGGCGACCACCGTCACGCGCATCTCGTCGCCCAGGCTGTCGTCGTAGGCGGCACCGTAGATCACGTGCGCGTCTTCCGCTGCGAAGGCGCGGATGGTGGTCATGGCGAGCTTCGATTCGCTCAGCTTCAGCGAGTTCTTCGATGCCGTCACCAGCACCAGCACGCCCTTGGCGCCCGAGAGGTCGATGCCTTCGAGCAGCGGGCAGGCCACCGCCTGTTCGGCGGCGATGCGCGCGCGGTCCGGGCCCGAGGCCGCGGCGGTGCCCATCATGGCCTTGCCCGGCTCGCCCATCACGGTGCGCACGTCCTCGAAGTCGACGTTCACGCCGCCGTACTCGTTGATGATCTCCGAGATCCCGCCCACGGCGTTCTTCAGCACGTCGTTGGCATGCGCGAAGGCTTCGTCCTGCGTGACGTCCTCGCCCAGCACGTCGAGCAGCTTCTCGTTGAGCACCACGATCAGCGAGTCGACGTTCGCCTCCAGCTCGGTCAGCCCGGCATCGGCATTGGTCATGCGGCGGCCGCCTTCCCAGTCGAAGGGCTTGGTCACCACGCCCACGGTGAGGATGCCCATCTCCTTGGCCACGCGCGCGATCACCGGCGCCGCACCGGTGCCGGTGCCGCCGCCCATGCCGGCCGTGATGAACAGCATGTGGGCGCCGTTGATCGCGCCGCGGATGTCGTCGACCGCCGCTTCCGCCGCGTCGCGGCCCTTCTCGGGCTTGCTGCCAGCGCCCAGGCCGTTGGTGCCGAGCTGGATGGTCTTGTGCGCGTTGCTGCGCTGGAGCGCCTGCGCATCGGTGTTCGCGCAGATGAACTCGACGCCCTGGACGCGCCGCTCGATCATGTGCGAGACCGCGTTGCCGCCGCCGCCGCCCACGCCGATCACCTTGATCTGCGTGCCTTGGTTGAACTCTTCGATTTCGATCATTTCGATGGCCATTTCTGACTCCTTGAATTTGCAGTTGCCTTGCTTGTACGAATGTGTTGTTTTGAGGGTCACCGTCTGCCCTCCCGCGGCGGCCCGGTGCGCCGCCATCGCTCGTTGAAATGCCGGCGGGGACTCAGGGTCCGCTGGATCTGCGGACCGACGAGCCAAAGTGGTGTGCTGTCCATCATCAGAAGTTCCCCACGATGAAGTCCTTGAAGCGGCCGAAGGCGGTCTTTACGGAGCCGTTCTTCTGGGCGACCTTGAAGCCGCGCAGCCGTGCATAGCGCGCCTCTTCCAGCAGGCCCATCACGGTCGCGGCGCGCGGCTGCGCGACCATGTCCGACAGCGCGCTCGAGTACTTGGGGATGCCGCGGCGCACCGGCTTGAGGAAGATGTCCTCGCCCAGCTCGACCATGCCCGGCATCACCGCGCTGCCGCCGGTCAGCACCACGCCGGAGGACAGCACCTCCTCGTAGCCCGACTCGCGCACCACCTGCTGCACCAGCGAGAAGATCTCTTCCACCCGCGGCTCGATCACGCCGGCCAGCGCCTGCTTGCTGAGCATGCGCGGCCCGCGGTCGCCGAGCCCCGGCACCTCCACCTGCGTCTCGGGATCGGCCAGCAACTGCTTGGCATAGCCGTTCTCGACCTTGATGTCCTCGGCGTCCTTGGTGGGCGTGCGCAGCGCCATCGCGATGTCGCTGGTGATGAGGTCGCCGGCGATCGGGATCACCGCGGTGTGGCGAATCGCGCCGTTGGTGAAGATGGCGACGTCGGTGGTGCCGGCGCCGATGTCCACCAGCACCACGCCGAGCTCGCGCTCATCCTCGGTCAGCACCGCCTGGCTGGAGGCGAGCGGGTTGAGCATCAGCTGGTCGACCTCCAGCCCGCAGCGGCGCACGCACTTGATGATGTTCTCGGCCGCGCTCTGGGCGCCGGTCACGATGTGGACCTTGGCCTCGAGCCGCATGCCGCTCATGCCGATCGGCTCCTTCACGTCCTGGCCGTCGATCACGAACTCCTGCGGCTCCACCAGCAGCAGGCGCTGGTCGCTGGAGATGTTGATCGCGCGCGCGGTCTCCACCACGCGGGCCACGTCGGCCTGCGTGACTTCCTTGTCCTTGACCGCCACCATGCCGCTCGAATTGATGCCGCGGATGTGGCTGCCCGTGATGCCGGTGTAGACGCGGCTGATCTTGCAGTCGGCCATCAGCTCCGCTTCCTTGAGCGCCTGCTGGATGCTCTGCACCGTGGCGTCGATGTTCACCACCACGCCGCGCTTGAGCCCGTTGCTGGGCGCGATGCCCAGCCCCGCCAGCTTGAGCTCGCCGGTGGGCAGGACCTCGGCCACCACCGCCATCACCTTGGCGGTGCCGATGTCGAGTCCGACGACCAGGTCTTTGTATTCCTTGGACATGAATTTCCTCTGCTCTCTATTTCTTCCTGGGCGGTGGCGGTTCTGTCGTGACCGTGGTGACGCCGCGCAGCCGCAGTGCATAGCCTTCGTGGTGGCGCAGGTCGGCGCCTTCGACGGCGGAGACGCTGCGCCCGTACTGTCTGGCGACCGGCGCCACCGTGACCAGGAAGCGCTGCGTGCGGGCCGCCACTTCCTCGCTGCGGCCGCGGCCCAGCTCGAGCACCGCCCCGCTGTCGAGCACCACGCTCCAGCTGCCGCGGCTCGACAGCTTCAGCTGATCGATCGCCAGTTCGTAGGGCGAGAACAGCGGCTGCAGCACGCGGTACATGCCCAGCACCTGTCCGGCCTGCTCGGGCGGGCCGCCGAGGCGCGGCAGGTCGTCGTCCACCTCGGCGACGTTGGCATCGAAGACCTCGCCGAAGCCGTTGATCAGCCGCGAATCGGCCTCGTCGCCCCAGTGCGCCACCGGCACATGCTCGGTCAGCGTCGCGCGCAGCTTGTTGGGGAACTCGCGCCGCACCACCGCCTTGCGCACCCAGGGCACGGATTCGAAGGCCGCCCGCGCCTTCGCCAGGTCGACGGTGAAGAAGTTGCCGGCCAGCTGCGGCGCGACGTTGGCGCGCAGCGTGACCGCGTTGTTGTGCGTGACCTCGCCGTCCACCTTGATGCCGGCGAGCGGGAAGAAGGGCTGGCGCAGCACCCACCAGGCCCCCGCCGCCAGCAGCACGAGCGCGAACAACGCGTACACCAGGGTCGCGGTCACGTTCATGAGCTTGACGTCGAAGGGCACGTGGACGCTATCGGCCATCAGATCTCCCCCAGGCTGTGCCGCTGCGCGGCTCCGCCACCCCCATCGCAAGCGAGGGGGCGAGCACCTTCGGGCGGACGGGCGGTGCTCATCAGACCTCCGCCCTCGAATCCAGCGTGGCGGAAGCCAGCACGCGCAAGCACAAGTCCTCATAGGAGATGCCGGCAGCGCGCGCCGACATGGGCACCAGCGAGTGGCTCGTCATGCCCGGCGAGGTGTTCATCTCCAGCAGGAAAGGCTTGCGGTCGCTGGCGCGGATCATCAGGTCGGCGCGGCCCCAGCCGCGGCAGCCGAGCTGGTGGTAGGCCGCCAGCGAGATGCGCCGGATCTCCTGCTCCTCGGCCTCCGGCAGGCCGCTCGGGCAGTGGTACTTCACGTCGTCGGTGAAGTACTTGTTCTGGTAGTCGTAGGCGCCCTCCGGCGCGGCGATGCGCACCACCGGCAGCGCCTGCGCGTTCAGGCCGTTGCCCAGCACGGCGCAGGTGACTTCCTCGCCTTCGATGAACTCCTCGCACAGCACGTCGGTGTCGTAGCCGACGGCAAGCGTCACGGCATCCTGCATCTCGGAATAGCCCATGACCTTGGTCACGCCGATGGAAGAGCCCTCGCGCGGCGGCTTGACGATCAGGGGCAGGCCCAGCACGTCGGGCACGGCCATGACCTGCTCGCGGCTCTGCTGGTCGAAGGCCAGGCGCACATAGCGTGGCGTCGGCAGGCCGTCGGCCTGCCAGATGCGCTTGGTCATGACCTTGTCCATGGCCACGGCCGAGGCCATCACGCCCGAGCCGGTGTAGGGGATGCCCAGCAGCTCCAGCGCGCCCTGCACCGTGCCGTCCTCGCCGTGGCGGCCGTGCAGCACCACGAAGCAGCGCGCGAAGCCCTCGTGCTTGAGCTCGACGAGCTCGCGCTCGGCCGGGTCGAAGGCATGCGCATCGACGCCGCGCGAGCGCAGCGCCTCGAGCACGCCGGTGCCCGACATGATGGAAATCTCTCGCTCGGCCGACGTGCCGCCGAACAGCACCGCGACCTTGCCGAAGTCTTGCGGGTTCACAGGGACCTCCCTGAAGAAGAAACCGAACCGCCCAGCTCGACCACCTTGGCCGGCACGGCGCCGATGGAGCCGGCGCCCATGCAGATCACGACGTCGCCGTCGTGCGCGTTGTCCAGGATCGCCTGCGGCATGGCGGCGATGTCGTCGACGAAGACCGGCTCGAGCTTGCCCGCGACGCGGATCGCCCGCGCCAGCGAGCGGCCGTCGGCGGCCACGATGCGCGCTTCGCCGGCGGCGTAGACCTCGCCGAGCAGCACGGCATCGGCGCCGCCGATGACCTTGACGAAGTCCTCGAAGCAGTCGCGCGTGCGGGTGTAGCGGTGCGGCTGGAAGGCCAGCACCAGGCGGCGGCCCGGGAAGGCGCCGCGCGCGGCGGCAATGGTGGCCGCCATCTCGACCGGGTGGTGGCCGTAGTCGTCGATCAGCGTGAAGCTGCCCAGGCCGTGGGCGCCGCGCAGCTTGACGTCGCCATAGCGCTGGAAGCGCCGGCCCACGCCCTTGAAGTCAGCCAGGCCGCGCTGCACCGCCTCGTCGGGCACGTTGAGCTCGACCGCCACCGCGATCACCGCCAGCGCGTTGCGCACGTTGTGCTCGCCCGGCAGGTTGAGGACGATGTCCAGGTCGGGCAAGGTGACGCCGTTGCGCCGCTGCGCGGTGAAGTGCATCTGCTGGCCGACCGCGCGCACGTTCACGGCGCGCACCTGCGCGTCCTCCCCGAATCCGTAGCTGGTGACCGGGCACGAGACCTCGGTCACGATCTCGCGCACCGCCGGGTCATCGGTGCACAGGATCGCCACGCCGTAGAAGGGCATCCGGTGCAGGAAGTCGACGAAGGCTTTTTTCAGCTTCGCGAAGTCGTGCCCGTAGGTCTCCATGTGGTCGGCGTCGATGTTCGTGACCACGGCCATGACCGGCAGCAGGTTCAGGAAGGAGGCGTCGGATTCGTCGGCCTCCACCACGATGTAGTCGCCGCTGCCCAGCTGCGCATTGGCGCCGGCGCTGTTGAGCCGGCCGCCGATGACGAAGGTCGGGTCCAGGCCCGCGGCGGCGAGGACGCTGGCCACCAGGCTGGTGGTGGTGGTCTTGCCGTGCGTGCCGGCGATCGCGATGCCCTGCTTGAGCCGCATCAGCTCGGCCAGCATCAGCGCGCGCGGAACCACGGGAATGCGCTTCTCGCGCGCCGCCACCACCTCGGGGTTGTCGCCCTGCACGGCGGTGGAGGTGACGACCGCGTCGGCCCCCGCGATGTGGGCCGCGTCGTGGCCGACGAAGGTGCCGATGCCCAGCCCCGCGAGCCGCTTGAGCGTGGCGCTGTCGGCCAGGTCGGAGCCCGTGATCTTGTAGCCCAGGTTGAGCAGCACCTCGGCGATGCCGCTCATGCCGGAGCCGCCCACGCCTACGAAGTGGATGTGGCGGATGGCGTGCTTCATTTGGCCAACTCCTCGCAAGCGCGCACCATCGCCTCGACGGCCTCGGTCTTCTGCATCGTCTTGGCCTTCACGGCGCGTTCCATGAGCGCGGGGCGCCCGGTTTTCTGTAGCAAATCGGCCAGCAATTCGGGAGTCAGTTCTGTTTGTTGAACGAGCCAGCCCCCGCCCGCGTCGACGAGGAAGCGGGCGTTGGTGGTCTGGTGGTCGTCCACGGCGGAAGGGAAAGGCACGAACAGCGCAGCTGCGCCGACGGCCGCGATCTCGGTGACGGTGCTCGCGCCGGCGCGCGCGACGATCAGGTCGGCGTCGGCGTAGGCGCGTGCGGTGTCTTCGATGAAGGGGGTGAGCTCGCCCTCGACGCCGGCGGCGGCGTAGTTGGCGCGCAGTTCGTCGATCTGCTTGGCGCCGCTCTGGTGCAAGACGCTCGGGCGCTGCTCGGGCGCGATGCGCGCCAGCGCCTTGGGCACCACGGCATTGAGCGCCTTCGCACCCAGGCTGCCACCCACCACCAGCAGCTTGAGCGGGCCGCTGCGGCCGGCGAAGCGCGTGGCCGGGTCGGGCTGCGACACGAAGGCAGCGCGCAGCGGATTGCCGATCCACTGGGCCTTCTTCATCACGTTCGGGAAGGCGGTGAAGACGCGGTCGGCCACGCCGGCCAGGATCTTGTTGGCGAGCCCGGCCACCGAGTTCTGCTCGTGCAGCACCAGCGGCTTGTTGAGCAGCACGCTCATCATGCCGCCCGGGAAGGTGATGTAGCCGCCCAGGCCCAGCACCACGTCGGGCCGCACCCGGCGCACCACGGCCAGGCTCTGCCAGAAGGCGCGGAGCAGGCGCATGGGCAGCAGCGCGAGGGTGACGGGCCCCTTGCCGCGCACACCGCCGAACTGCACGGGTTCGAAGGCGAAGCCGCGCGGCGGCACCAGCTTTTCTTCCATGCTGCCGGGCGCGCCGAGCCAGTGCACGCGCCAGCCGCGATCGCGCAAAGCCTCGGCCACGGCCAGGCCAGGGAAGATGTGGCCGCCCGTGCCGCCCGCCATGACGAGTGCGGTCCTGCTCATCGGTCGGCCCCCACGCTCGGCACTGGTGTGTCCTTGCTCATACGCGGCCTCCGCGCATGAGAACCCGGTTCTCGTAGTCGATGCGCAGCACGATCGCCAGGGCGATCACGTTCATCAGGATGGCCGAGCCGCCGAAGCTCATCAGCGGCAGCGTCAGCCCCTTGGTCGGCAGCGCGCCCAGGTTCACGCCCATGTTGATGAAGGCCTGGAAGCCGATCCAGATGCCCACCCCTTGCGCCACCAGCCCGGCGAACACGCGGTCCAGCGCGATGGCCTGGCGGCCGATGTGCATGATGCGGCGGGTCAGCCAGAGGAACAGGCCGATGGCCAGCAGCACGCCGACCAGGCCGAACTCCTCGCCGATCACCGCCATCAGGAAGTCGGTGTGGGCCTCCGGCAGCCAGTGCAGCTTCTCGACGCTGCCGCCCAGGCCGACGCCGAAGATCTCGCCGCGGCCGATCGCGATCAGCGAATGCGAGAGCTGGTAGCCCTTGCCCAGCGCATGCTCCTCGCTCCACGGATCGAGGTAGGCGAAGATGCGCTCGCGCCGCCAGGGGCTGCTGGCCACGATGGTGCCGAAAGCCACCACCACCAGCGCCGCGATGAGGAAGAACATGCGGGCGTTGACGCCGCCCAGGAACAGGATGCCCATTGCGATCACGGCGATCACCATGAAGGCGCCCATGTCGGGCTCGGCCATCACCAGCATGCCGACCACCACCACCGCCACGCCCATCGGCAGCACGGCGCGGAAGAAGCGCTCCTTGATTTCCATCTTGCGCACCATGTAGCTGGCGGCGTAGAGGATCATCGCGAGCTTGGCCAGCTCCGAGGGCTGGAAGCGCATGAAGCCCATCGGCAGCCAGCGGCGCGCGCCGTTGACGTTGATGCCGATGTGCGGAATGAGCACCGCAACCAGCAGCAGCAGCGAGGCCACGAAGAGCCAGGGCGCGGCGCGCTCCCAGGCCTGCATGGGCACCTGGAAGGCGAGCAGCGCCGCCACGAAGGCGATCACGACCGAAGCGATGTGCCGCGTGAGGAAGTAGCTGGCGCTGTAGCCGGCACGTGCGAAGCGCGGGTTGTCGGGCAGCGCGATCGAGGCCGAGTACACCATCACCAGCCCCCAGGCCAGCAGCGCGACCGTGACCCAGGCCAACGCCTGGTCGAAGCCCAGCACGCGCACCGGCGCGGCCTTGGTCTGCGTCATGCCGGCATTGCCCAGGCGCACCGGCAGGTGCATGGGCAAGGCGTCCATGCTGGTCTTGGCGCGGCTGAACCAGCCCTCCCAGAAGCGGGGGCTCTTGTTGGGGGTGGCGGCGGCGGTCGAGCTCAATGGATGACCTCCGCCCCGCGGGCTGCGGTGCTATTCGCCTTCGGAGCGGCCGTGCGGCTCACTGGAGTACCTTCGCCTTCGGCTGCGGTGCCATTCGCCTTCGGAGCGGCCGTGCGGCTCATACGCCCTCTCCGTCCGGCATGACCGTATCGGCGCCGGCGTCGCGCGGCGACTCGGCCCAGTCCTGCACGGCTTCGCAGAACACGGCGGCGCGGTGCGCGTAGTCCTTGAACATGTCGAAGCTGGCGCAGGCCGGCGAGAGCAGCACGGCGTCGCCGGGGTGGGCCCGGCGTGCCGCGGCCTTCACCGCGTCTTCCATCGAGGCGGCGTGCAGCAGCGGGACGCCGGTGGCGGCGAGCGCGGCTTCGATCAGCGGTGCGTCGCGGCCGATCAGCACCACGGCGCGCGCGTACTGGCGCACGGGTGCCGCCAGCGGCGCGAAGTCCTGCCCCTTGCCTTCGCCGCCGAGGATCACCACCACGCGGCGCTCCTCGCCCAGGCCGCTCAGCGCCGCGACGGTCGCGCCCACGTTGGTGCCCTTGCTGTCGTCGAAGAACTCGACCTCGTCCACGATGGTGACCGGCTCCACGCGGTGCGACTCGCCGCGGTATTCGCGCAGTCCATAGAGCATGGGCCCGAGCTGGCAGCCCGCCGCAGTGGCGAGCGCGAGCGCCGCCAGCGCATTGAGCGCGTTGTGCCGGCCGCGGATGCGCAGGGCATCGGCGGGCATCAGGCGCTGGATGTGGATCTCTTCCTCCTCGAGCGCGGCGCCGCGCTTGCGCTTCTGCGTCTCGTCGGCCTCCAGGGCGCGTACCAGCCAGGCCATGCCGTGGACCCGCTCGATGCCGTAGTCGCCCGGACGCAGGGGCATGCCGGCGCCGAAGGTCAGGACGGTGCGGGGCGACTGGCCCTTGGCCAGCTTGACGGGCGCAGGCTTCATCGCCATCACGGCCTCGTCCTCGCGGTTCAGCACCATGATGCTTTTCGCACCGAAGATGCGCGCCTTGGCGGCGGCATACGCGGCCATGTCGCCGTGCCAGTCGAGGTGGTCCTGCGTCACGTTGAGCACGGTCGCGGCGGTCGGCTCGAAGCCATGCACGCCGTCGAGCTGGAAGCTGGAGAGCTCGAGCACCCACACTTCGGGCAGCGTGCCGGCATCGATGTGCGCGGCGAGCGTGTCCAGCAGGGTGGGCCCGATGTTGCCGGCCACCGCCACCGTCTTGCCCGCGCGCGCGACCAGCTGGCCGGTCAGCGCGGTGACGGTGGTCTTGCCGTTGGTGCCGGTCACGGCCAGCACGGCGGGCCGGTAGCCCTGGGGCGCCGCCGGAGCGGGCACGGGCGCAGGCGCCGGGGCCTCGGCATCGTCGTCGTCTTCGACCGCTGCGGACTCCGGCCCGGGGGCGAGTTGCGGCTCGTTGGCGGCCGGCGCTTCCTCTTGCGACAGCTGCGCTTCGAGCGTTTCGGACTCGGCAGGCGGCAGCGCCTCCGGCTCGGCCGCCGGCGCCGCTTCCTCGGCATGCTCGACCACGCGCAGGTCGGCCAGCGCGTGCGCGAAGAGGTCCAGCTCGCCGCCCACCGGCAAGCCAACGGCCTTCGCGGCGTCCACCACGACAGCCACCGAAGCCGGCGACAAGCCCGGCGAGCGATACACCGCCCGCACCGCCGTGCCTTCGACCAGCGCGGCCGAGAAGGGGCCGCCGACGAAGACCGCATCGGGCAGCTCGGCACGCAGGGCTTCGAGTTGCGGCGGGGCTTCGCGCGTGTCGGCCACCGTGAGCTTTGCTCCATGGCGAGCGCACCAGCGCGCCATCGCCAGGCCCGAGGCACCCAGCCCCAGGATCAGCACGTGTTGGTCTTGAAGATGCCGCATGGATGTCACCGCAGCTTCAAGGTCGACAGGCCCACCAGGCACAGCAGCATGGTGATGATCCAGAAGCGCACCACGACCTGCGTCTCGCGCCAGCCGCTCTTCTCGAAGTGGTGGTGCAGCGGCGCCATCTTGAGCACGCGCCGGCCTTCGCCGAAGCGCTTCTTGGTGTACTTGAAGTAGGCCACCTGCGCCATCACGGAGATCGCCTCGACCACGAAGATGCCGCCCATGACGAAGAACACGATCTCCTGGCGCACGATGATCGCGATGGTGCCGAGCGCGCCGCCCAGCGCGAGCGCGCCCACGTCGCCCATGAAGACCTGCGCCGGATGGGTGTTGAACCAGAGAAAGGCCAGGCCGGCGCCGGCCATTGCCGAGCAGAACACCAGCAGCTCGCCCGAACCCGGGATGTGCGGGAACAGCAGGTAGCGCGAATAGACGGCGCTGCCCGTCACGTAGGCGAACACGCCCAACGCGGAGCCGACCATCACCACCGGCATGATCGCCAGCCCGTCGAGGCCGTCGGTCAGGTTCACCGCGTTGCTGGCGCCCACGATCACCAGGTAGGTCAGGATCACGAAGCCGATGCCGCCGAGCGGATAGCTCACTTCCTTGAAGAACGGCACCAGCAGGTTGATCTTGGGCGGGAAGTCCAGCGCGAAGCCCGAGCCCACCCAGGCGTAGAACAGCTCGAGCACGCGCCAGTTGGAGCTTTCGGAAATGCTGAAGAGCAGGTAGACGGCCGCGACGAGGCCGACCACCGACTGCCAGATGTACTTCTCGCGCGAGCGCATGCCCTCGGGGTCTTTTCTCACCACCTTGCGCCAGTCATCCACCCAGCCGATGGCGCCGAAGCCCAGCGTGACCCACAGCACGATCCAGACGAAGCGGTTCGACAGGTCGAACCACAGGAGCGTCGCGAAGGCGATCGAGAACAGCACCAGCACGCCGCCCATGGTGGGCGTGCCGCTCTTGCTCAGGTGCGTCTCCATGGCGTAGCCGCGCACCGGCTGGCCGATCTTGAGCGCGGCGAGCCGGCGGATCACGTAGGGCCCGGCACCCAGGCCGAGCAGCAGCGCACTCAGCGCCGCCATCAGCGCGCGAAAGGTGAGGTACTGGAAGACGCGCAGGAAGCCCAGCTCCGGCGAAAGGGTCTGCAGCCATTGGGCAAGACTCATCAGCATGATGCGAACGTGCGCGGCGCATGGATCATGGCCGGCCCTCCTTTTTGTCGTTGTCGTTGTTCTGTTGCGCGCAAGCGGAGGCGATGGCCTGGACCACGCGCTCCATCCGCATGAAGCGCGAGCCCTTGACCAGCACGCTGGCGATGCGCGGCAGCTGCGCGAGTACCGCGGCATCGAGCGCCTCGATGTCGCCGAAGTGCCGCGCCTCGGCACCGCCGGCGCGTGTGAAGGCGTCGGTGGCGTGGACCGATGCGTCGCCCAGTGCGTACAGCGATTCGACGCCGCGCTCCGCCGCCCAGGCGCCGACCTCGGCATGGAACTGCGGGCCGCGGTCGCCGACCTCGCCCATGTCGCCCAGCACCAGCAGGCGCGGGCCCGGCAGGCCGCTGAGCACGTCGACGGCGGCGCGCACGGAATCGGGGTTGGCGTTGTAGCTGTCGTCGACCACGGTGATGGCACGGCCGTCCGCCAGCAGCAGCTCGCTCGCCCGCGAACGCCCCTTGACGGGCTCGAAAGCGGCGAGGCCTTCGGCGATCTTTTCGACCGAAACCCCGCAGGCCAGTGCGCAGGCGATGGCTGCCAGCGCGTTCACCACGTTATGGCGCCCGGCGATGCGCAAGGTGGAGCGGATCTCGCCGAGCGGGGTGCGGGCCTCGAACTCCCAGGCGCCGTGCTTCCACTCGGCGCGGCCGAGCGCGATGTCGGCATTGGGCTGCTCGCCGAAGCTCAGGCAGCGCCGCGGCGCGCCCTCGTGCGCCATCTCGTTCCACAGTGCGGTGAAGGCGTCGCCGTAGGGGAAGACGGCCGTGCCGTTGTCCGGCAGCGCGGCGAACACGGCGCCGTTCTCGCGGGCCACCGCCTCGACCGTGGCCATGAACTCCTGGTGCTCGCGCTGTGCGTTGTTGACCAGGCCGATGGTGGGGCGGGCGATCGCGGCCAGCCGCGCGATCTCGCCCGGGTGGTTCATGCCCAGCTCGACCACCGCCAGCTGGTGGCGCTCGCGCAGGCGCAGCAGCGTCAGCGGCAGGCCGATCTCGTTGTTCAGGTTGCCGATGGTGGCCAGCGCCCGGTCCACGCCCGCGGCCCGCAGGATGGAGGCGATCATCTGCGTGACGGTGGTCTTGCCGTTGCTGCCGGTGACCGCGACCAGCGGCAGGTCGAACCGGGAACGCCAGCCCGCGGCCAGGGCGCCCAGGGCGGCCAGGGTGTCGGGCACTTCCAGGCCCGGAAGGCCGGCAGCCTCCAGCCCCCGATGCGCGATGGCCGCGGCGGCGCCGCGCGCGCGCGCTTCGGCCAGGAAGTCGTTGGCGTCGAAGCGCTCGCCCTTCAGCGCGACGAACAGGTCGCCGGCCGCCAGGGTGCGGGTGTCGCTGTGCACGCGCGAGATGGCCACGTCCGGATCGCCGATCAGGCGCGCGCCGGGAATCCAGGCCAGCGCCTCGCGGAGCGTCATCATGGGAGCTTCTTCAGCGCTCATGCTGCTCCCCTCCTTTGCGTCAATGCATCGATGGCATGCGCCCGGTCGGAGAAGGCGATGCGCTCGCCCGCGATCTCCTGCCAGGCCTCGTGGCCGCGGCCCGCCAGCAGCACGACGTCCTCGGGCGCGGCCTGGGCCAGCGTCTGGCGGATCGCTTCGGCGCGATCGGGCTCGACCTGGGCGGCCTCGGGGCGCGCCAATCCCAGCAGGATCTGGCTGATGATGGCGCCGGGCTTCTCGCTGCGCGGGTTGTCGCTGGTCAGCACCACGCGATCGGCCTGCTTCTCGGCCACCGCGGCCATCATCGGCCGCTTGGCCCGGTCGCGGTCGCCGCCGCAGCCGAACATGCACCACAGCTGCCCGCCGCGTTGCCGCGCCAGCGGGCGCAGGCCGGCCAGCGCCTTGTCGAGCGCATCGGGCGTGTGGGCGTAGTCGACCACGGCCAGCGGCCGGCCCGGCAGGCTCACGCGCTCCATGCGGCCGGGCACGCTGTCCAGCCGGGCGCAGGCAGCCACGGCTTGCGCGAGCGTGAGGCCCAGCGCGCGCAGGGTGCCGAGCACGCCGAGCAGGTTGGCCACGTTGTACTGGCCGATCAGCTGCGTCGACAGCCGCTCGGGCGCGGCTCCCTGCTCCACCACGGTGAACTGCAGGCCCTGGGCGTCGTAGCCGATCTGCGTCGCCGCGAGGCGGGCCGGCGCACCGGCAGCGGAGACGGTCCAGATGTCCGGAGCGCCCTCGCCGCGCTCGATCAAATTGGCCACCAGGCTCGCGCCGTGCACGTCGTCGATGTTGACCACCGCGGTGCGCAGGCCCGGCCAGCGGAACAGCTCGGCCTTGGCCTGCCAGTAGGCATCCATGCTGCCGTGGTAGTCCAGGTGGTCCTGGGTGAAGTTGGTGAACACCGCGACCGCGATGCGCGTGCCGTCCAGGCGGCGCTCGGCGATGCCGATCGAGGAGGCCTCGATCGCGCAAGCGCCGAAGCCGCGCTGCGCGTACGCGCGCAGCTCGCGCTGCAGCATCACCGGGTCGGGCGTGGTGAGGCCGGTGTAGGTGAGATCCGGCGGCACGCCGATGCCGAGCGTGCCCATCACGGCGCAGGGCCGCGTGCCGTCGTGCGCCGCCAGCGCCTGCGCCAGCCACCAGGCGGTGGAGGTCTTGCCGTTGGTGCCGGTGACGGCGAGCACGTCCAGGCGCGACGACGGGTGGTCGTGGAAGGCAGCGGCGATCGGTCCGGTCGCGGCCTTCAGGCCGGCGTAGCGCGCGATGCGCTCGTCGCCCGCGTCGAAGCCGAAAGCCTCGGCGCCCTCGGCCTCGACAAGGCAGGCCGCGGCGCCCTGGGCCAGCGCG
>DATFFA010000155.1:0-2124 GCA_035250605.1 Variovorax sp. | reverse complement strand
ATGCGGCTCCGGCGCCCTCTCCCGCCCCGCGCGAGAGGGCGGGGGCCGAGGGTGCGGCCGCCCCGGCCGCGGCAAGCTACACCGGCAAAGCCGACATCGAGTGCGAAATGCTGGTCCTCGGCGCCGGCCCGGGCGGCTATTCGGCCGCCTTCCGCAGCGCCGACCTCGGCATGAAGACCGTGCTGGTCGAGCGCTATGCCACCCTCGGCGGCGTGTGCCTCAACGTCGGCTGCATCCCGTCGAAGGCGCTGCTGCACACGGCCGGCGTCATGGACGAGGTGAAGCTGCTCGGAAAGCACGGCATCAAGTACACCGCCCCGCAGATCGACATCGACGCGCTGCGCGGCTTCAAGGAAGGCGTCGTCAAGAAGCTCACCGGCGGCCTGGCCGGCATGGCGAAGGCACGCAAGGTCGAGGTGGTCACCGGCGTCGGCGGCTTTCTCGATCCTCACCATGTCGAGGTGGTGGGCGAGGGCGGCGCCAAGAAGGTGGTGAAGTTCGCCAAGGCCATCATCGCCGCGGGCTCCCAGTCCGTGAAGCTGCCCTTCATGCCCGAGGACGAGCGCGTCGTCGATTCCACCGGCGCGCTGCTGCTCAAGAGCATTCCCAAGCGCATGCTGGTGATCGGCGGCGGCATCATCGGCCTGGAGATGGCCACCGTCTACTCGACGCTCGGCACGCGCATCGACGTGGTCGAGATGCTCGACGGCCTGATGCAGGGCGCCGACCGCGACCTCGTCAAGGTGTGGGAGAAGTTCAACGCACCACGCTTCGACAACGTCATGCTCAAGACCAAGACCGTGGGTGGCAAGGCGACCCAGGCCGGCATCGAGGTCAGCTTCGAAGGCGAGAAGGCGCCGAAGGAGCCGCAGGTCTACGACCTGGTGCTCGTGGCCGTGGGCCGCAGTCCCAACGGCAGGAACATCGGCGCCGACAAGGCGGGCGTGGCCGTCACCGAGCGCGGCTTCATCGAGGTCGACAAGCAGATGCGCACCAATGTGCCGCACATCCACGCCATCGGCGACATCGTCGGCCAGCCCATGCTCGCCCACAAGGCGGTGCACGAGGCGCACGTGGCGGCCGAGGCGGCGCACGGCGAAGCGGCGTTCTTCGATGCGCGGCAGATTCCGTCGGTGGCCTACACCGACCCCGAGGTCGCCTGGGCCGGCAAGACCGAAGAGCAGTGCAAGGCCGAGGGCCTGAAGGTCGGCAAGGCCGTGTTCCCCTGGGCCGCGTCGGGCCGCGCCATCGCCAACGGCCGCGACGAAGGCTTCACCAAGCTGATCTTCGACGAGGCCACGCACCGCATCGTCGGCGGCGGCATCGTCGGCACGCATGCGGGCGACCTGATCAGCGAGCTGTGCCTGGCCATCGAGATGGGCTGCGAGCCCGGCGACATCGGCAAGACCATCCACCCGCATCCCACGCTGGGCGAATCCATCGGCATGGCCGCCGAGCTGTTCGAGGGCGTCTGCACCGACCTGCCCCCGGTGAAGAAGAAGTAGGGACGTGCGAATGCCGCTAGAACTCGCTTTCGAGGCCCTGGGATCGGGGCCCCCGGTGGTGATCCTGCATGGCCTGTTCGGCGCCGGGCGCAACTGGGCGAATGTCGCGCAGTCGCTGGCCGCGGACTACCGGGTCTACCTGCCCGACGCGCGCAACCATGGCGCCTCGCCCTGGGCCGAGTCCATGTCGTACGTCGAGATGGCGCACGACGTGCTCGCGCTCATCGAGCGGGAACAGCTGCAGCGGCCCTTCGTCGTCGGCCACAGCATGGGCGGCAAGACGGCGATGACGCTGGCGCTCTCGCACCCGCACGCCGTGGGCGGCCTGGCGGTGATCGACATCGCCCCCGAAAGCTACGCGGGGCAGTTCTCCTCCTACGTGTCGGCCATGCGCAACCTCGACGTCGCCGGCGCCGCGGGCCGCCGCGAGATCCGCCGGGCACTGGCCGAAAGCCTGAGCGCCGATGCGCCGGCCGACTTCCTGATGCAGAACCTGCGCCGGGAACGCGACCGCTTCGACTGGCGGCTCAACCTGCTGGCGACGGGCCTGTGCATGCGCGATCTTTGCGACTTTCCTGCGACGCTGCGCAATGCCTGCTACGAAGGGCCCGCACTCTTC
>DATFFA010000154.1:0-16247 GCA_035250605.1 Variovorax sp. | reverse complement strand
CTGCGCGAGCGCCTCGGTCCAGTAGCGCAGGAAGCCGGCCACGCGGGCGTCGGCGGGCAGGTTGCACAGCGAGAGCAGGCAGTCGTGGTCGCGCACGAGTTCGCGGCTCATGGCCTCGTGCAGTGCAGTCAGCAGGGCCGGAGCGCCGAGGGCGGCCTTGAGCAGGGCGTCGTAGCGGATGGCCCAGACTTCGCCGGTGTCCATCGCGACCGCATCGCAGCCGTGGTGTCCTTGCGCAATGCCGTCGAGGCCCAGCCAGTCGCCCTTGAAGTGCAGGCCGACCACCTGCTCCCGTCCCTCGTCGGACAGGTTGACCATCTTGAAGAAGCCCGAGTTGACGACGTAGAGGCACCCGAATGCCTGCCCTGCCTGGTAGACCGAGTCGCCGGTGCGCACGATCCGTCGCTGGATCGGCAGGGTGTCCTGCAGCAGCCGCAGCATGTCCGCGATGCGCTGGACGCCCGACTGCGCAGACTTGGAAAAGGGGATCGTTTTGGTCATTTCTTTGCCTCGTGAATCGATGCCGAGAGCTTAGAAAACCACTGCAACACGAGCGCCAATGCAATGCCGGGTTCGGTAACACTGGGTGAACGATCCGTGTCAGGACGGTATCGGCGCTCGCGACATGACGAATTGTTGATGTCGGTCAAGGCCCGGATCCCGGAAGGTCCTACCTTCGCGTTGTGACATTCAGCATCTCCAAATCCCCTCGCCTCGACCCGCCGGCCACGGCGAACATTCTGGCGACCCTGGCCGCGGCCGAGCGCCTGCGCGCACTTGCACGCGCCGGCACCGCCGGCCAGCCCTTGCGCGGAAAGAACCTGGCGCTGCTGCTCGGGCCGACGCCCTGCGCCGGCATCGCGACGCTGCGACGCGCCGCGCAGGACCTGGGCGCGCGCGTGGCCGAGGTCAGGTTCACCGAGCCGACCACGCCGGCATCGGGACGGGACGATGTTCGGGTCCTGGCGCGGATGCTGGGCCGCATGTACGACGCTGTCGATTGCGAGGCACTGGCACCGGCGACGGCGCGCCGGATCGAGCAGGACGCCGGCGTGCCGGTGTACCACGGCCTGTGCCTGGACGAGCATCCGGCCCGCGCCCTGGCGGATCTCATGACCCTGCGCGAGCATCGATCGCCCCCCGGCGCGTCGATCCTGTTTCTCGGCGATCCGAAGGCACCCCACGGCAGCCATTTCGTTTCGGCCGCCCGCTGCGCCGGCTTCGACGTGCTTGTCGGGAGCGAGCAGCCCGCATCGAACGACGCGACCTTCCTGGTCGACGCCAGGCACTCCGCGGGCTGGTCACTGCTGGCATCGGGGCAACCGGTCGACGAGGCCCAGCGCACGGAGAACCACCGCTTCGCGATGCAGGCCGTGCTGTTGGACACCCTCGTCAAGGCTTGACCGACAGGGCTGTTGCACCCTCTTCGGCGAACGGAGCTCAGCCGCACCAGATCCGTATCTGCCGGCTCAGGTCCATCCACACGGCCTGCAGCGCCACCGCGGCGAGCAACCCGCCTGCGAGCCGGGTGCCCCATTCCTGCCGGACCATGCCGGCGCCCCTGCCCAGGCGCTGCCACAGCCACGGGGCCAGCACCAGCGACACGCCGCTGCCTGCGGCGAAGAGCGCCATCACCCCTGCGCCCTGCACGGGCCCGTTGGCCAGGCCGGCGAGCATCAGGGCCGAATAGAGCAGGCCACAGGGCATGGCCACCCACAGCGCGCCGACCGCGAGCAGGCCGCGCAGCGAGCCCGTCGCAGGCCGCAGGCGCGCCGCGAGCGACCGCCCGAGCCGGCGCGCCCAGAGCGGCTGGCGTCCCAGCGCCGCGAGCATCAGGGCCCAGATCAGCACGAACACATGCAGCAGCACCCACAGGGGGCGCAATGCCGCGACCTGTTCGCTGGCGAAGGCGAGGCTCTCCACCGCGGCCGCGGCCACGGCGCCGGCTGCCGCATAGCCGGCCACTCGCCCGGCATGGAAGACCCAGGATGCGGCGCCGTCCCGCGCCTCAGACGCAAGGGTGGCGACGCCGCCGCCTTCCGGCGCACGCACGATGCGGATCACGCCGGCGCAGGCAGCGCCGCACATGGCAACGCAATGGGGTCCGCCGACCAGGCCCATCAGCAGCGCGGTACCCGCGAGCGCCGTCTGCATGGTCAGGCGATGCGCGAGAAGCGCAGGACCGGAGAGGGAGCGTCGTTGGCGACAGCCGGGAGTGAGTTCATCGCAGCAGCGAGAGGCAGGCAATGAGCCACTATGCCGCCGGGCGGCCCGGTCGACCTTGATGTGCATCAAGCCTCCCGTGCGCGCGGCGGCCCAGAATGGCCCCAACACACCGTTGCCTCCCATGAAAGTCCAGAACATCAAGGTGGCCTGCTCGAGTTGCAGCCTGCGCGAGCTCTGCATGCCCGCCGGGCTGGAGCCGAGCGAGCTGAAGCGCATCGACGAGCTGGTCTCCACCCGTCGAAAGGTGAAGCGGCGCGAGACCCTGTTTCGCAACGGCGAGCCCTTCACCTCCCTCTACGCCATCCGCACCGGCTTCTTCAAGACCCGCGTGGCCAGCGAGGACGGCCGCGACCAGGTCACGGGATTCCAGATGGCGGGCGAGATCATCGGCCTGGACGGCATCGTCAACGATCAGCACACCTGCGATGCGGTCGCCATCGAGGATGCCGAGGTCTGCGTGATGCCCTTCCAGCATCTGGAGGCGCTGTCGCGCGAGGTCACGGCACTGCAGCGCCACGTCCACCAGATCATGAGCCGCGAGATCGTGCGCGAGCACGGCGTGATGCTGCTGCTGGGCAGCATGCGGGCCGAGGAGCGGCTCGCCGCCTTCCTGCTGAACCTGGTGCAGCGCCTGCACGCGCGCGGCTTCTCGCAATCCGAGTTCATCCTGCGGATGACGCGCGAGGAGATCGGCAGCTACCTCGGCCTCACACTCGAAACGGTAAGCCGCACGCTCTCGAAGTTCATGGGCGACGGCATCGTCGAGATCGACCAGCGCAAGGTGCGCATCGTCGATCCCGAGGGCCTGCGGCGCATCGTCAATCCTCCGGGTTGTTGATTTTCCTCGCCGGTATCGTCAGGAGCAGCGTCAGCGCGCTCGCGCCTGCCGCCAGCAGCCAGAACACGAAGAAGCCGGCCGTGTAGACCGCCTGGCGCGACAGTGCGAGCGCCTCGCCGCGCCAGTGGAGATCGGCAGGATCGACCAGCGCGAACACCAGGAGTTCGGTCGCGCTGGCCAGCAGGAAGGCCGGCCAGAGAATCGACATCCACGTCTGCATCTTCATGACCGTCAGCGCCGGGGAGCAGGCACGTCGGCGTCCGGCGTCGCTGCATGGTTGCGGCCGGCGAGCGCCGGCATCAGCTTCTTGTCGGCCAGCGTCCGGTTGATCTCGATCCCGCGGCGGTAATAGTCCGCAGCAACCACCGGGTCCGGCGTTCGCAGGGCAAGCCAGAGTGTCACGAAGCTGGCAATGACGACCAGGGCAGGCCCGGCCATCACCATCCAGACCCATGGGAAGCGCCACCAGGGCTCGCTCTGCCGCAGGGTCGTCGTGTGATCGTCCATCTGTTCTCCTTCCGAATTCAACGAGGCACCATGAAGGCGGCCTTCTCCGACACCTGCGCGCTGCCGTCCAGCGAGCGAATGTCGAAGTGCACGGCGTGGGAGCCGGCAGGCGCACTGCCATACGGAAGCTGCAGCCGCACCGCCACCCAGCGTGACTGTGCCGGCCCCACTTCGACCGGCTCGGCCGGCGACACGCCCAGGCCTTCGAGCCCGCGCGCCTCGATGCGATAGCGCTGCGGCCGCTCGGACGCGTTCATGATCTGCAGCCGGTAGACGTTCTCGAGCTGGCCGCCCTCGACGATGCGCGCCAGCGAGGCCCGATCGCGCACCACGTCGACCTTGAGCGGCATGCGCACGACCAGGCTCGCGAGCAGGCCGACCGTCAATGCCATCAGCACGCCGGCATAGATCAGCACCCGCGGGCGCAGCACCCGGCGCAGCACCTGGCTGCGCGTCCAATGGCCGGCCATCCCGTTCTGGGTGGCGTACCGGATCAGGCCGCGCGGGGACGCCATCTTGTCCATCACGGTGTCGCAGGCGTCCACGCACAGCCCGCAGCCGATGCATTCGTACTGCAGCCCCTTGCGGATGTCGATGCCGGTCGGGCAGACCTGTACGCACAGCGTGCAGTCGATGCAGTCGCCGATGCCCAGCGCACGGGCATCGCTGCCCTTGGACCGCACGCCGCGGGGCTCGCCGCGCTCCCTGTCGTAGCTCACGATCAGGGTGTCGCGATCGAACATGGCGCTCTGGAAGCGGGCGTAGGGGCACATGTACATGCAGACCTGCTCGCGCATGAAGCCGGCGTTGCCGTAGGTCGCGAACCCGTAGAACAGGGCCCAGAAGACCTCCCACGAGCCCATGCGCGTCTGCAGGAAGGCCAGCCCCAGCTCGTGGATCGGCGTGAAATAGCCGACGAAGGTGAAGCCGGTCCACAGCGCGATGCCCAGCCAGACGACGTGCTTGAACCATTTCTTGACGAGCTTCTCGAGCGAGAACTCGCCCTCGTCCAGGCGCATGCGGGCGATCCGGTTGCCTTCGATCTTGTGCTCGACCCACAGGAAGATCTCGCTGTAGACGGTCTGAGGGCAGGCATAGCCGCACCACAGCCGCCCCGCCACCGCGGTGAACAGGAACAGGGAGAGCGCCGAGATCACCAGCAGCCCTGTCAGGTAGATCAGGTCCTGGGGGTACAGCACCAGGCCGAAGATGTAGAAGCGCCGCGCACCCAGGTCGAACAGCACGGCCTGGCGTTCTCCCCATTCGAGCCAGGGCAGGCCGTAGAACACCAGCTGCGTCAGGAACACCATCGTCCAGCGCCAGCGCGCAAAGACGCCGCGCACGGCGCGGGGATAGATCTTCTTGTGCGCGGCGAAGAGTCCCCCGCCCTCCTCCTTCGCGGCGGCGATCGGGATCACCCGGCGCGCGGGCCGGGTCGGTGCCGAGGCGGTGTCTTCCACGGCGCGCCTACGGGGCCACGACGGCCTTGTTCGACAAGCCCCAGACGTAGGAGGCCAGCACATGGATCTGTGCCTCCGTCAGGCGGCCCTGCTGCGCGGGCATCTGGTTGGTCTTGCCGGTGTTGATGATCGCGATGATCGCCTCCTGCCCGTAGCCGTGCAGCCAGACCTTGTCGGCAAGGTTGGGCGCTCCCATCGCAGGGTTGCCGACACCGCCGATACCGTGGCAGGCCGCGCAGGCGCTGAACTTGCTCTTGCCCAGGCCGGCACGCACCGAATCGTGAGGGCTGCCCGACAAGCTCAGAACGTAGTTGGCGACGTTCTTCACGTCCTCGGGGGTTCCCACGGCGGCGGCCATCGGCGGCATCACGCCCGTGCGCCCGCCGACGATCGATTCCTTGATCTTGTCGGGCGTGCCGCCGTGCAGCCAGTCGCTGTCGGCCAGGTTCGGGAAGCCCTTGCTGCCGCGCGCGTCCGAGCCATGGCACTGCGCGCAGTTGTTGAGGAACAGGCGTTCGCCGATGGCCATGGCCGCCGGCTCGCCGGCCACGCGCTCGGCAGGCATGGCCACATAGGCGGCGTAGACCGGTTCGAGCTCGCGCCTGGCGCGGGCCTGGTCCTTCGCGTACTCGTCCGCGGTGCTCCACGCGAGCTCGCCCTTGTAGCTGCCGAGGCCAGGATAGGCCACCAGGTAGGCCAGGCCGAAGACGATGGTGATCACGAAAAGCCCGATCCACCAGCGCGGCATCGGATTGTTGGCCTCGCGCAAGTCCTCGTCCCACACATGGCCGGTCGTGTTGTCCGCACCGGAGGGCGCCGAGGAGCGGGCCACCACCCACAGCAGCAGGGCGCACAGCAGGATGCTGCCCAGCGTGGCGAGGGCGACGTAGTTCGACCAGAAGTCGTTGAAGAAATCGCTCATGGGATCCTCTCAGTCCTGCTCGAAGGGCAAACGGCCCGCGTCCTCGAACGCCTTCGCACGGCGGCGCGAGAAGGCCCACGCGAGAATGGCGATGAAGGTGGCGAAAGAGGCCAGCGTGGCCAGGATGCGCAAGGTGGTGATGTCCATTCGTCTGCTCCCTACTTCAGCGCGAGGCCGAGCGACTGGAGATAGGCCACCAGCGCATCCATCTCGGTCTTGCCCTTGACCTCGGCCGGCGCCGCGGCGATCTGTGCATCGGTGAAGGGCACGCCGACACGGCGCAGCGCCTTCATGTGGGTCGCCGCCTGCGCGCCGTCCAGCTGCGCGTTCTCGAGCCAGGGGTAGGCCGGCATGTTCGACTCGGGCACCAGGTCGCGCGGGTTGACCAGGTGGATGCGATGCCACTCGTCGCTGTACTTGCCGCCGACACGCTGCAGGTCGGGGCCGGTGCGCTTGCTGCCCCACTGGAAGGGATGGTCGTAGACGAACTCGCCGGCCACGGAGTAGTGGCCGTAGCGCAGGGTCTCCGCCCTGAAGGGCCGGATCATCTGCGAATGGCAGTTGTAGCAACCCTCGCGCACATAGACATCGCGGCCCAGCACCTGGAGCGAACTCGGCGGCTGCATGCCCGCGACGGCCTCGGTGGTGGACTTCTGGAAGAACAGCGGCACGATCTCGACCAGGCCGCCGATGGCGACGACCAGCAGGATCAGCACCACCATCAGGAAGTTGTTGGTCTCGATCTTCTCGTGCGAGAAGCCGGATTGGGGAGTGTTCGAACTCATCGTTTCTTCCTCAGGCATGCGCGGCGGCGGGCAACGGAATGACGGCGCGCTCCGAGCGCCCCATGACCACGGTCATCCCGCAGTTCCAGGCCATCACCAGCATGCCGCCCAGGTAGAGCACGCCGCCGAGCACCCGCACCACGTAGTACGGATAGGTGGCCTTGACGCTCTCGACGAAGGTGTAGGTGAGCGTGCCGTCGGGATTGATGGATCGCCACATCAGGCCCTGCATCACGCCGGCGATCCACATGGCGGCGATGTAGAGCACGATGCCGACGGTGGACATCCAGAAGTGCAGCTCGATCGCCTTGACGCTGTACATCTCCTGGCGGCCATACATCCTCGGGATCAGGTAGTAGAGCGATCCCATCGAGATCAGTCCGACCCAGCCGAGCGCGCCGCTGTGCACGTGGCCCACCGTCCAGTCCGTGTAGTGGGACAGCGCGTTCACCGTCTTGACCGACATCATCGGCCCCTCGAACGTCGACATGCCGTAGAAGGAGAGCGACACGATCAGGAAGCGCAGGATCGGGTCGGTGCGCAGCTTGTGCCAGGCGCCCGAGAGCGTCATGACGCCGTTGATCATCCCGCCCCAGCTCGGCGCCAGCAGGATCAGCGAGAACACCATGCCGATCGACTGGGTCCAGTCGGGCAGCGCGGTGTAGTGCAGGTGGTGCGGGCCCGCCCACATGTACGTGAAGATGAGCGCCCAGAAGTGCACGATCGAGAGCCGGTACGAGTACACCGGCCGGCCGGCCTGCTTGGGGATGTAGTAGTACATCATCCCCAGGAAGCCCGCGGTGAGGAAGAAGCCGACGGCGTTGTGGCCGTACCACCACTGCACCATCGCGTCCTGCACGCCGGCGTAGGCCGAGTAGCTCTTCATCCAGCCGGCCGGCATGGCCACGCTGTTGACGATGTGCAGCAGCGCCACCGCGAGGATGAAGGCGCCGTAGAACCAGTTGGCCACGTAGATGTGCCGGACCTTGCGCGTTCCGATGGTGCCGAAGAACACGACGGCATAGGCCACCCAGACCAGCGCGATCAGGACGTCGATCGGCCATTCGAGTTCGGCGTACTCCTTGCCGCTGGTGTAGCCCATGGGCAGGCTGATGGCGGCGGCCACGATCACCGCCTGCCAGCCCCAGAAGACGAAGGAGGCGAGCGCCGGCGCGAACAGGCGGACCTGGCAGGTGCGCTGCACCACGTGGAAGCTCGTGGCCATCAGCGCGCAGCCGCCGAAGGCGAAGATCACCGCGTTGGTATGCAGCGGGCGCAGCCGTCCGTAGCTGAGCCAGGGGATGCCGAGGTTGAGCTCGGGCCACGCCAGCTGCGACGCGATGATCACGCCGACCAGCATGCCGACGACGCCCCAGACCACCGACATGAGGGCAAACTGCCGCACGACGGTGTCGCTGTAGACGGCTGTGGAGGGATTCGATGGGTTCATCTTCGGGCCTTCTCGTGGATGGCGGCAAGTGTCCCGGCGCCGCAGGGGCGGCGCTTTGATGCAGATCAATCGCCGCGCAGAATGCGCTCCCCTTCGCCCTCGACATCCTCGAACTGGCCACGCTCGACCGCCCACCAGAGTCCGCCCAGGATCACCAGCACGAGCACGACCGAGAACGGGATCAGCAGGAAAAGGATGTCCATCAGCGCTCCCCTGCAGGAGGTCCGGCCAGGCGGGCTGCGTTGAGCACGACGACCAGCGAACTCGCCGCCATGCCCAGTCCCGCCAGCCAGGCCGGAAGCCATCCGGCGAGCGCCAGCGGCACGCACAGCGCGTTGTAGCCGGCCGCCCACCATAGGTTCTGGCGCACGATGCGCAGCGTGCGGCGCGCCTGCGAAATGGCCTGCGGAATGGCCGCCAGCAGATCGCCCAGCACCACGAAATCGGCGCGCGCCTGGGCCAGCGGGACCGCGTTGCCGAAGGCGAAGGAGGCATGGGCATGCGCGAGCACCGGGCCGTCGTTGAGCCCGTCGCCCACCATCGCGACGCGCCGGCCCCGGGCCTGGAGTTCCTGCAGGACCCGCAGCTTCTCCTCCGGCGTGCAGTCGCCACGGACCTCGTGGATTCCGGCACGCTGGGCAATCTCGTGCGCCGCATCCGCGCGGTCGCCGGACAGCAGGTGCAGGGCCAGCCCCTGTGCGTCCAGGGTCCGCACCGTCGCGGCGGCATCCGCGCGCAGCTCCTCGGCCAGCACGAAGCTCGCGATCCAGCCCTGGGGTTCGCTCAGATGCACCTGCGCCGCATCGACCGGCAGCGCGTCGACGCCGCAGAAGTCCGCCGAGCCCAGGCGCAGGCGGCGCACGGCGCTGCGCGTGTCGCCTGGACGGCGCAGGCGGCCCTCGAGTCCCATGCCGCCATGCTCCGTCAGCTGAACGAGCTCCCACGCCGGGGGCGAGCGGAACTGCGCGCGCCATGCGCCGACCAGCGCGCGTGCGGCCGGGTGCAAGGTCTGGGCGCCGAGCGCGGCGGCGAGTTCGACGGCATCGCCGGGCCGCATGCCCTGCCGGCAATAGACGCGGTCGAGGCGGGGCGTGTCGCACGTGAGCGTGCCGGTCTTGTCGAACACCACCGTGTCGACGGCTGCCAGCGCCTCCAGCGCCTGGAGGTTTCGCACCATCAGGCCGCGGCGGGCCAGGAAGCCGGCACTCGCGAGCATGGCCGCCGGCGTGGCCAGCGACAGCGCGCAGGGGCAGGTCACGATCAGCACGGCGACCGCCACCATCAGCGCCTTGCCCGGATCGACCGGCCACCAGAACGCAGCGGCCAGCGCGGCGGCGGCCAGCACCGCCAGCAGGAAGGGCCGCGCGGCACGATCCGCCACCTGCGCGAGCCGTGGCTTCTGCATCGAGGCGCTCTCCATCAACGCGACGATCTGCGCAAAGCGGGTGGCCGGCCCCAGCGATTCGACCTGCACCTGCACGGCCGACGACAGGTTGTGGCTGCCGGCCAGCACGCGCGCGCCGCAGGGACGCGGCACCGGGCGCGATTCGCCGGTCAACAAGGCCTCGTCCGCCGTCGTGTCGCCGGCGATGACGACGCCGTCCGCCGGAAAGGCCTCGCCCGGCAGGATGCGCACCACGTCGCCGGGCGCGAGCCGCCGGACCGCGACGCGCGCGAAGGCGCCATCGGCACCGAGCCGCTCGACGCTGTCGGGCAGCCGGTTCATCAGGGCTTCGAGGGCCCCGGCCGTGCGGTCCCGCAATCGGGTCTCCAGCCAGCGCCCGGTGAGCAGGAAGAACACGAACATCGTGAGCGAGTCGAAGTACACCTCGTGCCCCAGCGGCCCCGAGGGGTCGAAGGTGGCTGCGGTGCTGACCGCGAAGGTCACCGCGATGCCGAGCGCAACCGGCAGGTCCATGCCGACGCGCCCCAGGCGCAGATCGCGCAGCGCGCTGCGAAAGAAGGGCCCGCACGAGAACAGCATCACCGGCAAGGTGAGCACCCAGGAGGCCCAGCGCAGCAGTTGCGCGGCATCGGCCGTCATGTCGCCCGGCTGGGCGATGTACGCGGGGTACGCATACATCATCACCTGCATCATGCAGAAGCCGGCGACCAGCCAGCGCCAGAGCGCCAGACGCGCCTCGCGCGAGCGCCGCGCGCGCATGGCCATGTCTGCGGCAGGCACCAGCCGGTAGCCCGCGGCAGCGCAGGCGCCGAACCAGTGCGACGGCTTCACGGCCGCGGGCGACCAGACCACGCGCGCGCGCCGGGTCGCAGCGTTGACGTCGGCCTTGTGCACGCCCGGCACCTGGGCGAGCGCCGCCTCGACCGTGAAGGCGCAGGCCGCGCAGTGCATGCCCTCCACCGCCACCTGCGATTCCCAGCGTCCCCTCTCGGCATCGCCGTCGAGCGGGCGGCCGAAGGCCGGCCATTCGGCCGGATCGTCGAGCAGCGCCCAGCCGGCCTGGGTCTCGGCATCCGGGCAGGGCGGATCGGCGCGGGTCGACGAACCCGCCGGAAGTGCAGCTTGCATACCGCGAGGCTAGGGGCAGGCACGTGCTGCGGCCTTGATCTGAATCAAGCCGCGGGCGCGCCGGCAGGCCTACGCTTGCGCCATTCACCTCAAACCGGAGACACCATGTTCAAGCGCATCCTCGTCGCCACGGACGGCTCGACGCTTTCGAAGAAGGCCGTCGCCAGCGCCATCTCGCTGGCGGCGCAGCACGATGCCGACCTCATCGCGCTCACCGTCGTGCCCCGCTATCCCACCAGTTACCTCGACGGCGCGATGACGCTGTCGCATGAGGATGTGGCACGCGTCGAGAAGCAGTGGACCGAGCGGGCCCAAGGCCTGCTCGACGCGGTCAGCGCGCGATGCCGATCCGCCGGAGTGCGGATCAAGACCTCCGCCGTCTCCTCGGACCTCGTGGCCAACGCCATCATCGCGGCGGCGAAGAAGCACAAGGCCGACTTGATCGTGATGGCGTCGCATGGCCGCAAGGGAATCAAGCGGCTGCTGTTGGGCAGCGAGACGCAGCACGTGCTGACCCAGACGGTACTGCCGGTCCTGGTGCTGCGATAGCCCTGACTCCCATCGCGCCGCAGGCACGACTCTTCAACCATTGCGCAGGATCTTGTCCCATGACCACGAAACGAACCGGAGTGCTGCAAGCGTTGGCATTCGTTCTTGCGACCCTCGGAGCCACCGCGTTGCTGGTGGCCGCGGGTCTTGCCGAAGCGCAGCAGCCGCCGTCGGCGGCCACCGCCTGCCATGCATGTCCGGCGCCGGGCCCGGGCGATACGCAATAGGCTACACAGAGTGCCGATGCCGATGCCGATGGTCCAGCCAGTCCAGCAGCGTCGTGACGATCAGGCAGGCAAACGACGCAAGGTCCGCGACCAGCGCGATGACGACGGCCAGCAGCTGCGGGTCGGGCAGATCGAACTCGAGAAGATCCAGCAGTGAGCGCTCCGGTGGAGGCGCCAGGGGCGGGGGCGGAAAGAGCAGCTCGAGCCCCACCAGACTGAACAGCGAGATCGACGCAAGCAGGAACATCCAGGCAAAAAACCGTTGAAGTCTCTTGCGCACCCCCGCCGGTGACCCCATGTCGCTGTGTCCTTTCCCCTCCGCAGTTCCGATCTCCTGGCTCGCCGCTCTCATCGGATCGGATCAGGGGCGATGACCGTTGGATCGGAGAATACGCGCTTGGCATGCACCGGCCAATAGGCGCTTTGTCACGACGCCCATGGCCGCAATGCACTGGACGCGTTGGACGCGTCGCCCAACCCTCAATGCGCCTCAGTGCGCCTCCGACAGCTGATCCAGGATGGCCGGATTTTCCAGGGTCGACGTGTCCTGCGTGATGGCTTCGCCCTTCGCCACGGAGCGCAGCAAGCGCCGCATGATCTTCCCGCTGCGCGTCTTCGGCAGGTTGTCCGCGAAGCGGATGTCCTTCGGCTTGGCGATCGGCCCGATCTCCTTGCCGATCCAGTTGCGCAGCTCGGCGGCCAGCTTGCCGGCCTCCTCGCCGGTCGGCCGGGAGCGCTTGAGCACGACGAAGGCGCAGATCGCCTCGCCGCTGGTCTCGTCCGGCCGGCCGACCACCGCCGCCTCGGCGACGAGATCGGTGCACGCCACCAGCGCGGACTCGATCTCCATCGTTCCCATGCGGTGCCCGCTCACGTTCAACACGTCGTCGATGCGCCCGCCGATGGTGAAGTAACCCGTTTCCGGATCGCGCGCCGCCCCGTCGCCGGCCAGGTAGTAGCCGCGCAGTTCGGGCGGGTAGTAGCTCGACCGGTAGCGGGCATCGTCGCCCCAGATCGTCCGGATCATTCCGGGCCACGGCTTCTTGATGACCAGGATGCCGCTCTGCCCGTTCGGCAGGTCGCCGCCGGTCTCGTCGACGATCGCGGCCATGATGCCCGGGAACGGCAAGGTGCAGGAGCCGGGCACCAGCGTCGTCGCGCCCGGCAGCGGCGTGATCATGTGGCCGCCGGTCTCGGTCTGCCACCAGGTGTCGACGATCGGGCAGCGGCCGCCCCCCACGTGCGCGTGGTACCACTCCCAGGCAGCCGGGTTGATCGGCTCGCCGACCGAACCCAGGATGCGCAGGCTGCTCAGGTCGAAGTTCCGCGGATGCACGGCGGCATGCCCCTCTGCTGCCTTGATCAATGAACGGATGGCGGTGGGTGCGGTGTAGAACACCGTCACCTTGTGCCGCTCGATCATCTTCCAGAAGCGCGCCGCATCGGGATAGGTGGGAACGCCTTCGAACACCACCTCGGTCGTGCCCAAGGCCAGCGGGCCGTAGGCGATGTAGCTGTGGCCGGTGACCCAGCCGATATCGGCCGTGCACCAGAAGACGTCGTCGTCATGCAGGTCGAAGGTCCACTTGGCGGTCACGGCGGCCTGCACCAGGTAGCCCCCGCTGCTGTGCTGCACGCCCTTGGGCTTGCCGGTGGAGCCGGAGGTGTAGAGCAGGAACAGCGGATGCTCGGCGCTCACCCATTCGGGCTCGCAGACCTCGGGCTGCGCCTGCATGAGCTCGTGCAGCCAGCGGTCGCGCGACTGCCAGGCGATGGCGCCGCCGGTCCGGCGGTAGACGATGACGTTGCGCACGGCCTCGCAGCCGCCCAGTGCCAGCGCCTCGTCGACCAGCGCCTTCAGCGGCAGGGTCTTGCCGCCGCGCACCTGCTCGTCGGCGGTGATGACGGCGACCGCGCCGGTGTCGGCGATCCGGTCGCGCAGCGAGTGCGCCGAGAAGCCGCCGAAGACGACCGAGTGCACGGCGCCGAGACGCGCACAGGCCTGCATCGCCGCCACGGCTTCGACCGACATCGACATGTAGATCGCCACGCGATCGCCCTTGCCGACGCCCAGCGCCTTCAGCGCGTTGGCCATGCGGCAGGTTTGCGCGAGCAGTTGCGCATAGGTGGTGTGCGTCACCTTGCCGTCGTCGGCCTCGAAGATGATCGCAACCTTGTCACCCCGGCCGGCGGCGACCTGCCGGTCCAGGCAGTTGTAGGAGACGTTCAGGGTGCCGTCCTCGAACCACGTGTACCTGGGTGCGTGTTCGGTGCCGAGCACCTTCTCGAACGGGGTCTTCCATGCCACGAACTCGCGCGCGAGGCGGGCCCAATAGCCCTCGTAGTCGGCCTCGGCCTCGGCCGCCAGGGCGTCGTAGGCGGCACGTCCGGCGACGTGCGCCGAGCGCGTCAAGGCTGGCGGTGGAAGGTATTGCTTGGCTGTCTGCGCGTTGTCCGCTGATGTCATGCGTTTGGCTCCTGTGTTGTCCCCGATGGTCTGCGACTTGACCTCGACGAACCTTGCGCTGGCGCAAATGTTGTGCCCGCAGGCAGACCCCCGGTGCGAGGCTGCTCAGCGTGGCAGGGACGCGCGCAAGCCTTCGGCGGCCGCGCAACGCCGATCCGGCCCGTGGGCGCTGTCCCGTTTTGCAGCAGGTGCTCAACGGCGGCACAGCGCCTGCTGGAGCAGCGATGCCGCGCCCGCGCCGTGCGCGTGATGAAAAACTCAAGTCCAACAAGGGCTTGCACCCTTCGCACCGGTGCGCTCCGCGACATGGCCCGTGCTTTGCAGAAGTGGCGGAGCGGGACGCGTCGTCCCGTCAGCACCTTTTTCAACCACCTGACTGGAGACGATTCATGGACATGGCAGAAATGACTCACCTCGGCATCGAGAACCCGTACAAGAAGCAGTACGGAAACTACATCGGCGGAGCGTGGGTCGCGCCGATCGACGGCCAATACTTCGACAACCTGACCCCCGTCACGGGCCAGGCCTTCACCAGCATCCCGCGTTCCAACGCGAAGGACATCGAGGCCGCGCTCGATGCCGCGCACAAGGCCAGGGCCGCCTGGGGGTCGACCTCGCCCACCGAGCGCGCCAACGTCCTGCTGAAGATCGCCGATCGCATGGAGCAGAACCTGCAGAAGCTCGCCGTGGCCGAGACCCTCGACAACGGCAAGCCGCTGCGCGAGACGATGGCCGCCGACCTGCCGCTGGCCATCGACCACTTCCGCTACTTCGCCGCCTGCATCCGGGCGCAGGAAGGCGGCATCAGCGAGATCGATCACGACACCTACGCCTACCACTTCCACGAGCCCCTGGGCGTCGTCGGCCAGATCATTCCGTGGAACTTTCCGATCCTGATGGCGGTGTGGAAGCTGGCGCCGGCGCTGGCTGCCGGCAACTGCGTGGTGCTCAAGCCCGCCGAGCAGACGCCGGCCTCGATCCTGGTGCTGATGGAGCTGGTGGGCGACCTGCTGCCGCCGGGCGTGCTCAACGTGGTCAACGGCTTCGGCCTGGAGGCGGGCAAGCCGCTGGCTTCGAGCAGCCGCATCGCCAAGATCGCGTTCACGGGCGAAACCACCACCGGCCGGCTGATCATGCAGTACGCCGCACAGAACATCATTCCGGTGACGCTGGAGCTGGGCGGCAAGTCGCCCAACATCTTCTTCGAGGACGTGATGTCGGCCGACGACGCCTTCTTCGACAAGGCGCTCGAGGGCTTCGCGATGTTCGCGCTCAACCAGGGCGAAGTCTGCACCTGCCCGAGCCGGGCGCTGGTGCAGGAGTCGATCTACGAGCGCTTCATGGAGCGTGCGATCAGGCGGGTCGAGGCCATCAAGCAGGGCCATCCGCTGGACCCGTCCACCATGATCGGCGCACAAGCCTCGCAGGAGCAGATGGAGAAGATCCTCTCGTACATCGATCTCGGCAAGCAGGAGGGTGCCCAGTGCCTGACCGGCGGCGAACGCAACCTGCAAAGCGGGGAGCTCGCGGCCGGCTACTACGTCAAGCCCACGGTCTTCAAGGGTCACAACAAGATGCGCATCTTCCAGGAGGAGATCTTCGGCCCGGTGGTGTCGGTCACGACCTTCAAGACCGAAGAGGAAGCCCTGGAGATTGCCAACGACACGCTCTACGGCCTGGGCGCCGGCGTGTGGACCCGCGACGGCGCACGCGCCTTCCGCATGGGTCGCGGCATCCAGGCGGGACGCGTGTGGACCAACTGCTACCACGCCTATCCGGCCCATGCGGCCTTCGGCGGCTACAAGCAGTCGGGCATCGGCCGCGAAACGCACAAGATGATGCTCGACCACTACCAGCAGACCAAGAACCTGCTGGTGAGCTACAGCCAGAACAAGCTGGGCTTCTTCTGAAGCGAAGCCTCATGCCGTCCGACCCGGGGGCGCGCGAGGCGCCCTGCGGCATCGTCCGCCGCGTGTCCGCCACGCCGGCCGCGCAGGCGCTCATCGAGCGCCTGCGTGCCGTGCATGGGCCGCTGATGTTCCACCAGTCCGGCGGCTGCTGCGACGGCAGCGCGCCGATGTGCTTCGCGCTCGGGGAATTCCAGACCGGGGACGCCGACGTGTGCCTGGGCGAGATTGCCGGCGCGCCCTTCTACATGAGCCGCGCCCAGTTCGAATACTGGGAGCACACCCACCTGATCATCGATGCGGTGGCAGGCAACGGCGGCATGTTCTCGCTCGAGCGGCCCACCGGCCTGCGCTTCATCACCCGCTCGCGCCTGTA
>DATFFA010000153.1:0-16028 GCA_035250605.1 Variovorax sp. | reverse complement strand
TGATTTTATTCGAAAACGAAGAATTAAGATGATTAAGAAGCTTCACGCTGATACGCGCCATATGGCTTTTTGAGACAAATTATTCTCGCCAATGCTCATTGGCGTTTGCAAAAATGGAAAAATATGGGAATGCCCAGCAGGCTTTATGGCTATATAGATGAGGCATCACCCGGGTGGGCCTCAGGAAACGACCCGGTGCAAATGGAGCGACGCAAAAGCAGTAGTTGGCACATTCACCGGCACAACAGAATGATCATGAGCACCTTGCCGCCAGCCGATACTTGGCCGCCACTCGATAGACACATGTTTGGCTGGGTCCCAGCCGATGCTGAGGTGTCCAATCACTACGGCTTGAATATTCACTTCGCAGCTTCACTTAAAGAGGTCGATTGGGATCTGCGGACATGGCTCGACAAGTTCGAAGTGCTTTTGCGATGCCTCTATTGGGAACGAGTTGTCCTTCATTTCGAGGCCGCCTATTTGGGTCACCACACCTTCACTTGGCGTCCGAAAGAAGAATGGTTGTCCCGCGTTTGGAAAGGCCATCTGGAACTGATCACAGAATGGGACTTCGAAAGCTCAATGGAACTCAAAGACCTTGCGCAGCTGCGTGGGGTCTGACGACTGCCCAGGCGCCTACTGATGGATTCGATGTCATTGCGGGGGTGCGCGCACGCATTTCAGGCAAGGGGAGAAAGCCTGAGCCTGCCACTGCTTGTTGGCCTTGGACAAGCATTGCCAGGAGTAGAGTGCCGATTGACTTGATGCTCAAGACGTTTGACGCGATGTTCAAAGTGGACATCGGGCACGCGGCGACGAAACACGGACAACAACTTTATGAAGACTCCCAAAAAAACACCGGCAGCGAGCAACGACATCCAGACTCGCCTTAAACCCGAGGTCGATGGGCTTGTGCTCGATTTCAGAAACCTCTCAGCAGAGAATCAAAAACTCCTGACGGACAATATTCTCAATGACTTTTCGCCTGCCGAGAAAGCCAGGATCTTTATCCTGCGTGGAGAGGAGGACTAGAAATTGACGCGGTCGCCTCGAAGCTCCCGCGCCCGAGAGATGAGTGCCGCTTCAAGTTCCGAAAGTCGCCCGGCCCAATCATGGATGGACTCACTGTAGCGAATGGCGACCATTGCATTGTGGCTCGCCTGTTCTGCGCGACCGGCCGAAATGAGCCACGGCGCCATTGCGATGTGTGCTACCGAGAAGCCTGACGAACGTTGTATGTCGCCAGCAGGCAAGTCGCAGGAGCTTACAGTTCGGTATGCAAGCTCTGCAGTTTCCTTTGCGCCTGGCGCCAGTTGCCCAATGGCGCTGAATGTTTCCACCATCTTGAGCGCGTTTATCAATGGCGCCTGATACTGCTTCTCGGGAAAGGCACGCTTCCAGAACGCGAGGGCAAGCCGGGCAGCAATAAATCCGATTTCGATCTGCGCTCTCGGTTCGAGTCCTGCGAGGACTCGTACGAAAAGCGTCTGGTGCATGGAGGCCCCTGGCCATTCATTTCTGGAGTTAAGCGCCGGAGGAAACTCGGTGTAGTAGTTCCAACCCCCGATCGTTCCTCCGTCCATCAGGTGTTTTGCCCAAGCGATGATGCAACTCATCGTATCCCGTGCGAAGTCGCCACAATCATTGATGTCGTGAATCCGAGCGCTGCAAATATCAAGATGGTGCCGGAATCCATCGCGTCCCCCGAAGTATGGATAGAACTCAGTGGCGTCGATGCCGAGGCCGGAGATACCGTATGTCCCTGCTATACCGGGCGCCATTTCGTAGACCTCGGAAATATCGCGGCCTTCCAGCTTTGCCACCGCAACAACTATCTCGGAAAAAAGATCCTTAACTCCATTCGAAACCCAGAGATCGCTGCAGTCGTCGATGATGATTGGTGCGCCCATGTATGTGCCGCCTAGGTCTTGACACTCAAGCCGTCTGCCACAGGCAGGTGTGCTCGAAGGAATACAAAAGGACTTCGCACCTCCCAGGAACAGCGTAGAAACACCAAGGATTAATCCTTTGTCTTCAATCTGAATCCGCTGAAAAAGAAAAAAGCCCGTGCAGGAGATTACACGAGCCTTTCCTGATTGCGCGGGTATTTAGCCTGCCGCCTTCGCCAATCTCCCATCCGCAATCGTCCGCTCCCGCATCCGCTCATAGTCCGGCTTGGGCACCGGCACTGCATCCGGATTGCCCAGATCGTTCATGTGAATGCGATACGTCTCCCGCGCGCTCAGCGCAGCAATCGCCGCGATGACGGTGATGCCGAAGGCCAGCGAGCCGACGATCAGCGGGATGTTGGGAGCGCCGGGAGGCGCCACGGTGGCGAACAGCGCCGGCAGCATCGCCGTGATGGCGGTACCGATGTTCTGCGAGATCGCCATCGCCGAGACGCGGGTGCGGGTCGGGAACAACTCGGGGTAGAAGCTCGGGAACACGGCGTTGTAGCCTTGGTAGACCACGCCCCACATCAGCAGCGACATGCAGATCGCCAGCGGCACGTTCTTGATGCTGATCGCGTAGAGATAACCGAAGGCCAGCAGGCCGGCGAGCAGTGAGCCGACGATGATGGGCGGCCTGCGGCCGATCTTGTCGGACAGGTTGCCCACGTAGGGAATGACCAGCACCGCCAGGATGTTGCCCAGCACGGGAATCCACAGGTAGATGTCCTTAGCGAAGCCGATGCCGTAAGCGGCCTGCACCGCGTACGCGGCGCCGAAGATGGTGGCGACCACCGGGATCACGTTCATCAGCGCCATGCACACCACGCGCAGCATGTCCTTCCAGCTGTACTTGAATGCTTCGACGATGGGCGAGCGCGGGCGCTGCTGTTGCTGGCCCTCCTCCGCGAAGGCGGGCGTCTCGTCGACCTCGCGGCGGATGATGTAGCCCGCGACGATCACGATGAAGCTCAACAGGAACGGAATGCGCCAGCCCCAGCTGTTGAACTGCTCGGTCGGCATGTAATGCGCGAGCGGCAGGAACACCGCCGCGGCCAGGATCTGGCCCGCCTGCACGCCTTGCAGCGTGAAGCTCGCGAAGAAGCCGCGCCTGCCGAAAGGCGCATGCTCCAGGATCATCGAACTGGCGCCCGAGATCTCGCCGGCCACCGCGAAGCCCTGCACCAGGCGGCAGATCACCAGCAGCACCGGCGCCAGCAGGCCGACCTGGTCGTAGGTGGGCAGCAGGCCGACCGCGATGGTCGAGAAGCCCATCAGGAACATGCACAGGATCAGCACCTGCTTGCGGCCATGGGTGTCGCCCCAGTGCCCGAGAAAGAAGGCGCCGATGGGCCGCGCCACGTAGCCGACGCCGTAGGTCGCCAGCGAGGCGACGATGGCGATCTTCGGATCGCCCTTGGGAAAGAAGATCTGCGGAAAGATCAGCGAGGCCGCGGTGGCATAGATGAAGAAGTCGTAGTACTCGAGCGCCGAGCCGATCCAGCCGCTGGCGGCAGCCTTTTTCGATTGGTGCCGGCCGCTGGGCTCGTGCTCCTGGGGATTGCTCATGGAATGTCTCCGTTGGATTGAGGGCGAGGCGACTGTAGGGCTGCAGCAGGATTGCCGGCAACGCAAGGCTCCGGGCTCGTGATCGATCATCGATCGCAGCTGTGCGACGTTCGCGCGGAATAGGGGTTTCTCCGGGTCGGCAAGCTGCAGCGCCCGGATCGATACGGTGTTGCCGCCCCACCCCTCCCAAACGAGGCGCCACGCACCTCAACACATACTTTTTTGCACTTTTCCGGGTTAACCCGGGATGCCCTTGCCGCACCCCGCTTCTACTATTTATTCAACTTGAATTAATTAATCAGCGCTTCCACGGATCAAGGAGACAAGCCAGTGACGACAGCCGGTCCCGGTCGGGGCACGAACTCGGTCAACCTGCGCCTCTACAACGAGCGCAGCCTGCTGCAGCGCCTGCGCCGTGCCGGCGAGGCTTCGAAGGCGGACCTCGCGCGCTGGGCCCAGCTCACCAACACGGCGGTCGGCAGCATCGTCCAGTCGCTGGAAGAGTCGCGGCTGATCGAGCCCGCCGGCCGCCGCCAGGAAGGCCAGCGCGGCCAGCCGGCCGGGCTGTACCGCGTGAATCCCGAGGGCGCCTACGGCATCGGCGTGCGGCTGGACCGCACCAGCATCGAGACGGTGCTGATCGACCTGGGCGGCCGCATCCTGGCGCGCGCCGCGCACGACCTGCTGCTGCCCCACCCCGACAAGGCGCTCGCCCTGGTGCGCGAAGACGTGCTGCGCATGATCGACACGCTCGACCGCGCCCAGCGCAGCCGGCTCATGGGCATCGGCCTGGCCCAGCCCTACAACCTCGGCGCGTGGCTGCGCGAGCTCGACCTCGAAGCCGACTTCCGCATCTGGGACGAGGTGGACTTCGGCGAGATGCTGGCGCAGTCGGTGGACCAGCCGGTCTTCAAGGAAAACGACGGCAACGCGGCCGCCATCGCCGAGCTGTTCTTCGGGGTCGGACGCGAGGAGAACGACTTCCTCTACATCTTCATCGGCGCGGCACTGGGGGCAGGCGCGGTGATCGGCGGCGAAAGCCTGCGCGGCGCCAGCGGCAACGCGGCCGACCTGGGCCTGATGCCGGTGCCGCCCAGCCGCCTGGCCTCGGCGCCGGTGCCGGCGCGCCGCTGGGACATCCTGCTGTCGCGCGCCTCGCTCAACGCGCTCACGCGCCACCTGCGCCACCAGGGCATCGCCGTACACGACCACGCCGGACTCGAGGCCTGCGTCCAGGCCGGCCGGCCCGAGGTGGCCGAATGGCTGGAAGACTGCATCGATGCGCTGGTGCCCTCCACCCGCGCCTCGCTGGCGGTGCTGGACCTGCCGGTGGTGGTGATCGACTGCGACATCGACAGCGGCCTGATCGACCAGCTGATGCAGGGCCTCGACCGGGGCCTGCGCGCCATCGCCCCCGAGGCGCGCCAGACCCCGCGCATCCTGCGCGGCAGCTTCCGCGCCGACGCCGGTGCCATCGGCGCGGCCAGCCTGCCGATGTTCTTCAATTTCTCGCCGCGCGCGGACGTGCTGCGCGGCCATCCCCACCCCCGCCACCAGGAGACTGCGAATGCATGACTCCCCGCCTGCGCTGCTCGAACTGCGCAAGATCTCCAAGACCTTCCCCGGCGTCAAGGCGCTGCAGGACGTGCAGCTGCGCGCCAGCGCCGGCCGCGTCCACGCGCTGATGGGCGAGAACGGCGCCGGCAAGTCGACGCTGATGAAGGTGCTCTCCGGCGCCTACATGCCCGACCCCGGCGCCGAGATCCTCATCGACGGCAAGCCGGTCCACATCGACGGGCCGCTGGCGGCCAAGCACCTGGGCGTGTCGGTGATCTACCAGGAGCTGAGCCTCGCGCCCAACCTCACGGCGGCCGAGAACATCTACATGGGCCGGGCGCTGCGCCGCGCCGGCCTGGTCGACCGCGCCGGCATGCACGCCGCCTGCGAGGCGACGCTGCAGCGCCTGGGCGCCGACTTCGGGCCGGCCGTGCGCGTGGCCGAGCTGTCGATCGCGCAGCGCCAGCTGGTGGAGATTGCGCGTGCGGTGCATTTCGATTGCCGCATCCTGGTGATGGACGAGCCGACCACGCCGCTGTCCACGCACGAGACCGACCGGCTCTTCGCGCTGATCCGGCGCCTGCGCGACGAGGGCCTGGCCATCCTGTACATCAGCCACCGCATGGACGAGATCGACGAGCTGGCCGACGAGGTCACGGTGCTGCGCGACGGCAGCTACGTGGGCACGCTCAGCCGCGCCGAGCTCTCGCGCGACCGGCTGGTAAAGATGATGGTGGGCCGCGACCTCTCGGGCTTCTACCGCAAGGAACACCACGGCCAGCACACGGGCGAGAAGGCGCTGACGGTGCGCGAGCTGCGCGATGGCCGGCGCGTGCATGGCTGCAGCTTCGAGATGCATGCGGGCGAGGTGCTGGGCCTGGCGGGCCTGGTCGGCGCCGGCCGCACCGAGCTGGCGCGGCTGATCTTCGGGGCCGATCCGCGTACCGGCGGCGAGGTGTCGCTGAACGGCAGCGGCGCGGTGCTCGACATTGCGCGGCCGATCGACGCGATCCGCTCGGGCATCCTCTACCTCACCGAAGACCGCAAGGGCCAGGGGCTGTTCCTCGACCTCTCGGTGCGCGACAACATCAACGTGATGGTGAGCCCGCGCGACGCCAAGGCGGGCGGCGTGATGGACGGCAAGCGCGCCGCGCAGCGTGCGCGCGATGCGATCTCGCAGCTCTCCATCCGCGTGCCCTCGGCGCGCGTCAACGTCGGCTCGCTCTCGGGCGGCAACCAGCAGAAGGTGCTGCTGGCGCGCCTGCTGGAGCTGGCGCCCAAGGTGCTGATCCTCGACGAGCCCACGCGCGGCGTCGACATCGGCGCCAAGAGCGAGATCTATCGCTTGATCGACGAGCTCGCACGGCGCGGCGTCGCCGTGCTGGTGATCTCGAGCGAGCTGGCCGAGGTGGTGGGCATCTGCGACCGCGTGATCGTGATGCGCGAAGGCCACCTGGTCGGCGAGGTCGGCGGCGCGAGCGCGCTGGCCATCACGCAGGAAAACATCGTCGCGCTCGCCACCGGCGCGGCCGCCACCCATTCGCCCGTGCTGCATTGAGCCCGCGGCGCATCCAGGAGACATCGACATGACCAAGCAAACCGCCGCCCTCGCGACGCCCCACAACCCCGCCCTGCCCGGCGCCCTGCGCGGTGCCAGCGGCAAGGAGATCATGCGCGCCCTCGGCATGCTGCCGGTGCTGGTGCTGCTGTGCATCGGCTTCAGCCTGGCGAGCGAGAACTTCTTCAGCCTGCAGAACCTGTCGATCATGACGCAGCAGGCGTCGATCAACATCGTGCTGGCCGCGGGCATGACCTTCGTGATCCTCACCGCCGGCATCGACCTGTCGGTGGGCTCGATCCTCGCCGTCTCGGCCGTGGCGGCGATGCTGGTGTCCAACATCCCGGGCCTGGGCATGCTGGGCATCGCGGCGGGCCTGGGCTGCGGGCTGGTGTTCGGGCTGATCAACGGCGTGCTGATCGCCTTCCTCAAGCTGCCGCCCTTCATCGTGACGCTGGGCTCGCTGACCGCCGTGCGCGGCATCGCGCGCCTCCTGGGCAACGACACCACCGTGTTCAACCCGCAGCTGCCCTTCGCCTTCATCGGCAACGGCGAGGTGCTGGGCATTCCGTGGCTGGTGATCATCGCCTTCGCGGTGGTGGCGCTGTCGTGGTTCATCCTGCGCCGCACGGTGCTGGGGCTGAACATCTACTCGGTCGGCGGCAACCCCGAGGCGGCGCGCCTGGCGGGCATCAAGGTCTGGGCGGTGCTGCTCTTCGTGTACTGCACCTCGGGGCTGCTCTCGGGGCTGGGCGGGGTGATGGCCTCGGCCCGGCTCTACGCGGCCAACGGGCTGCAGCTGGGCGCCTCCTACGAGCTGGACGCGATCGCCGCGGTGATCCTCGGCGGCACCAGCTTCGTGGGCGGCACCGGCTCCATCCTCGGCACGCTGATCGGCGCGCTGATCATCGCGGTGCTGACCAACGGACTGATCCTGATGGGCGTCTCGGACATCTGGCAGTACATCGTCAAGGGCCTGGTGATCATCGGCGCGGTCGCGCTGGACCGCTATCGCCGCAAGGACTCGGCCCGGACCTGAGCCCGCCCTTGTCTTCCTTCTTTTCTTTCGCTTCCCTCACTCAACCACCAACGGAGACCGTTCCCATGCGCAAACCCCTGTTCGCCCTCGCCGTGATCGCCGCGGCCCTCGCCGCCCCTGCCGCGCAGGCGCAGCAAAAGCAGATCAAGAGCGTCGGCATCACGCTCGGCTCGATGGGCAATCCCTTCTTCGTCGCGCTCGCCAAGGGCGCCGAGGCCAAGGTCAAGCAGTACAGCCCGGGCGCCAAGGTCAACGCGCTGTCGGCCGACTACGACCTCAACAAGCAGTTCTCGCAGATCGACGGCTTCATCGCCTCGGGTGCCGACATGATCCTGGTCAACGCCGTCGACGCCAAGGCGATCGAGCCCGCGCTGCAGAAGGCCAAGAAGGCCGGCATCGTGGTCGTGGGCGTGGACGTGGCGGCCAACGGCGCGGATGCGACGGTACAGACCAACAACGTGCAGGCCGGCGAGATCGCCTGCCAGTTCATCGTCGAGAAGCTCGGCGGCAAGGGCAACGTGATCATCCAGAACGGGCCGCAGGTGTCGGCGGTGATCGACCGCGTCAACGGCTGCAAGACGGTGCTGAAGAAGAGCCCGGACATCAAGGTGCTGTCGGACGACCAGGACGCCAAGGGCTCGCGCGAGGGCGGCCTCAACGTGATGCAGAACCACCTGACGCGCTTCCCGAAGGTCGACGCGGTGTTCGCCATCAACGACCCGCAGGCCATCGGTGCCGATCTGGCGGCCAAGCAGCTCAACCGCAAGAACATCGTCATCACCTCGGTCGACGGGGCGCCCGACATCGAGACCGCGCTGAAGAGCGACACCCAGGTGCAGGCCTCCGCCAGCCAGGACCCGTACATGATCGCGCAGAAGGCGGTGGAGATCGGCCACGACATCATGAACGGCAAGAAGCCGGCCGAGCCGATGACGCTGCTGCCCTCGACGCTGATCACGCGCGCCAACGTCAAGGACTACAAGGGCTGGCAGTCGCCGCGCTGATCGCATTCGATTCACAGGCAGAGACAGGGAGATGGCGATGTTCGTGGTCTGCGGCGAAGCGCTGATGGATGTCTACATGGGCGAGTGGACCTCCACCGGATTGACGCTCGATGCGCGCGTCGGCGGCTCGCCTTTCAACGTGGCGCAGGGGCTGGCCCGGCTGGAGCGGCCGGTGGCCTTCCTGACGGGCCTGTCCACCGACGCCTCGGGCGAGCGCCTGCTGGCGTCCTTGCGCGCCGAGGGCGTCGACACCTCGCTGGTGCTGCGCGGCGATGCGCCCAGCACGCTCAGCGTGGTGAGCGTGGACGCCGCCGGCGTGCCGCGCTATGCCTTCCACGGCAAGGACGCGGCCGACCGGCAGATCACGCACGAGACGATGCCGGCCCTGCCGGACGCCACGCGCGTGCTGCAGTTCGGCTCCTACGCGCTCGCGGTGGAGCCGGTCGGCAGCGCCCTGCGTGCGCTGGCGGCGCGCGAGCGCGCGCGGCGGCTGATCGCCTATGACCTGAACGTGCGGCTGAATGTCGAACCCGATCTCGCGCACTGGCGCGATGTGGTGGGCTTCATGGCTCCGCTGGCGCATCTGATGAAGACCAGCGACGAGGACCTGGCACTGCTCTATCCGGAAGAAGGTCCCGAGCAGGTCGCCGCGCGCTGGCTGGGCCTGGGCGCATCTCTGGTGGTGGTGACACGTGGCCGCGACGGCGCCAGCGCCTGGACCCGCGAGGCACGCGCCGATGCGCCCTCGCCGCCCATCACGGTGGTCGACACGGTGGGCGCCGGCGACACCTTCCAGGCCGCGCTGCTGGCCTGGCTCGACGAGCAGGATGCCTTGACGCCGCAGGCGCTGGCGGGGCTCGACGCCGCGGCACTGCAGAACGCGCTCGCCTTCGCGGCCCGCGCCGCCGCCCTCACCTGCTCGCGCCGCGGCGCGGACCTGCCGAGGCGCTCGGAATTGCGATGAGGGGGCTCGCTGCGCCCGCGAGTTGGCGCAACGCCGCCGACAACGAGGGATAGGTGAATCTGAAGCCGGTCCGCAGCGCCACGATGGGCGCCGCATGCTGGCCTTGCGTGAGCAGCTCCGACATCTCGCCGAGCGTGCGCTCGAGGAGCCAGGCCGGCACGCGCAGTCGGGACCTGCGCCCGTGGGCCGCGGCCATTTCCCGCGCGAACTTCGCCTGCGTGACCACCTCGGGCGCAACGCCGTTCACCGGCCCATGCAGGCCCTCGTGCGCCAGCGCGAAGCGCATCAGCGCGATCGCATCGTCCAGATGCACCCAGGGCACCGGCTGACGGCCGTTGCCGATTCGTGCGCCGAGGCCGAGTCGCGCCGCGAAGTCCAGCCCGGGGAAGGCGCCGCCGCCATGACCCAGCACGATGCCCAGGCGGACGCGGACCACGCGCACACCCAGGGCTTCGGCGCGCCGGGCCTCGTGCTCGGCGGCCACGCACAGCACCGACTGGAAACGGTCCGGCTGCGGCGGTGCCGCCTCGTTGAGCTGGCACTGTGCGCCGGGCAGTCCGTAGTAGCCCACGGCCGATGCGCTGACCAGCACGCGCGGCGCTTCGTCGAGCCGGCGCATGAGCCGAAGCAGGCGCTCCATGGTTTGCGTGCGGCTCTCGACGAGCAGCCGGCGGCGTCCGGCGGTCCATGGAAAGCCCAGCACCGGCGCGCCTGCGAGATGAACGATGGACTGAATGCGCGTCTCGCACGGGATATCGTCGAGCTGGTCGACCACCCACACGCGGTGCTCGAACAGACGACGCGCCTGACGCAAGTCGCGCGTCAGAACGATGACGCGGTGGCCCTCTTCGAGCAGCCGGCGCACGAGCGCACTGCCCACGAAGCCGGTGCCGCCGGTGACGAGCACGGTGGTCGCGCCGGAGGCCGGTCGATCGGCCGGCGGCAGGGCCGTGCCCGCGTGCGCCCTCGATGCATACCAGTGCATCGCGGCCCGCGCGTTGCGCGCGCTCCAGAGCATCACTGCGATTCCGGCGAGCGTGAAGAACCAGCTCCACAAGCCGTGATTCACGGGCACCAGCGCCGCCGGGCTGCGCAACCCATGCAGTAACTCCGGCGCCAGCAGCCCCAGCAAGACACCGAAGTTCACCGCGAGCACCGTGTGGAGCACACGCTCCAGCGGAGGCAGCGTGCGCGTGCGGTCCTCCTCGAGGAAGTCGGCGCAGGTGATGAGCAGCTCGGCCATCAGCAGACCGGCGGGCAGCAGCGCCCACAAGCCCCGCCACTCGAGCCAGGCGAGCCCAATGAAAAGCAGGCCGTAGATCGCCTCCCGCGCCGCGTGCAGCGCGAGCTCGAGCCGCGCGGTGGCCCGCTGCGGCAGTCGCGCGCCGAGCTCGTGGTGCCAGAGGTTGTCGAAGGCGCCCAGCAGCGCCTGCGCAAGCAGAAGGGAATAGAAGGCGTTCATGCGCGGATCTCCTCGGGGTCGTGGAACACGCCGGATTGGCGAAAAGTGATGCCCCACCACGGATGGACCATGGAGAGGACGAAGCGAAAACGACCCGCCCCCAGGTCGTGGTGCTCGACGCGGCAGGTACCCGGCGTTAGCACATGCGGAATGGAGAGCCGCCGGCCTGCCAGCGCGAAGAAGTAACGGCGGCTCTGGAAGACCAGCGCACCCCCTTCCTCGAAGACCTCGAGCGCCATCGACAGGCCGCCGTCGGTGCGCTCGACCAGCTGCCCGCGCGCATCGGCCAACTTGGTCGAGCGCACGACCTTCTCATGACCGGCAAGCGCAAGATGGCGCTCCCAGACCACGCCGCCGCGGCCGTCGCCGTAGACCCGCACGCGCGCGGACGCATCGCCGCGCACGGCGCTCAACGGGCCGCCGAGCAAGGCACTGGCCCACGCGAAAAGCCGGCCGGTCGGCGAGCAATGCATCGCGAGCTCGCCGGCGTAGACGACCTCGCGATGCGCCCGTGCGAAGCGGCGCTGCACGGCGGCCGGCAGGCGTTGCCAGCTTTCTTCGCCGAGCATCGACTGCAAGTCCAGGGCGGGCTGCCCCCCGTTTGCGGCGCCGGCGATCCAGGGAAGGGAATGGAGCTTCATGCCTTCCCTGTCGCAGCTGCCGTGCCACCCGCCAAGTGCTTGATAGCAAAGGACTTTTTCACGGAACTGTTGCCGTGGTTGACAGCTCGCGCAGGCTGGGTGTCAACGTCGTTTACAGTCCGCCAGCAAATGACACTGCACATCGTCCTGGCCCTGTCGCTCGTCGAAACACTGGTTCTGGCCGGCGTGCTGTTGCATTGGGCCAAGGCCGTGCCGGGCGCGCGGCTGCTCACGGTCTTCCTGCTGGGCGTGGCCACGTGGATCGTCAGCAACGAGCTGCCGAACTGGATCGGACCCGCCGCCATTCCCTGGGCCCTGCGCCTGGGCGCCACCATTCCGCTGACCTCGGCCGCTTTTCTGCATTTCTGCGTGCGCTTCTGCGGGCTGGAGAAGCGCTTCGTGAGCGGGGTGCAACTGGCCTATGGCATCGCTGTTGCCGTGATGCTGTTGACCTGGATCATCCTGCCGGGCGAATTCATCCACTTCCCGGCCTTCACGGGCGTGGAATGGGTCGTGGTGCCGAACTGGGCCGGCTGGACGGCCTCGATGGTCTGGGCGCTGCTGGCCGCAGCCGGCGTGGCGATTCTTCTTCACCGGCTCTGGCGCACCGACGATCTGCGCGAGCGCCGGCAGCTCGCCGCGGTGGCGATGTCCTGCGGATGGGGCCTGGTCTGCGCCTCGGGCTACGGCTTCGCCGCGCTGGGCATCGCGCAGTACCCGTGGCAAGTGCTCGCGATGCCGGCCTATCCAGTCATCCTGGTCTACGGCATCCTGCGCTACCAGGTCTTCGTCGCCAATGCATGGGCCCGGCGCGCGCTGGCCTGGACGCTGCTGGTGGGGCTGGGCCTCTTGGCCGTGCCGCTGACCTTGCTGCTGCCGCTCGATTCGCGCTGGCTCAGCGGTGCCGCCGTGGCCGTCGTGTGCCTGGCGCTCAACGGGCCGGTGCGGCGTTTCGCGGAACGCATCGTCTATCCGGGTGGCACCGCGAGCGTCGCGGACCTTCAGGCCTGGAGGGATGCGCTGGCCCCCTGCGCAACATGGGACGCGCTGGCGTCTTCGGCCGCCGAGTTGATCTCGAGGCGCGTGGGTCTGCGCGTCGAAGTGCGGGTAGGCACGGCCGGCGATGCTGCCTCCGCCGCGCCGCTGCTGGCCTGCCGGGAATCGCCATCGGGCTGGACGACCGAGCTTCAGGGCTGGGATTCGGCACCGCCCGGCTCACGCCGCCTCGCCGAGCTCTTCGCCGAGGTACTGACCGAGGCCGCCGGCCGCCTGCAGCATGCGGCGCTGGCCGAGCAGCGCGAGCGCGAGCGGCAGTTGCAGGCCCGGCTGGTCGAACTGGGTGCGCTGGCAGCCAGCGTGGCGCATGACCTGCGCAATCCGCTCAACATCATCGCGATGGCCGTGGCCGCCACGCCGTCCGATGTGCGGCGCGAGGTCGCCGACCAGGTCGGCCGGATCTCGCACTTGGCCGAGGATCTGCTGGACTACGCCAAGCCCTGGCAGGTGCGACCCGTGCCGGTGGACGCGGCCCTGCAGGTTCGCGAGGCGGCCCGCCATGTGCCCGAAGTCGAGATCGGCCACGGCCTCGAGAACGCCATGCCCTTGCTGGCCGATCCGATGCGCTTCGCGCAGGCCATCGGCAACCTGCTCTCGAATGCGCGTGCCGCGCCCGGCGTACGCCGCGTGCTCGTGGATGCCGAGCGCACGGGCACGCAGGTCCACCTGCACGTCTGCGACGACGGTGCCGGCGTACCTGCAGACCTGCGCGAACGCCTGTTCGAGCCCTTCGCCTCGCGCAGTCCCGCCGGCACCGGCCTGGGCCTGGCCATCGTGGCCCGCATCATGGCCGCGCACGGCGGTTCGGTGCGGCTCGACGACCGACCGCCATGGAACACATGCTTCACCCTCACATTTCCGGCGGCGCCATGACCCGCCCATCGACCCGCGGCCATGTGCTCCTGGTGGACGACGAATCGGCCTACCAGCGGCTGGGCAGCTCTTTCCTTGCGAACCTCGGCCATCGCGTCAGCGTGGCCGGCGATGCGGACGAGGCGCTCACCGCCTTCGAGTCCGACCGCCCGCACGTCGTGCTGCTCGACCTCGCGATGCCGCCCAGCATGGACCCGCAGGCGGGCCTGGCGCTGATCCCTCGCTTTGCGCCGGCAGTCGTGGTCGTGCTCTCGGGCCATGGCGACCGCGAGCTGAATCTGAAAGCGGTGGAGCTCGGCGCCTGGGACTTCCTGACCAAGCCCATCGACCCCGACATGCTGGGCTTCGTGGTGGCGCGTGCGCTGCACAAGGCACGACTCGATGCCGAGCTCAAGGCCTTGCGCGCATGCGATGCCGACCAGGACTTGGGCCTTTCCGGGCAGGCGCCGGTGATGCAGAACCTGCGCGCCATGATTCGCCGCGTGGCGCCCACGCACGTCAGCGTGATCGTGCTGGGGCCGACCGGCACCGGCAAGGAGCTCGCGGCACGCGCGATCCACCAGTGCAGCGCGCGCGGCGACGGCCCCTTCGCGGCGATCAATTGCGGCGCGCTCTCCACCGAGTTGCTCGAGAGCGAGCTCTTCGGCCACCTCAAGGGCAGCTTCACGGGCGCCTACCGCGACCAGCCTGGCTTGGTCGAGACCGCGCACGGCGGCACGCTTTTCCTCGACGAAGTGGGCGAGATGCCGGCCCCCATGCAAGTGAAGCTGCTGCGCTTTCTGCAAGAGGGCAGCTTCGTCCCGGTGGGCGGTCGCGTGCCGAAGCACGCCGACGTGCGCGTGGTCGCGGCCACGCATCGCGACCTCGAGCAGATGGTGCGCGAGGGCAGTTTCCGCGAAGACCTGTACTACCGCCTCAAGGGCGTGGTACTGCGCACGCCCGCGCTCGCCGAGCGAGCAGCCGACATACCGCTGCTCGCCACCCGCTTCCTGCAGCGCGTGGCGCCCCAGGCTGCGCTCGGCCCCGACGCGCTCGCCTGGCTGCGCACTCAGGCATGGCCCGGCAACGTTCGGCAGTTGCGCGCAGTGGTGGAGGCCGCCGGCGCACTGATTCTGCCGGGCCATACACAGGTGGGCGCGGAGCTTCTGCGCCTTGCGAGCGGCGATATGCAAAGCGTCGGGGAGCTCGACGCCAAGCAGCCGGCGGCCGGCATCGAAGGGCTGGGCTTCCTCGATGCGGCGATCACCGAACTCGAAACCCGCCTGATCTCGGAAGCCCTGGCCGCGAGCGGCGGCAACCAGTCCGAAGCCGCTCGACAACTCGGGATCTCGCGCGTGGGCCTGATCAAGAAGCTGGGGCGGCTTGGGCTGAAGGGCCATGGTCACCCATCCTCAGCGCAGGTCTTCACCGATCCTCGAAGCCCCCGATGAAGGCCTCGATCTGGAGGATGGGGAACGCGGTCTTGCCTGCGAGCACCAGCAGATCGCGGTCGCCGGTTACCAGCATCGCCTTGCCAGCCACGGAGAGCTGTAGAAAAGGCAGGTCGAAGCGATCGCGGCAATCCGGCACGATGGGCGGCGGGTTCGGCAGCGTCACGACCTTCGCGTAGGGCAGATAGTCCGCGAGCAAGTCCTCGCGTTCCGCGGGCGAAAGCCGGAATTTCGGATAGGCCAGCACCCGCACCAATTCACTCGCCGTGGCCGTGCTGACCAGCGGCGTACACGCGCCCTGCTGCCACAGCGCGCGCAGCCGGCGCGTGGCCGGTCCGCCGAACACCAGCGCCGAGAGCACCACGTTGGTGTCGAAGACTACGCGCGGGGCGGCCACGCGGTCAGGCCTTGCGCTTTGTCTTGGTCGACGCCGTTCGCTTGGCGCGATAAACAGGCCGCGGCTCGGCGGCGATCAGTGGCTCGGGTTCGGTGGTCTGGCGTGCCCAGTCGATGGCGTCTCGGATATCCGCGTCGCCAAGGCCCAGCGCCGCCAGCTTAGCGCGCACCGCGTCTCCGCGCTGGATGCGGACAGGCGTCAGCACGATCTGGCCTTCGCGAACTTGAACATCGAAGTACTCCGCAGCACCCACCTGCTCGGTCACGCTGCGCGGTAGCGTGAGCTGGTTCTTGGAGGTCATCTTGGCGAGCATGGTGATGGAATTCCTGAAGTAAGGAATCCTTACTTTAGGCGACGGCGCCCCCGAGGTCAACGCCCCGCTTCCAGCCTCTGCGTCCGCCACGCGCACACGCTGCCCACGATCGCCAGCAGGGTCGCCACGCCGAACATCGCCACATAGCCGAAATGCTGGGCGATGGCGCCGCCCGCCAGCACGCCCAGCACGCCGCCGAAGCCATAGCCGATGACG